>NZ_AP028068.1:305975-611950 GCF_030297155.1 Vibrio sp. FE10 | reverse complement strand
GTGAGCGAATGGGTTGGAGTTTTGAAGCTCAAGATGATGGGCTTCAATTCAGTACTTACTTAGATTTCTCGACGAATAAACAAGTGGGGTAGTGTGGCTAAGTTAGCCACACTAGCATAATGATAGCTTAAACCAATTTAAGCGCATGATGGCGAGTGAGTTGTTTGTGTAGCGAGTCTTTTAGCGCCATTCGCTCTACTTTGAGATTGTGCATGCTGTCGTCATCGATAGGGCTGCCAGAGATTTCTAGCTGACGGATGTCGTAGTCAAGTTGGTGGTATTTCTGCATGTCTGCTTTGAATTTTTCGTCGTCGTGGTTGAGCTGAACAATGTCTAATTTAAGATCTGGGAAATCTAAGATAAAGGCATGGTTTTCATTGAGCATTGGCACTTCCTCTCTAGTCGAATTATTAACAGTATAGAAGCAATTTTTCGAAAGAAATGTGGTTCAAAACACAAAGCCGTAAAGCGATCAAAAAAGGGCGCAAACTCGTGGGATAATCCTCGAACTTGCGCCCTTTTGTATGTATATAGCTTAACTATTTATCGTTATATGTTTAGAACTATACGTGTTGAAAGCAGAAAGCTTACTTCGCTTTCTTACCAGAGCGTTGCTGCTCTTTGTGCGCTAGCTTTTCTTTCTTACGTTGATCGATAAGGTGAGCTGCATCGCCGCCTACGTGAGTTTCGCCACGAGCATTCGACAGTTGAACTTGCTTTTCACGTTCACGGAAACGGGATTTTTGCTCGTCGCTGTGCTTATCAATACACTTAGGGCAGCTTACGCCTTTTTCGAAGTGCTCAGAGGCTTTGTCTTCGTCAGTAATTGGCAAGCGACAAGCATTACATACATCGTAATCGCTCTTTTCTAGCTGGTGGTTTACCGCAACACGGCCATCAAATACGTAGCAGTCGCCTTCCCACATGCTCTCTTCTTCTGGTACTTCTTCTAAGTACTTAAGAATGCCGCCTTCAAGGTGGTATACCTCATCAAAGCCTTGCTCTTTCATGTAGGCTGTTGATTTTTCACAGCGAATACCACCCGTACAGAACATCGCGACTTTTTTGTGTTTCTTAGGGTCGAGGTTATCTGCCACGTATTGAGGGAATTCACGGAAGGTTTCTGTGTTCGGGTTTACTGCGTTTTTGAACGTGCCGATATCGACTTCGTAGTCGTTACGAGTATCAACCAAAATCACATCTGGATCAGAGATGAGGTCGTTCCATTCGTTTGGTTTAACGTAAGTACCAACAACGTGGCGAGGGTCGATACCTTCAACGCCCATGGTTACGATCTCTTTCTTGAGTTTCACCTTGGTGCGGTTGAATGGCTGTTCTTCGTTGAACGACTCTTTGTAAACAACATCAGCCAGGCGTGGGTCTTGCTTGAACCATTGAAGAAGAGCGTCGATAGATTCGCGCTTACCTGCAACAGTGCCGTTGATGCCTTCGCTCGCAAGTAGCAAAGTACCGCGGATTTGGTTAGTTTCTAAAACGTCAGTTAGTGGCTGGCGAATTTCTTGGTAATCATCAAGTGCTACGAATTTATACAGAGCACATACAACATATTGAGACATGGTTTTTCCTTTCTGCGAGCTGGAACGTAAATCCAGAGCGTTGCCTTTTATGGTACAGACTGAGTTTGATTCACTCAGGTTTGCCCATATTGGCTTATTAAAATCCGCCGCAGTATAACCAAGCCAATGTAGGACAAAAACCAACCAAAAGTAGGGCTATTTATCACTTTGGTTTGTGTGGTTTTAGGCTTGCAAAGATCCATGCTCATGGAGTGGGATAAATAGGTAAGAGAATTTTACATGTAGGCCTGCCAAAGCTGTGTGATTGGCAGGCGAGTAATGTAGTGAGTCACTTAATCTTTTGCGGCTCAATTACAGGTGAGTAGGTAGCGTAAACTCTTGAGTTTCAGTGGCTTCATTGAGTCGATCTCTCGTTAATCGCATCGGCGTTACGGGCATCCCATAGAAGTCGAACTTGTCACCTAAAACCTCTCCACCGAGTCCTTTTACGATATTGACGGTTGTGTCACGCGCTTCGATATGGATTTCGTTGATGTCTTTCGACGCCTGAACCAATGAGTAACGAGCCAATGCTTTTCCTATGCCAAGGCCGCGGAATCGGTTGTCGACAACAAATCGCCCCCAGTGCCATTCTCCATCGCTCTCCCATGCCGCTACGGCGCCTAAAACATATTCTCCTGAACGTGCTAACCACCATTTCTGAGGAATGTCAGGAGATAATGGAATGAGATGTTGTGGGATACTTTGTTCACCCGAAAAGGTATCTCTGATCAAACTGTCGATCTCAGTGCGGTATACCGAGGTGCAGGCTTCGAGCTGAATTCTGGCTTTGTTGTGCGTGGCGTTTTTCTGAAAAGCGCTGAGTCGCAATGTTCTTAACCCATCAATCACATTCTGGGTATCTTCTGGGCTCATTAGGTTCAGCAATTGAGACAGTTCATTGTTGGCCGACTCATCGGCTTCTTCTAACCTTTTCAATCCTTCAGCTTTGAGTGAAAAGTACTTCTGACGTTTATCCGCTTCACTCAAAGATGGTTCGATATATTGTTTTTCAACCAGAGAGTTGAGGGTTCGGCTAAGGGAGGCTTTCTCGACGCTGAGCTGTACGCTGAGCTCAGAAAAGGGCGTGACTCCATTCTTACGCAGGTAGGTAAGAAGGTGGACCTGTGTCAGTGATAAGCCTGAATTGAGGCAGTTCTTATCCAATAGCCCAAGCTCGCGAACGAGATAACGTAACTCGCTTCTGATCTGCATAACCGATGACATACTCACTCCATAGAAATATACGTTGATAGTATCAACAATAATCATAGGACCATTCAATGTCAATAATGTTGATACTATCAATGAATGTGTTGGCTACTTGCTCACCGGCTCCAACAACACCTTAGTCACGAACAGTCGCACCGTTGGAGCAACCACAGCTAACAATAATAATGCTGATGGAAGCATTTGGCCGACAGCCGTTACCCAAGCATCAAAAAACACACCGCCTTGTGGCAGGCTCTTTGCGACCATAATGGCAGGCATACTCAGTAACATGGTTGGCAGTACCATAGAAACCATTAGTGGGTATTGGAATTTACGTGGAAGTTTTTTCATGATGTGCTCCGATTGACTCATTGATGGCACTATTCTAATCTCGGTAGTAACAATCAAAAATAGACAGTTTTGAATCTGAATCGTGCATATATGAAAGCTAAAGACATCTCCAATCTATACCTGTTTTGTCAGTCTGTTGAGTGTGGTGGTTTTGCCGCGGCAAGCCTGCAAACCCATGTGTCTGCACCAACCTTATCAAGGGCTGTGGCTCATCTTGAAGATAAACTGGGTGAAAAGCTGGTGCATCGTAATGCTAAGCAATTCCAACTGACGACGGCGGGTGATGAGTATTATCAACGCTTTGCTTCGCTTTTCTCTCAGCTAGATCATGAGTGGACTCAGCTATCCAATAGCCAGCCAGTATTAACCGGTGAGATTCGTGTGTCTTGCCCAGAACCGTTCGCGGATTATTTTCTACAGAAGCTCGCGATTGAGTTTATGGAGATACACCCAGAGGTGAATATCTCGATTCATTTCAGTGCTGGGACAGAGCGATTTTTTGATGAGCAGATCGACTTAGCCTTGGTGACCAGTCCTCCGCATGCCACACACCTTATACAACGTCAGCTGTTTGAATCGCCACTAGTGATAGCGGCTTCTCCTAGTTATATCGAAAAGCATGGTATGCCGAGCTGTGCTGAAGAGCTGATTTCACATCGCTTATTGTCTGGAAATAACATGCCTTACTGGGATTTGAAGCAGCAAGGCAAAACCATTCGCGTGCCTTACCAACCTAAGTACTCGATCAGTAGTTTAAGGCTCAATATTGAGGCGACCTTGTTGGGGGCTGGTATATGCTTGATGCCGAAATCGTCATTTGAGCGCTTTGCGGCGCAAGACAAATTGGTTCAGGTGTTGCCAGACGTAGGATGCCCAACAGGCAAAGCCTTTATGCTGTGGGCGGATAGAAAGCTGATAGCAAGCCGAGTAGTGGCGTTTAGGGATATGATCTTTGAGAGGTTTGAGAATTCTGCTGAATTTTTGGCTTCGATTAATGAAGATAGAAACGAATAACGCCAGACTAAGCTGGCATTGAGGTTTGAACTATTCTGAGAGCTCTATTTGTTCTTGTGGTACAGATAAGCATTAAGCCAAGCTAAACCAAGGATGATCAGCGTCATTACCGGTGGTTTAGATTGCAGTGGCAACACCTCTGCAGGCACGCTTGGTAAAAGGTGAACGTATACCGCAACCACCATGATAGAGGTAGTCAGCAGTGTTGAAGCGAGCATCGCCTTGTTACGTAATTCGGTGTTCAGTTTGCGTCCGCCAATCATAACCACCAACAGCAACACACCTGCCGTCATTTCACCTAACTGACCTGCCCAACGAGAAAGTGTTGGGAAGGGCAGTTCGCTCAACGCAATCTGCTTTGCAAACATGGTGGTGAACGGGTCAAAGAATTTTACTGTGCCTGCCATCAAAAGGAATGCGCCTAGCAAGCCCGTCAGAATTTTTTGTGCTTTCAGAGACAGCGCATCACTTGAGTTGTACGAGCGAAATAGGAAAAAGCCGGTAATTAAAAACATCGATCCGATTAACGTAAGCTCAAGAATTAACTGTTGTGTACTCATAGTCATAACCTTTCAGTGATAAGTGGTGTCGTCGTTTGATGTGCTTATCTTATGCAGGAAGTTAGCATTCAAAAATAGACAATGTTGAACGTGATGAGTGCATATTTGAAAGATTGAAAGATTGAAAGATTGAAAGATTAAGCTGTGAAAGTGCCAAACAAAAAGGCCCTGCTGTAAAAATACAGCAGGGCCTTGGTATTAATCTGTCTGACTTAATCAGCGATTACGCTTGGTTAAGTACTTCCGCTAAGCGTTTCACCGCTTCCGTTAATTCTTCTGGGTTGGCGTTAGTGAAGTTTAAGCGCAGTGCAGCTTTTGCTTCATCAGCCTTTGGATAGAATACTGGGCTTGGTACAACCGCCACACCATTAGAGAGTAGAGTTTTAGCTAGTTCAAAGGTGTCACACTCTGGAATTTCAACCCAAATGAACATTCCGCCATCTACGGATTTTAATATACAGTCAGCAGGCAATTGTTTTTCTAGTTCTGAAAACAGCACTTCATAACGAGACTTGTACAGGGTGCGAATGTTTTCCATGTGCAGATTGAAATCTTCATGCTTCAGAAGGCCAACCAGCAATGCTTGCATGGGTACGCTTGAGTGTAAATCTGCCCCTTGCTTCACTTTAATCAGTGGCTCAAGGTAGCTGCGTTTGCCGGTTACTGCGCCAATGCGTAAACCTGGCGATGCAATCTTAGAGAATGAACGAAGAACGATAGAGTTGTCAGGGCAGAACGAAGAAACCATTGGCAGTTCAGTGCCGGTAAAGCGCAGCTCGCGGTAAGGCGCATCTTCAATGAATGCCACGTTGTATTTGATACAAAGCTCAGCCACTTTTTGACGAGTTTCTGCTGTCCAGCACACGCCCGTTGGGTTGTGAAAATCTGGCACGGCATAGAACATTTTTGGCGATTGCTGTGCAAAGCACGTTTCTAGTTCATCTAGGTTCGGGCCAAATTCTGTTTGAGACACAGTCACAATGTTCGCTTGAACCAAACCAAACACCTGCATCGCACCTAGGTAGCTTGGCGCTTCCATCACAACCACATCATTCGGATCAACATACGCACGTGCAATCAAATCCAAACCTTGCTGAGAACCAGTACAGATCATTGCTGTGTGAGTCTCTGGCAATTGGTAGCTTTGCGTAAGGTGCTCAAGCAACGGGCCGTAACCCGCAGTCGAACCGTATTGGAAAACTTCAGGCATGTTCGCTAGGTTTTCTAGCGTTGGCTTCATTAAATCGATAGGGAATGTTTTCTCGTCCGGTAAACCACCGGCCAATGAGATGACATTTGGATCGCTTGCGGCTGCGAGGATCTCTCGAATGTATGAAGATTGAATCTGTTGTAATGACTGTGCGATTTCCATGTGTTGTGTCTCGTCGTTTTCGTTTTTATTCTATCGCTTGATATTACACGGCAATTGTAAAAACAAGCGTGTCCGTTTATGCTCATAAACATGTCCATTTATGCTATTTGAAAAATGTCACGACAACACATATCCCGAATCAATGATGTTCTGTTCCATATTCACCAAGACATCAGCCAGCCTTTGTCGGCAAAAGCGCTCTCCGAGATCGCGGCTTATTCAGAGCAACACTTCCATCGCACCTTTAAAAGCGTGGTTGGGGAGTCGTTACATCAGTACATTCGACGCACTCGAATGGAGTATGCGGCCAACCAATTGATGTTCGATACCACGTCATCAGTGGTGGAAATTGCCAGTAAGTGTGGTTTTAGTTCGGTGTCATCTTTCAGCCGAGCATTCAAAGCGACCTTTAGCATGTCGCCGGGCGAATGGCGTAAACATGATTTACAAATAGCAGAAAAACCCTACTTGAAAGATCCCGAAGTCGCGGCGGGCTATTTGAACGTGGCGCAACGAGTGTTACCCGAACCTAAGATCGTTGAAACACCTGAGCGCATGGCGGCTTATGTCCGACATACGGGTTATAACCGCTCCATTCGTAACGCGTGGCTGATATTGAAAGCGTGGGCGAACTCAGAACAGCGCGACTTTTCGAGTCAGTTTGGTTTGCATCACTCAAACCCTGCTTGGGTAGAAATGGACCAGTGCCGCTATGTGGCGTGTATCGCGATTGATGAGCCGATTAAGTACCGCAGTGTCGTGAACCAGATGGTGATTCCGGGCGGTTTACATGCTGTGTTTCGACTCAATGGTCGCTATGGTGAGTTGCTACCACAGATCAGTATGGTTTTAGAAAAGTGGTTACCTACTTCGGGTTTCAAGCAGCGTTCAACACCCGCTTATGTGCATTATCATCAGAATCACTTTCTCAACATCGATGAAGTGTTCGAACTCGATTTCTACCTTCCCGTGAGTTTTTACTAATTGATGGTTGTGCTGTTTTGTTGAACCAGACATTGCTCTTTTGTTGAGACGAATTAGCACTGCCAATGACAACAGGCATTTCTATGTAGATGAATTAAGAGAAAAGCGCTTTGTTGATAATTTACCCCAGTAGATGATGACAACGTACGGATTAAACGATAGCATCCCTTTCTAATTGCAAATAGTTCTTAATATCACTCGTTAGAATATGACCATTACCCACAAAGATTATCTGAAAATCGCTTTCCCTTTCATCATCTCAACGGTGACTCAGCCTCTGCTTGGCGCCGTGGATACCGCCGTGATTGGTCAGCTTGGCATCGCTGAACTGATCGGTGGCGTAGCGATCGGCACCATCATTATGAACACCATGTATTGGTTGTTTGGCTTTTTCCGTGTCAGTACGACAGGGCAAAGTGCGATGGCATTGGGTAGAGGTCAACGCTCTGAGTTAGCGGGCAGTTTGATGCGTCCATTTGTGTTGTCTGGCTTGGTGGGTTTGATCTTTATCTTGATACAACCGCTCATCTGGCAAGGTGCAATGTGGGTGATAGAGCCTGAAGCGAACGTGGCCGAGCACGCGCACATCTATTTTAGTGTTTTGATTTATGGCGCACCTTTTGTTCTGCTCAACTACACCATTATTGGTTGGTTAATGGGACAGGCGAAAGCCAAAGAAGTCCTTTACACACAAGTGTTTGGTAATGTGTTGAACATTGTTTTAGATGCGGTATTCGTGCTCTATTTCGACTTGGGTGTGGCTGGTGTTGCTTACGCAAGTTTGATTGCACAAATCACCACCTTTGCGATTGGTATGACGCTGGTGATGAAGACCAGCAACATCTCGATCTCTGAGTTCCTGCAAGGCTCGAAGATGACCAAGAAAGACCTTTCGACAATCATCTCATCGAATACTGACCTGCTGTTACGCACGATATGTATCTTAGTGTTCTTCAACATGATGGCGCGTACAGGCTCAAAGCTGGGGACTGATGTTCTGGCTGCTAACGCAATCTTGATGCAAGTGACTTTTATTGTTAGTTACATGTTTGATGGCATTGCTAACGCATCAAGTGTGTTTGCTGGCAAAGCTGTCGGCCAGAAAAATCCTTCAATGCTTGACCGTGTGGTAAGGCTCAACTTCCAGTGGACGGCCGGTTTTATTGCTGCGCTAACGCTATTGACCTTGGTATTTAAAGACAGCATTGTTTTCTTGTTTACCGATATTCCAACGCTTGTTGCTCTATACCAAGATATGGCTCCGTGGCTGATTGTGTTCCCGCTGGTGGCAGGCTTTGGCTTGACGGTTTACGGTATCTTTACTGGAACAGGAACCACACGTCCGGTTCGAGATTCTAGCATCGCGACTTTGTTGGTATTCTTAGCGGTACAGGCGTTCACCATCGATATTTGGGGCAATCATGGTCTGTGGTTGGCGTTTACCTTGTTCTATCTTGGGCGTATTGCATTCCTATATCCGTTCATTTCTCAGATTAAACAGAAGTGCCTTCCAATAGAAGGTGCATCGGTGCCTAATCACTAGCGAATTCGTATTGATTCATTATGAAAGCGCCTGACTATCGTTATACGATAAATTTAGAGGGCGCTTTTTTGTATCTAATGACTAATGATAATCGGTCAATTAAATAGCAAATAAAATGCGATACGGTTCAATGTTCTCTTTTCATCATGTCGGCTAAATGATAGAGTTGTTATGTTATAACATCCATCTATGAGTACCTGCGTGAACGCCCCACTTTTGTCTGTTGACCGATTAACGATCAAAACCTCTTCGAGAACACTTTTCCAAGATATCCACTTCGATGTGTATCGAGGTGAGCTGTTGGCGATCATGGGCCCTTCAGGCATTGGTAAGTCGATGCTTTCACGTGCGATTGCGGGCTTTATGCCAGAAACAGTGGAGGTTGAAGGTTATATTTCCCTGTCTGGTGAAGCGGTGTGTGGTTTGCCTATGTTGCAAAGAACCGCAGCACAACGACCGGCGGTTATCTTCCAAGACGCCCTTCAAGCATTGAACCCTCTCGTTTCCATTGAAGGCCAACTCAGTCTGGCATTCACGGGCACTCGCACTAAGCTTAAATCGCAAGACAAACTCAAGCTCACCGAATTGCTAGTACAACTCGGTTTCCCAAATCCAGAAACCATCTTGCCGTTGTATCCGAGCCAAATCTCCGGAGGACAACGTCAACGAGTGTGTATTGCGATTGGCTTGTTGAGTAACGCCGATATCATCATTGCAGATGAACCAACCAGTGCGTTAGATCCGGTAACAGAGCAAGAGATACTTAAGCTGATTCGCGACAATGTTAAGCAACGCCAAATTGGTGGTTTGCTTATTACCCATGACCTGCACAGTGCCTTAGCGTGTGACAAGTTATTGGTGATCGATGATGGCGGTGTGGTGGCTTATGGTGCACCGAAACACGCGCTTGAATCGAGCTCTCACGCTTTCTGCTGTTCATTGAGAGACCTAATCGAATGAGCTCGACCTTATCACTAAATTCAGAAGTCTCACCGTCAATGCCTGTGATTGATTCAGAAACACAAACACCGATTGAGATTAAGTTTGAGAATGTCGGGGTTCATTATTACTCAGTGCCGAGTTGGTTGGGTGGTAAGGCGTTCAAAGCGCTACAGAACATCGACCTCAATGTTGAAGACAAAAGCCTGGCTATTGTTGGACGTTCTGGTGCCGGTAAATCTACGCTGATTGAACTGCTGTTTGGTTTGAAAGCGCCAACTCTCGGTAGCATCAGCTTGTTTGGTCATTCGCTGCCTATTCGCAATAGCAAAGCGCAAGCAGCTGTGTGTCGTTTGATCCAATTGGTGCCACAAGAACCACACACGAGTCTTAACCCTTACTACACCGTTCGACAGATCTTAGCCGAGCCGCTAAGTAACCTAGATGTTTCTGGTAGTCATGAAAGCATCATTGAAGAGACGCTGTTGGACGTTGGCTTACCTGCCACTTTGCTATCACTAAAACCCAATCAGCTTTCTACAGGCCAAGCTCAACGTGTGGCTATTGCTCGGGCGCTTGTCGTTAGACCCGCAGTGTTGGTGGCCGATGAACCGACTGCCAGTCTTGACCCTGTGAATCGTCAAAGGCTGTTAGATTTACTCAATTCACTGAAAAAAAAGCGCGACATGCGCATCGTTTTGGTGACACACGATCTCGGCGCAGCAAAAGCACTTTGTGAAGAAATTCTGGTTCTTGACCATGGCGAGATGGTGGAGCATGGACCGACACTTCAAGTGATGAGCGAACCTGCTCATCCAGCGACTCAGATGCTGATCGAATCTCAGCCTCTTTCGAAATCTACTTGTTAAACACAACCTTATTAATTACGAAATACAGCTTACAGAGAACAATAACTATGCGTTTTAATTCAATCAAACTGGCTTGCGCTCTAGCGCTGGCTCTGCCTTTGACGGGCTGTTTTGACTCTCAACCAGAGTCGAGCGAAGCTTCGGTCAAATCTGAAATTCGTGTTGCGATGATGCAGCCACCAAGAACGGGCCTATCGCCACTTTCTGATGACGCGTTCAAACTATCGCGTTGGAGCACGGCTGAAACGCTAGTTAACCTAAGCCCAACTTCAGAAGCTGAGCCAATGCTGGCAACGGATTGGAAACACGTTGATCCACTGACTTGGCAATTCACGGTTCGCCAAGGTGTTAAATTCCACGATGGCTCGACATTAACAGCAGAGTCTGTTGTTAACTCACTACAGAAAGCGCTGGAAGCGGCACCTAAGCCACGCATCCTAGATGGCGTAGAGCTAGAAGTGAGAGCAATGGACAACTACCGTGTAGAGATCAAAACCAGCTTTGATGACCCTCTTCTACCAAGCCGTTTATCAAGCCCTCAATTAGCGATCCTAGCAGCAAGCGCGTACCAAGAAGATGGCCGTGTTAGCCCAATTGGCGCAGGTACTGGTCCGTTTGAATTGACTGAAATTAACGGTACAACCAGCGCGAAACTAAAACGTTTTGATGGTTACTGGGGTGAAAAAGCGCAAGTTGAATCTGTAATTGCAGAATACGTTCCTAATGGCTTTGCTCGTGCTGCAGCTCTAAGAACAGGTACGGCTGACATTGTTGAAGCTGTGCCAGTTTCACAAATCGCGACCATTGATTCGAACCTGCTTTACGAAGTAGCAATGCCTCGTACCAACACGCTTTACCTGAACAATAAGTCAGGCGTATTTAGCGATATTGAACTACGTAAAGTAGCGGCGGCTGCAGTAGACCGTGAGCAAATCGTGAATACCGTTTATGAAAACCACGCGGACATCGCGCAAGGCCTACTAGGTCCAGCACTTGCTTGGGCTGAGCCGATTCGACCTGAAGGTCAAGCAATCGACAAAACGCTAAAAGCAAACGGTGAAAGCATTGTTATCGGTACCTTTACCGACCGTGCTGAGCTTCCAGAAGTGGCAGCACTACTTAAACAGCAACTTGAAGCGGCTGGTTTCAAAGTTGAGCTGGATATCCGTGAATACGCTCAGATCGAAAACGATGCGCTATCAGGTAAGTTTGATGCGTTCATTCTTTCTCGTGCAACCGTTCTAGATTCGGGTGACCCAGTGGCTTACATGATGAGTGACTTTGGCTGTAAGGGTTCATTCAACCTTGGTCAATTCTGTTCTCAAGAAGTAGACCAAGCACTGACTCACGCTGATCTGCAACCATTAGGTGCACTGCGTCAGCAAGCGATCATCGAAGCTGAGCAAAAAATCCTGAACGACTTCGCTGCTATTCCACTGCTTCACGAACGTGTGATTCAAGGTGAGAGCGAGCGTGTAAGCAATGTAGTTCGTGACCCAAGTGAACGTCGCTTGGTTGATCAAACGACACAAGTTAACGCGGCAACACAGGTTAACTAAATAAATGCTATCTGCTGAGACTCTGCGTCGAACCTTATTTATCTTGACGCCTTGGCTATCAAGAATCGCCTCACTGATCGTGGTGGTGATTCTTGTTGGCTTGATGCCTGACATTGCAGGCATCGACCCAAGCCAATCCATCCTGCGTGCGAGAGCGGGGCAACAACACCTGCTTACGCCTGAAGCTTTAGCGGCGGTAGGTGCTGATCTTCAGCTTGACCGTTCGGCAAGCGAGCGCCTGATCGACTGGGTAGGAAGTGCCTTTTCGGGAGACCTAGGTAAATCCTGGATTGACGGCTCTTCGGTTGCATTAGGCATTCAAAAAACAGCGTCTACATCTCTGTTTTTGATGTCTAGCGCGCTTGTGATGACTTTCGTACTGTGCGGTGCAGGCTTACTTGCTACTTTACGCAGTTGGAAGAAGGGCAAATTAGGGCAGAGTTACAGCAGTTTAAGCACCGTATTAATATCGTTGCCAGAGTACGTGGTGGCCTCGGTATTAATACTGGTATTCTCAATCTGGTTAGGTTGGCTACCACCGTATGGTTGGCAAGGCTGGCAAGATATTTGGCTACCGAGTTTGGCGCTCGCACTGCCTGCTAGCGGTCTGTTTAGTCGTCTACTCAGAGACAGTTTACAACGCGTTCTTAATGAACCTTGGGTGATCACTTGGCTCAGTGCCAACGTTCACTCCAATCAAATTATTCGCTTTGCGCTGAAAAGAGCGCTGAGCAGTCTGATCCCGCAAATTGCGATGATCGTGATTGGTTTAACCGGTGGCGCGGTTGCGGTTGAGCTTATCTTCTCGATTCCGGGTATCGGGCGCATGATACTTGGTGCTGCGAAGGCGCAAGACTTGCCGATGCTGCAAGGCGGCCTGTTGGTATTGCTGCTGTTTTCAATTGCCGTGAGCAGCATGAGCTTGTTTGTTCAGCAGCTGATTCTTGGTCACAGCCTGAAAAGCGGTAAGCTGATTAGTAGTCACTCTTCGTTTCGCTTTACGCAAAGCCGCACCAAGCGTGCTGTTGCCTTCTCAATATTCTCATTCCTGTTTGCGATTGTGGTTTGGGCGGCATTTCGAGACCCATACACCAGTCAATTTGCTCGTTTAGCCGATCCAAGTTGGCAAGCGCCATTGGGTGCGGATGGTATTGGCCGAGATCTGTTAGCGAGAATCGGTTCAGGTATGGTTTCGACCTTCCAAGCTGGTATTCTGGCAACGTTCTTGAGCTTGGTGACAGGCATTATCATGGGCTTCAACACTCGTTTTAGCCAAGGCCTTATCGAGATAACTAAGGGTATCCCTTACATCATTGCAGGCCTGTTGGTTGCTGGCTTAACGGGCATGAACCCGAACAGCGCATTAATCGCGATTGTATTGGTATCTTGGGCGCCATTAGCGGCGCATTGCTCAAGCTTGATAGTGGAAGCGAAGGCTCAGCCTTATACTCATCTCGCACCGTTGTGGGGAACGAGCAAGCTTAGAATCTTCCGTTTCTATCTGCTGCCTTACGTATTGCCACCGCTACTAAGACACGCGATGTTGAGGCTGCCGGTGATTACATTGAGCCTGACCTCACTGAGCTTCATCGGTTTAGGGGCTAAGCCACCTGAACCTGAGTGGGGTTTGATGATTGCAGAGAATCTGCCTTACATCGAGCGCGCACCATTGGCAGTAATGGGGCCAATCATTGGGCTGATTCTGTTAGGCGCGGCCATTAACATGATGTTTGATGACTAACGAAAAAGAACAGGCAGCTTAAGTTTTCGACGTGCTATTCGATTGGGTACTCGATTTAGCATTTATGTTGTAACCTTAGCCCTGCTTTGTAGAGAAATTTTTTGATCGGCTCAAAAGCTAAACCGACCCTAGTTAAGTGTTAAGGATTCAACATGTATCTTGTTTTGTATTGCCACAATATTGGTATGACCGATTTTTCATTCTTTGAAACAGAAGATTTTGACAAAGAAGAGGGCTATATCGTGCGAGGTAAATGGCCGAACGAGAAAGCGTTTCGTGACTACTTAACTAAAGAGTTTGGTGACATGAGCGAATTCAAAGTGATCGACTTAATCGCCAAAGGTGCAGAAGCAGAACACTACTCACCAGAAGAGTTGATGAGCTTATCTCTATAACTGTCAGCTCAGTAACAACTAGCTAAGTAACGTTTAAATCGAATAAAGAAATGGCAGCCTGATTGGGCTGCCATTTTTCGTTTTAGGTTTAAGCTATTTGCTCGACACCTTAAGTAGTGAAATTGGGGCTATTGCGCCACTTCGTCAACCAAGTACAAGATTGACTGATACGGAATGCCGCTGTGGTGTGATAAACCGATCTCACAGGTTCGGCTGTTGCTAAATCCACGAGTGCAGTTGCTTGGTACTTGCTCTTTTAGTGGGTGTACCGCAGCCTCGTTTAGCTCTGGCGTAGTAAAACCTTTATCACCCGCCCAACCACAACACTGAATATGTTCAGGAACGATGACCTCTTCGGTACAGGCTTTAGCAAGGTTTAACATTGCACCTTCTAAGCCCATTCGACGAGAGCTACAAGTGACATGCAGCATCACGGTTTCTTGTAGCGGCTCAAGCGTCAGATGTTCAAGCAAATATTGATTCACAAACCCTGTCGGCTCTAATACCTCTAACGGTTTGGTGAATTGTTCAATACTGCGTTTAGCACATGGGCTTGTGTCCATCAAAACTGGGTATTCACCCTGACGACTCGCTTGCCACAACACTTCTTCGAGCTGTTGTGCTTTCGATTGAGCTAAGTCGGTCATGCCTTTACTGTCGTAAGGCATACCACAACATTGGTCATCTAATTTCTTCGGAAGAATAACCTCGAATCCTGCCTTGTTGAGTAAAGACATGGTCACTTCAGTCAGAGGGCGTTGATCGCCCGCATCGCTTTGTTGTCCCATAGTTCGACTCGCACACGAAGGCAGGTAAACCACCTTCTTATGATTACTTGAGTTTTCTGCCGTCACTGGTGAAGCTGTTAGTGAGTGACTGTTGGACTGTGGCATTTCTGGCATCCAAACGGGTGTCGCGCCTTTCGTCATCGAGCGCAGGCCGTTGGTTAGCTTGCCGACTGTGTTTGCGCCTAATACTTTGCTCGCCACTTGATTGGTTTTGAGGCCAGCCTTGGTGAGTTTTGTAGTGGTCGAGAAATGATCCGCTGTCCACTTTGCGATTGGCGTAAATTTCTCGTACTTGGCAATACGAAGCTTCTTAATCAAGTCACCAGTGTTGATACCCACAGGGCAACGCTCGGCACACAGGCCAGTTGCAGCGCAGGTATCTATGCCTTGGTATTCGAAGGTTTTCTCTAGTTCGCTTGCTTCTATTTCTTCACCCGCAGCTCGGCGGCGTTGCAGTTCTCGGTAGAGAACAATGCGTTGACGTGGCGATAGGGTTAAAGTGCGAGACGGACAAACAGGCTCACAGAAGCCACACTCAATGCAGCGGTCGACAAGGTCATCGGCAGCAGGCATTGGCTTCAGGTTTGTTATGTGTGAATTCGGATTGTCGTTAATAATAACGCCGGGGTTGAGCAGTCTTTCTGGGTCAAACAGCGCTTTGATCTGTTGCATCAAGGCGTAGCCATCTTTTCCCCATTCCAACTCCACATAAGGCGCCATGTTGCGGCCAGTACCATGCTCTGCTTTCAGAGAACCTTGGTATTTCACCGCAACCAGTTCGGCAACGTCGTCCATGAAACCGCCGTAGCGATCGATTTCTGTTTGGCTGTCGAAGCCTTGAGTAAATACAAAGTGCAGGTTGCCTTCGAGGGCGTGACCAAAAATGATCGCTTCACTGTATTCGTATTTATCGAACAACTCTTGCAGCTCTCGAATACCATTAGCTAGGTTTTCGACAGGGAACGCCACGTCTTCAATGATAACGGTCGTACCGACTTCACGAACGGCTCCAACGGCAGGGAACATGCCTTTTCGGATGCCCCATAGGGTCGCGACTGTCTTTGGATCGGAAGTGAAAGGAACCGATTCAACAATCGTGTATTCAGTTAATGCGTCCAAAATTGATTTACATTGTAAATCTAAGTCCTGCTGGGAGCTGGCGTGTGATTCAACCAAAATAGCCGCAGCTTCTAAATCCAAGCTTGGCATAAATGCAGGCATACCCGGTTTATCAGCCACTGAACGCAGTGCTCTGCCATCCATCAATTCAACCGCAGCAACCGGTGTTTTTGATAGCGTAGTCACGGCTTTGCTTGCTTGTTCGATGTCGGCAAACACCAACAGCGCCGAAGCTTTGTTTGGGTGTTCGATCACCGTGTTGTAGGTGATCTCTGCGATGAAGCCTAGTGTACCTTCAGAGCCAATCATCAGGTGTTTGATGATCTCAATTGGGTCGTGGTAATCGACCAATGCATTAAGCGCGTAGCCAGTGGTATTTTTGAGGCGGTACTTATGGCGGATTCTGTCTGCCAGCTCTTGATTCGAGCTAGTCTGTCTGTGTAAATCAACAATACCTTCAAACAGCGCTTTGTGTGATTGCTTGAAAGCCTCAACGCTGGCGTTATCTGCTGTATCAAGTAGGGAACCATCACTCAATACGATTTTCATGCTCTCGACGGTGCGATAAGAGTTTTGTGCAGTACCACAACACATGCCGCTGGCGTTATTCGCCGCGATACCACCGATCTTACAAGTATTGATTGAGGCCGGATCTGGGCCGATTTTACGTTGGAAAGGGGCGAGGTATTTGTTGGCATCGGCACCAATCACACCGGGTTGCAGGATGATTTGATTGCCGTTATCGACGATCTCGTGTCCACGCCAGTCGTCGGTTAGAGTGATGAGTACCGAGTCTGAAACGGCTTGCCCTGAAAGGCTAGTGCCAGCGGCGCGAAAGGTAAAATGAATGCCCAGTTCGCGACAGCTTTGAATGGTGAATATGACTTCGTCTAAGTTCTTAAGCCTTAGAACCATTTTCGGCACCAAGCGATAAAAACTCGCATCGGTGCCGTAAGCCAAGCGCTTTGCCTCTTGAGTGACAATGCGTTCCGTTTCTATTTTTTGAGCCAGTATCGCTTCAAGCTGCTGATAAGCTTGTGCGTCTATTACTCGCTCATGGGATGTGTTTGTCTCCATCTTTGCTTCCTTGTGCTTCTTATTTGGCACTGTTCAGGGCGTGTTGACCTTTCGTGATTAAATTTTGTTCGAATGGGGGCGCCTAGTCAAAAGCGTTTTAATCGCGGCGAGGGGGAAGTAGCCTAGTCACTCTAAGCAAATCCCCCTCAACAAAGAGTAAAACGCTTTTAGCTGAACCCTTCGGGCAGCGTTTGCTGGCCATTTCTACTACGTTATCGGCTTCTTATGTAGGCTAGCTACACATCGACGCCTCTGCCTTGTATAAATACCCAGCAACTCGCTGCAAAAATCAGCTCGAAAGATCAACACGCCCTAGCTTTTTATTTTATTTTCCAGTGCTTAAACGGTGTCACAACGGCAGTGGAATTGCTGTGACACCGATTGAACTTCAGTCTAAGTAGACCAAAGCGTTAGTCCGAATCTGAACCTGAGTCGTAGCGATTAATCTAGCCCTACCAGAGATTCACGAGTTAAGTCTTTGATTGTCTTAGCGCCAGTTAGAGTCATCGCAACGCGCATCTCTTTGTCATACAGGTCGAGTAGATTCTCAACGCCTGCTTGTCCTTGCGCCGCTAACGCGTAGACGAATGAGCGGCCAAGCAAGGTGCAGTCTGCGCCCATTGCCATCATGCGTACTACATCTAAGCCAGTACGAATACCAGAGTCGACCAGAATCTTAGTGTCGCCTTTTACTGCATCTGCAATTGCAGGCAGTGCTTTTGCACTTGATAAAACACCATCTAGCTGACGACCACCGTGGTTTGAAACTACGATACCGTCTGCACCAAATCTCACTGCGTCTTTTGCATCTTCTTCATCAAGAATGCCTTTGATGACCATTGGGCCATCCCAGAAGTCACGGATCCACTCTAGGTCTTTCCATGAAATCGACGGGTCGAAGTTGTCACCCAACCAACCGATGTAGTCTTCCAGTTTGGTTGGCGAGCCGCGGTAAGTAGAGATATTGCCAAGATCGTGTGGTTTGCCTAATAAGCCAACATCAACTGCCCAGCTAGGATGACGCATAGATTGAAATACACGACGTATTGCTGCATTTGGACCGCTCATTCCTGAGTGCATGTCACGGTAACGAGCGCCGGGTACAGGCATGTCTACCGTAAAGACCAGTGTTGTGACGCCAGCCGCTTTTGCACGTTCCAATACGTTCTTCATGAAGCCACGATCTTTTAGCACGTAAAGTTGGAACCACATTGGGCGCTCAATCTTAGGTGCGACTTCTTCAATTGGGCAAACTGACACCGTCGACATCGTAAAAGGGATGCCTTTGTTGTCTGCGGCTTTAGCCGCTTGTACTTCGCCACGTCGTGCGTACATGCCTGTTAGGCCAACTGGCGCTAAGGCAATCGGCATCGCCAGCTTTTCGCCAAACAATTCGGTTTCCAAATTTAGGTCCGACATGTCATTAAGTACACGCTGCTTGAGTGCGATCTCTGCAAGATCGGCCGTGTTGCGGCGTAGGGTATGTTCTCCGTAAGAACCGCCGTCAATGTAGTGAAAAAGAAACGGTGGCAATTTTGCTTTTGCTGCGGCGCGGTAATCAGTCGATGCGGATATGATCATAATTTCAGTCCTAAATTCTTGGGATGTTGCCCTTCTATGAGAGCTTGGCTTGGGCTGCTTTAATTCTTGAAAAAGTAAGCGTTTGTTCTTTCTTAAACGGTGAAGCAACTAATCTATGAAGCAAATAAACAGTGAAACAGATAAGCAATAAAATGGCGTTAATACCCGAGGGTGTTGATGTGTTTTAGTATCCATTCCGAAACTCATCAACTGTCTTATTAGACGGTGTTGCAGTCGGGGAATTGAGTATTAACGCCAAGTGCTTTTGTAACGACTTATGGTTTACATAAGTGCGTCTGTCATTTTGAAGCCGTAGATAACTACTAGGCCGATGATTCCTGTCATCACCAAGTAGTAGAACGTTGGGATGATTGTCTTACGCAGTGTTGCGCCTTCGCGTCCTAACAAGCCTACGGTCGCCGATGCGGCTACCACATTGTGAATCGCAATCATGTTACCTGCTGCAGCACCAACGGCTTGCAGAGCAACAACCACAGCACTAGAGATAGACAGTGTTTGTGCTACTTCGAATTGGAATTGGCTGAACATCATGTTTGAAACGGTGTTAGAGCCTGCAATGAAGGCACCTAACGCACCAACTGTTGCACTTAACGCTGGGAATGCGCCGCCGACTAGGTCAGCTGCAAAGTTTGCAGTGGTTACTGGCATACTTGCTAAATCAGCCCCGTTAACACCAGAGTTAATGAAGATACGAACCATTGGGATGGTGAACACCAGTACAAAGCCTGCGCCAATCAGAGTCTTGCTCGATTCCCCAAACGCTTTAGATAGTGGAGCTGCGCTGCGTGATTGCATTAGAACCGCAACCAGTGCGACGAATACCAAGATACCACCAGGTAGATACAGAGGTTGAATTGCTGTGCTTACGCCGGTCTCGCCAAGGATGTTGCTGAAAGAAAGGCTAACGCTCTTAAGTAGGCCTTTGAACTCAGGGCTCACACGGCTAGCAACTAGAGTGACAGCGAGCAGCACGTAAGGTGCCCATGCCATCGCCATGCTCATTTTCTTATGACCTTGCTTAGTGTCATCAAGATCGATCTTCAAAGAACCTAGCCATTCTGCTGGCCACTTGTCTTCGCTTTCAAAGTCCCATTTTGATTTAGGTACTAGGAAGCCGCGTTTTGCTGCTGTTACAACAATCGCAAGGCCAACCAAACCACCAATCAGTGATGGGAACTCAGCACCTAGGAAAACACCCGTTAGCGCGTAAGGAATAGTGAAAGCAGCACCTGCGAACAGTGCGAATGGCAGGATATCAAGACCTTCAGTCCAGCTTTTGTTCTTACCGAAGAAGCGAGTCAGCATCATCGCCATCAATACAGGAATCATCACACCAACGCAGGCGTGGATGATCGCAACACTTGATGTGATCTGTTGTAGGTAAGCATCCCATGTTGAACCATTGGCAATCAGGCTTTCACCAATGTTGTGCGTATCCAAACCTTTGTTTACGCCAACAATGATAGGCGTACCAACTGCGCCGAACGATACCGGCGTAGATTGAATCATCATGCCCATCAGTACCGCAGCTAATGCAGGGAAGCCTATGGCAACCAACAATGGAGCGGCGATTGCAGCGGGTGTGCCGAAGCCAGATGCACCTTCAATGAATGAACCAAAACACCAAGCGATGATGATCGCTTGTACACGACGGTCTGCTGAGATGTCAGTGAAGCCGTTACGGATTGTGGTGATAGCTCCGGTGTGTTTCAAAGTGTTTAATAAGAAGATGGCGCCAAACACAATCCAGAGAACCGATACGGTAATGCCGAAGCCTTGGAATACAGAAGCTAACACGCGAGTGCCAGACATATCCCAAGCAAATAGGGCAATAGCAACGGTTAATGCAAATGCCACTGGCATCGCTTTTTTCGCTGGCCAGTTAAGGCCAACCAGCAGAATCGCTGCAACAACTATTGGCGAAAAGGCCAATAAAGCTAGTAGAGTTTCACTCATGGGTACTTCCTCGTACTGTTTTCAAACGTTCATGTTTGAAGTAAAGATCACGTTATGGTTTGTCGTCATTTGAATCGCTCTGGCCTCTAAACGGATACCTTATTTGGGCGACTCTTGTAATTGGAATGACTGTTTTTGTAATTGTTTTGTTAATTTGGCGTGAATTTACCCCTTTATTTTTTATTGATATAGGGAAATAATGAAAATAATTAATTCCAAAATTGGCATAATCAAATGCGAGCAGACGATTTGATCCTGTTTTCACAGGTAGTAGAGTTGGGCAGTTTTAGTAAGGTGGCAGAGCAAAATAACCTTACAAATTCGGTAGTTAGTAAAAGAATTGCGCGATTAGAGGAAGAAATAGGCGTGCAATTATTATATCGAACTACGCGTAAATTGACCCTGACCGAGGCGGGCAAGGCAATGTTACACGGAGCCAAAAATGTGAAGCAGGCGGCCCAAGAGGCTATGGACGCAGTTTCAGGCTTTGGGGAAAATGTTAGTGGTCATATCAAAATGTCAGTGCCTACTATCTCCGGAGATTTGATTCTGGCAGACGCCGTTGCCGAGTTTTGTAATATGCACCCAGGTTTAACGGTCGATATGTCTTTGAACAATCGTTTTGTTGATTTGGTTGAGGATGGGTTGGACTTGGTAATTCGTACCGGTTACTTGGAAGACTCAAGCCTTATTGCTCGTCATATATTGGATTCACAATGGGTAGTGTGTGCCTCGCCGTCTTATATCGCCAAGAATGGTAAGCCGATGCTGCCTAAAGACTTGGTGAAGCACAACTGCTTGCAATACGCCTATCAAACAACGGGTGCCAGCGAGTGGCAGTTCCTGCACAGTAAAGACGGCTGTACCGACAACGATAAATACATCGTGCGTGTCTCGGGTTCATTTTCTACCGACAACGCGACGGCATTAAGAAAAGCGGCGCTGGGCGGTCATGGGGTCGCGTACGTACCACGTTGTCTGGTGTATCACGATATCCGTAACGGCCAGCTGGTGGACATCTTTCCAGATTTGGTGGGTAAAAAGCTCGGTATTTATGCGGTGTACCCCTTTACTCGCCAGCCGCCAAACAAGATTAAGTTATTGATTGAACACATCAGAACGCGTTACCTGACGATTTCACATTATTTTTAATAAGGATCACGATGAGCTATTTAAAAGAGTATCAATATCCAATCACCAACAAACAGATCGTCAGCGATGACTATTTTGGTCAAATAATCGAAGACCCATATCGCTGGTTAGAAGACGACAGAAGCGACGAAACCGCGCAATGGGTGGCGAGCCAGAATGAAGTGACGTTTGATTACCTTGCTCAAATCCCGTATCGCGCAGAACTGCGAGAGCGATTGGCGAAAGCGCAAGACTACAAAAAGAGCTCGCAGCCGTTTGTGCGAGGTGATTACACCTATTTCTATAAGAATGATGGACTGCAGAATCACAGTATTCTCTATCGTCAGAAAGAAGGCTCGCAGGTTGAAGTATTCTTAGACCCGAATACCTTCTCGGAAGATGGCACGACATCACTAGGTTCGGTGTCGTTTTCGAAAGATTACAGCTTGGTGGCGTACAGCATTTCTGAGGGTGGTAGTGATTGGCGCAAGATTTTTGTTATCGATACCGAGACCAAACAACAGCTCGAAGCCGAAATCACTGACGCTAAATTTACCGGCATCTCTTGGTTAGGCAATCGCGGTTTCTATTACTCCAGCTACGATAAGCCAGACGGCAGTCAGCTTTCGGCTCGTACTGAACAACACAAGCTGTACTTCCATCAGTTGGGAACAGAACAAGCCAGCGACAAGGTGATCTTTGGTGAAAACAACGCCGAGCAGCACCGCTATGTATCGGGTTACACCACCGAAGACGACCGTTACTTGATCATCTTAGGCCAAGAGTCGACATCGGGTAACAGACTGTTCTATATCGATTTAAACTCAGCAGAACAACAGCTCAATACGCTGATTGATCATGTGGATAGCGATACGTATCTCATCGATAACCAAGACGAAGTCTTCATCTTATACACCAATCTCGATGCGCTAAACGGCAAGGTGGTGAGCTTTGATACTCGCAATCAACAGTGGCTCGATATCATTCCCGAAAAGCCACAGCCTTTGGACATCAGCACTGGTGGCGGTTACTTGTTTGCCCACTATATGGTGGATGTGGTGTCTAAGATTGAGCAGTTGGATTACCAAGGTAACCTCGTTCGTGAAATCCACTTACCTGGTCTCGGAACGGCCAGTGGCTTAGGTGGAAAAAATGAGCAAGCCGAGCTTTATTACACCTTTACCAACTATGTTACGCCACCAACGATTTTCTATTTCGATGTCGAATCAGGCAATTCTGAAATCTACCAACGCTCTGAAGCGCCGTTTGAATCGGAGCAATTTGAGTCTAAACAAGTCTTCTATACCTCGAAGGATGGCACTCAGGTTCCGATGCTTATCTCTTATAAGAAGGGATTAGTGTTAGATGGTAATAATCCAACCATGTTGTACGCCTATGGTGGTTTCAATGTCAGCCTAACGCCTTCTTTCTCGGGCACGGTTGGCAGCTGGCTAGAGCTGGGAGGCGTATATGCAGTGCCGAACCTGCGTGGTGGTGGCGAATATGGCAAAGCGTGGCACAAAGCGGGTACACAACAACAGAAACAAAACGTATTTGATGACTTCATTGCCGCAGCCGAGTTCTTAATCGAAGAAAACTACACCAACAGCGATAAGTTAGCGATCCGCGGCGGTTCTAATGGCGGTTTGTTGGTTGGCGCTTGCATGACACAAAGGCCTGAGCTGTTCCAAGTGGCTTTACCTGCGGTTGGAGTGTTGGACATGTTGCGTTACCACACATTCACGTCTGGCGAAGGCTGGGCATACGACTACGGTACATCAGCGCAAAACAAAGAGATGTTTGAATACCTGCTTGGTTATTCTCCGGTTCATAATGTGGTGCGAGGCGTCGATTACCCAGCAACATTGGTTACGACAGCTGATCACGACGACCGTGTGGTGCCTGCGCACTCTTATAAGTTCATTGCAGAGCTGCAAGACAAGCATGAAGGTGGCGCGCCTGTGATGATTCGTATTGACGTAAATGCAGGGCATGGTGCTGGAATGCCATTGAGTAAAGCGATCGATCTCACTGCCGATATCTATGCGTTTACCCTGTTCAATATGGGGATAGTCTCTCTAGATTCATTTTAAATAATGGATTGATTCCATAAAATTGATACTTGAAGCTGAATAACTAACCTCAAAATCGCCCTTAGATTTTGAGGTTTTTCATATTTATGAAAACCAATCAAAATTGCACCATATTTACCTCGCTCCACCACACTCTTTTCCGTGATAGACCCCGCCATTACTGATGAAATGAAAGCGATTTCAAGCCGTATTATTACGAATTTTCACGTCTATCTATCTGATTATAAATAAATAACCATATCTGGTGATAACTCTAAAAGTTTCATGGCTTTGAGGCTGATTTATCAGTGTGAACAGCAACTAACTTTTCAAGTCTTTCATTGCTTAATATTTCCCTGTTCGATGAAAACTCAAAAAAATAATAGGGAATTACAATGCAAAAATTTAAGCTTTTGCCAATAACGGTCGCAGTGGCGGCTTCGCTTGCTTCACTCTCTTCTTTTGCTGCAGAAACGGATCTTGCCGCTCTAGAGCAACGAATCTTAGAGTTAGAATCTCAAGTTGGTGACATCAAGTATGTTGATGACCAACAACAGGCGGTTCTAACTGCAGAAACAAATGTGCCAGATGGCATTGTCTTCTCTGGTTACGCTCGTTACGGCGCTCACTACAAAAGTGGTGATGAACGTTACGTAGACATTGGTACAACAGGTCGTTCTGTCGGTCGTTTAGGTAACGAAGCTAACGGTGGTGAGGTTCAGCTAGCGAAGCTTTTCGAAGCTGACAATGGCGCTATCTGGGACATCGTATTCATGGCTGACCACTGGGAAGCTGACGCTTGGGCTGACGACGGCGGCCTGAGCATGAAGAAAATGTACGCAGGTGTAACTAATGTATTTGAAAGCCAACCAGAACTTTACATGTGGGCTGGTCGCGACTTCCATCAACGTCCGCAACAAGGTTTGAACGATTACTTTTGGATGACACACGATGGTCAAGGCGCGGGCTTTAACAACTTAGATTTCGGCGGCGCGAAGCTAGATATGGGCTTTGTAGGCCAAGTGAAAGGCGGCCTCGTAAATGACAACGGTCGATACGCAATTACTTCTAAGCTTCATTCAATTAACGCGGGTATCGGTCAACTAGACCTATATGCGAACTATGGTTTTGCTTCAGATGAAGCAGACTCAGACGTAGCGGGTGATCCAAAAGTCAGTGATGAAACGGCATACCTTGTGGGTGCGACCCTTGGGCTAGGCGACTCTAACAAGTTGGTTGTTAAATACGGTGACGGTGCGGATTCATCAGTATACGACCTTAAGGGTGACTACCAAACTTTGTACGCAAGTGTTGAAGGTAGCTATGCAGCGACAGACAACTTCATCATCGATTACTTAGTGTCGTACAAAGATAACTCAGGCTCAGATCTAGACCGCGAGAACACGGAATACGCGGGTATCGTTCGTCCACAATACCAATGGGATGATGTTCATTCTACTTGGTTAGAAGCGGGCTACGGCATGGTTGATTACGATGATGACGGTGAAGAGAACGCATGGAAAGTAACGCTTTCTCAAAACGTTTCTCTAGGTGGTTTACCTTGGAGCCGTCCAATGCTTCGCTTCTACACAACAGTGGGTGATGTAGAAACCAAAGGCAACACAGTGAAGACAACCAACGTTGATACATTGTCGTTCGGCGCAATGTTTGAAGCTTGGTGGTAATCACAAGATAGCAAGAGCAACGCTTTGAAATCGGCTATTTCAAAGAGCACATGTTGAAACTGGTATATTTCCAAAGAACACATGTTGAGATAGTCGTACGTTCAAATAGTTAGTAAATACTGTCCATTTTAGCCCTAAAGGCAGATTGATTAGGGCACGTTAAATAACTCCATTCTTGGGCACATTTTATGTGCCCTTTTTTTCGCCACTAGATCAAGGAATAACTATGAGACTTTCTTCCATCGTGTCTCGAGTTTATTTAGGTTTCTTTACGCTGATTGTGATTATGCTGGGTAGCGCATGGTTGAGTATTAGCAGCAACAAGAACATAACCTCACACATCGAAACCATAACTCAACAAGCAGCTCCTTTAATGCTCCAATCTTCCACGCTTACCATTCGTTTTTTGGATATCAATCGAAGTTCAATTCCTTATTTATCAGCGGATTATGTTGATGAGCTAGAACCACTAAAACAAGTCGTTGTGAATAACATCGAGCATTATCAGCAACAATTGAATTGGTTTGAAGGCAAAGGGACGGCAGGTTCTCCACTTGAATCCATACTCCAGAATATTGATGAAACGGGCGTTGCCACCATCGATAAGATTGACCAGACCTTAAACTTATACGTTTCTTATTTGGATACGAAAGATCTCGGTTCGATGGAGCAGGCACAATTTCAATCGGTAGTGGGTCAACTCAATAATACCTTGGTGAATCAATTGGCGAGTGCGAGCTCAGATGCAACGCAAAAAGCGGTAGAAGCATTATTGGTTCAATTGAGTTTGATTGCTGCAGAAGCGAATGAAGCTTTCTCGCTGCAGACATCATCGGAAGTTCGCGGGGTAGAGCGACGTCTGCAAAGTCGTCACGAGCGATTTGAAGACGCCATTACCAATTTGGAGGCACAGGCTCCGGCTTTGGTGAGACGCAGCAAGCAATCTCTGTCGCTACTCGCGGCCCATGCCTTTTCAGCGCAAGGCTCAGTGTCTACGCACATGAAAACCGTTAAGTTGCATGAGTCGATAGCTGAACAGAGAGCTGAGATTGAACAGGCGATTGATGTGCAGTTGGGGTACTTCGACCAACTTTCTATGTACGCCGAAAATACCGCAACAGCTCTGTATCAAGAGTCGATCGAATCATCGAATCAGTCCCTTGTAATGCAAGCTATCATTTCTGCTGCATCGGTTCTGATTGCGCTTTTGATTGGCGTTAACATCGCAAAAGGCATCCGCAAGCCAAGTCAACTTGTGCAAAGTACGCTAGACCAAGTGGCCAATAAAGACCTGAGTTCGACGGTTCAATATCAAGCCAATAATGAGTTTGGTTCAGTCAGTGCTAAGGTCAATTTGATGATCAGTCATCTCACCCTCATGATTGAAAATATGCGTCAATCATCGCTGCATTTGAAGGAAGCGTCTCTAGAGAACCAAAGCATCAGTGGCTCGTTACGTGAGGCGATGTTGGACCAAACCAATCAAACCGTGATGGTAGCAACGGCGATGGAACAGATCGAATGTTCCGTGACTGAAATAACTCAAGCCGCCAACCAAACACTGACTCTAGTGACATCGGCTGTCACCAGTTCAAGCGCCGGACAACAAACCATGGGCAAGAATGTGGACCTAATGGGCGTTTTGGAAAGTAAGTTGGCAGAATCAACCACCACAATCGATAAACTCGAGAAAGAGAGTGCCAGTATTGGGTCGATTCTTGATGTGATCTCCGGTATCTCAGAACAAACTAACCTGTTGGCATTGAACGCGGCTATTGAAGCTGCTCGCGCTGGTGAGCAAGGCCGAGGGTTCTCTGTGGTTGCTGACGAAGTTCGAGTGTTAGCCGCGAAAACCAATGCATCCACGCAAGAGATTCACCATAAAATTGAACGGCTGCAAAACAGCTCTAAATTGGCCGTTGAACAAATCAATCAGTGCGTTACTGATATGGCGCAGTGCGTTGAGCAAACGGGCGAGGTTAATCAGTCCATATCGACCGTGTACGGCCTGCTCAATGAAGTCGAGCAAAGAAGCCATCAGATCGCAACGGCGACCACTGAGCATCAAGTTGTTGCATCCCAAGTGACGCAAAGCATCAGCCAGATACATGAACTGGCGGAAGAAAACTCCCAGCGTTCACAGGTACTCTTTTCTCATGGTCAGCAATTAGAAATCATGTCGCAACAGCAATTCTCACTCACTCAGGAGTTTAAGTTACCGAACTCATCTGAAAATAAGAATTAGACATCTATTTGAGTTTTCAAATAATTTCACGCCCAGCTTTTTGCTGGGCGTTTTTGTATCGGGTTAACTGTGCACAAATGACAAATGCGAGTGAGCATGAGATGAAATGTTCTCATACAATTTAGAAAGGCCATTGAAATAACAAGGTCACTTTCCCCGTGTATATTGCCGTCAGCTACGGGTTCATCATCAAATGATGCTTTCAAAAAATGAATTTAGACAGGCTTGTTTGATCTGACGTGCAAGTAACCGAGCGCCATCTTGATAACAGACACAATAATCTCATGAAATAGTTTCATGGCGTGAAGCGAATCTGTAAGCGCTTTCAAGATTTCCATATTCAGCATTTTTGCCTCCAAGTTTAGTGTGATGACACTCACTCCAACCAAGACGCCTTTCTTTAATAATCGTTTTGTAAGCGGTTACAAGCTAATGAAGTATCGAGGTTTGAGTGGCAACAATTAAACACGTATCAGAACACGCAGGTGTATCTCAGGCGACGGTGTCTAGGGTCATTAATGGCACTAGCCGAGTCAGTCATGACAAGAAGCTAAAAGTAGAAAAAGCGATCAAGGAGTTGGGGTATCGCCCGAATTCGATTGCTCAGGCCTTGGCTTCGAGTCGAACTGGCAGCATTGGGATTGTTGTACCGGAATTGGGTGGCTCGTTTTACTCCGGCATCCTTCATTGTCTAGAAGAGAACCTACGCCGCTTTGGTTATCACGCAGTGGTAACAGCAGGTTCAAATACGGAACAAGGGCAGCGCGAGTCCGTGGAGTTTTTATTAGGTCGTCGAGTCGATGCCTTAATTCTTCATACCCAACTGCTCAGTGATGATTACTTAATTGAATTGGAAGAACAGGGGACCCCTGTGGTTTTGATTAACCGCTTCATCCCAGAAATGGCGATGAGTTGCATTGATATTGATAACGAAGTCGGGGGGCTACTCGCTACTCAATATCTATTGCAAAAGGGACATACAGATATCGCGTGCATTACCGGGCCATTAGATAAAGCAGATGCGAGGGGGCGTTTGCAAGGTTATCGAAAGGCGTTGGAAGAAGCGGGTGTGCCGTACGATGAAGCTTTGGTCTCAGAAGCAGGGTTTACTGAAGAGACTGGAGTGAGTGCCATGAAAAAGCTCATTAACCGTAAGTGTCGATTTACGGCGGTGTTTGCTTCGAACGATCACATGGCATTTGGCGCTTTCGAAGTGTTACACGAAGAAGGACTCTCTGTACCGAGAGACGTTTCGTTGGTGGGCTTCGATAACACCATCTTCGCGCGTTATCTGACCCCTAGTTTGACCACCATTAATTTCCCAATTGAAGAGATGAGCATTGAAGCAGTGCAGCTCACTCTACAAAAGCTAAAAAAAATAAAACATGACGTGAACTTTAAATTGCTGCCGACGTTGGTCACTAGAAACTCGGTATCGGATTTACCAGTTACCCTATAAAAATATTAAGGATAGAACATGAAATTTAAGACCTTAGCGCTTTCATGCGCGGTTGCTTTAGGATTAGGTACAACAGCTGCGAACGCAGCCGACAAAGAAATTCGTTTCGACGGTTTCCCTGATTTCGATAGCAGCCTGAAGGTATTACTGCCTGATTTCGAAAAGGAAACGGGTATCAAAGTTGACTACCTAATGAACAACCATGGTGACCACCACACGAAACTGACGACGAACCTTGCAACGGGCTCTGGTGCGGGTGATGTGATTGTTGTGGATGTCGAGAAAATTGGTCCATTCGTGGGTTCTGGCGGCCTAGTTAACCTGTCTGAAAACTACGGTGCAGATAAGTACGAAGAACGATTTGCACCTTACGCGTGGGCACAAGGCAAAGGCGCTGATGGCAACATGTACGGTATTCCTGTGGATCTAGGTCCTGGTGTTATGTACTACCGCACTGATGTATTTGAAAAAGCGGGCATTGATGTAGAAGAAGCAATCAAAGATTGGGATTCATACATCGCCGCTGGTGAAAAACTGAAAGAGCAAAACGTCCAACTTATCGCTTCAGCAGCTGACGTTGCACAAGCGATTATCTTCACCACTGTTCCTGAAGGTGAAGGTCTTTACTTCGATAATGATGGCAACCCAGTTGTGACATCAGAGCGTTTTGTTCACGCTTTTGAAGTAGCAAAAGAGATCCGCGACAAAGGCTTAGACGGTCGTATTCTGGCTTGGTCTAACGAATGGTACGAAGGCTTCCGCAACGGCACATTTGCAACTCAACTTTCTGGCGCTTGGCTACTTGGTCACCTAAACAACTGGATTGCTCCTGAAACCAAAGGTAAGTGGGCAGTAGAAAACCTACCTGATGGTATCTACGGCAGCTGGGGCGGTTCATTCCTATCTATCCCAACTCAATCAGACAACCCAGATGAAGCTTGGGCTCTTATCGAATACATGACGACTGACCGTGACGTACAGCTTAAGCACTTCGAAACGATTGCCGCTTTCCCTGCGAACGTAACCACGTATGACGATGAGTTGTTCCAAGAAGAGATGGAGTTCCTAGGTGGACAGAAAGCCCGTCTTCTATTTGCTGAAGTTGCGCAAAACATCAAGCCAGTCTCTCCGGCTCAAGGCGACCACGTTGCACGTTCTATTATTCTAGAGAACGCATTGATGGAAGTACTTGATGAAGGCAAAGACATCAAGATTGCGCTTGAAGAGGCAGAGCGTCTAATCAAGCGTCGTACGCGTAATCTTTAATTTGTTATTACTTTAAGTAAGTGAGGAAGCGTGGAGACCGCGCTTCCTTTTTCTAAGAGGTCGTTACTATGAATCATGCAGCGAGCACAACGATAGAACCTTCGGAACCAAGCCTTTTTTCTCGTCTAAATTTGAAAGCGCTTACACCGTATGGATTTCTTCTACCGTTTCTGATCATTTTCTCTGTATTTGGGGTCTTCCCGCTGTTGTTCTCTGTTTACCTGTCGTTCCATGAGTGGAACCCGGTAAAGGGCATGGATGCAATGCAGTTCGTTGGTTTTGAGAACTATCACATTGCCTTGACTGACCCATGGCTATGGCGTTCGTTGAAGAACACGCTTTGGCTAGCTGTTACATCGGGTGTGGCTCAACACCTAGTCGCTATTCCAGTGGCTTACATGTTGGTATCAATGGGTGACCGTATGCGTCACTGGCTAACATCGGCTTACTTCTTACCGTTTATTACTTCAACGGTCGCAGCGTCACTGATTTTCTTCAATATGTATTCTCCTAACTCAGGAATTATTAACCAAACGTTGATGGCACTGGCTGATAGCACGTTGTTTGGTTGGGCATTCGCTTGGGTAAATGATTTTCAACCAATCCGTTGGTTAGACGATGCCACTATGGTGAAGCCGTCTATCGCAATCATGGTTTTCTGGAAATACACCGGCTTTAACATCGTTCTTTACACCACAGGTTTAATGACGATTCCTAAAGACATTTTAGAAGCTGCACGTATGGATGGTGCGAATGCCTTCCGCCGCTTCTGGAACATTTCACTACCAATGATTCGTCCATTCATCTTCTTTGCTATCACGATGACCATCATCGGTAACCTGCAGATGTTTGAAGAACCGTTTGTACTCACGCGCGGTACTGGTGGTACTGGCCAGTCTGGTTTAACTATCTCGATGTACCTCTACAAAGTGGGTTGGGAATGGCTAGAAATGGGCACAGCGTCAGCTATCTCATGGTTACTGTTTGCACTCATCGCGACTTGTACATTGGTTCAATTTTTACTCTTCGGTAAGAAAGGCTTAGGGGAACATTAAGATGTCGACATCAATTAAGACAAATACCTCACCACTAAGTGGACTGATGCCAAGCGAACGCAGCATGTACATTCTGACTAAGATCTTGATGGTCATGCTAGGTATCTTACTGGTTGTTTCAGCGCTAATTACAGTCTTTCCATTTGTATGGTCGGCACTGCTATCAACTCGTGACCGTTCTGAAATTTTCGGTACGGGCATTAGCTTCGCAATTGGCGATAGCTTGGCGATTAACTACGCAAAACTGCTTGAAATCATGCCGTTTTGGAAAGCGATGTTTAACTCGATTTACGTGGCTTTCTTAGGCACCACCATCTCGCTGCTGTTTTGTAGCATGGGTGGTTACGCGTTTGCTGTGTTTAAGTTCCGCGGTAAGAACGTGTTGTTCGGCATGCTGGTTGGTTCAATGGCGATTCCGCCTGTGCTTAGCTTGATCCCTTACTTCATGATCGTGAAATTCCTAGGCTTGCTGGATAACCACATGGCGGTATGGCTACCATTCACCACCACACCGTTTGGTATCTTTTTGATGCGTCAGCACGTGATTGCATCGATTCCAAAAGAGCTACTTGAAGCAGCGAAATTGGATGGTGCGGGTGAGTTCAGAACGTACTGGAGTGTGGTACTGCCACTTATGAAGCCTGCACTCGCAACACTGGCTATCGTTCAGTTCGTTTTCTTCTGGAACATGTTTATGCAGCCTCTCGTGGTGCTAAACAATCCAGATAACTATGTGATTACACAAGCACTACGAAGTGTTCAAGGCATTCCGAATACGCCATGGGGCGCGGTAATGCTAGGCACCACAATTTCTATTTTACCGCTCGTGATTACTTACTTGTTCGCATCGAAACAGATGATCAGTGGTTTAACGTCCGGCGCAGTTAAAGGTTAGGTTTAAGGGTTATAACAATGAATAAATATCAACTTCCAAGTGATTCAAAGTTACGCAGTAAGGAATTTGTATTCGGTGTCGCGACATCTTCATACCAAATTGAAGGCGGCGTTGAAGAGGGCGGTCGTACACCGTCTATCTGGGACACTTTCTGTAAGAAGCCGGGCAAGGTCGATAACGGCGACAATGGTGATGTGGCGTGTGATCACTACCATTTATGGCAACAAGATATCGAGATGATTCAAGGCTTAGGCGTTGATGCTTACCGTCTCTCTATTGCATGGCCACGTATCCTGCCGCAAGACGGTGTAGTGAATCAGCAAGGCCTAGAGTTTTACGGTCAGATCATCGATGAGTGTCATGCTCGTGGCATGAAGGTGTATGTGACGCTGTATCACTGGGATCTACCGCAATACCTTGAAGATAAAGGCGGCTGGCTAAACCGTGAAACGTCTTACAAATTCGCAGAATACGCAGAAGTGGTGAGCAAATACTTTGGTGACAACATCGACGTGTACACCACGCTCAATGAACCATTTGTGTCTGCATTCCTAGGCTACCGCTGGGGCGAACATGCACCAGGTATCAAGGGTGAAAAAGAGGGCTACCTAGCGTCTCACCACCTAATGTTGGCACACGGTTTGGCAATGCCGATTCTTCGTAACAATGCGCCTCATGCTAAGCATGGTGTGGTATTCAACGCGACGCCAGCTTACCCGCTGACGCCACAAGACCAAGCGGCAGCAGACTACTGCGAAGCCGAGAACTACCACTGGTTCATTGACCCAGTATTAAAAGGCGAGTACCCACAGTTAGTGGTGGAACGCCAAGCGATGAACATGCCGATGATCCTTGAAGGTGACTTAGACATCATCAGTGCTCCAGTCGACTACATCGGTATCAACTACTACACACGCAATGTCGCTCGCTTTAATGAGAACGGCGATATTGAATCGGTGAAACAAACTGACGCTGAACACACTTACATCGGCTGGGAGATCAACCCGCAAGGTTTAACCGATTTATTAGTAAGACTGGATGCTCGTTACGAAAATATGCCACCTATCTACATCACAGAGAACGGTGCTGCAGGTAACGACGAGCGTGTTAACGGACAGGTGATGGACGAGCAACGAGTTCGCTATTTCCAAGGTCATATCGAAGCGGTTCACAACGCGGTTGAAGCGGGTGTGAAAGTCGACGGTTACTTCGCTTGGAGCCTGATGGATAACTTTGAGTGGGCATTCGGTTACTGCCAGCGTTTCGGCATTGTCCATGTTGACTACACCACCCAAGAAAGAACATTGAAACAGAGCGCAATTGCGTACCGAAACATGCTTCAAGAGCGCGCTGAGGAGAACAGATAATGGCTAAAGTAGAATTTAAGAACATCAAAAAATCATTCGGTGATGTTGAAGTCGTCAAAGAGTTTGATTTTACGGTTGAAGACGGTGAGTTCGTGGTTTTCCTTGGCCCATCTGGCTGTGGTAAATCGACAACGCTACGTATGCTTGCTGGCCTTGAAAGCATCAGCTCTGGTGACATCGTGGTTGGCGGCAAGCTGATGAATAAAGTCGATGCTAAAGATCGTGACTTGGCGATGGTATTCCAAAGCTACGCACTGTACCCGCACATGACGGTGTACGAGAACATCGCCTTTGCGCTAAAACTGAAGGGCATGCCAAAAGCAGAAATCGACGTAGAAGTGTTAAAAGCGGCGAAAATGCTAGAGCTTGATCCTTTACTGAACCGTAAGCCGAAAGAGCTTTCTGGTGGTCAGCGTCAGCGTGTGGCAATGGGCCGTGCGATGGTTCGTACGCCTAAGGTTTTCTTGTTTGATGAGCCGTTATCTAACCTAGATGCAAAACTTCGTGGCGTGATGCGTGAAGAGATCAAACATCTACATCGCGAACTAAAAACCACCACGATCTACGTAACCCACGATCAGATCGAAGCGATGACATTAGCGGATCGTATTGTGATCTTGAAAGACGGATATGTTGCTCAAGTCGGCACGCCAACCGAGGTGTTCCAACGTCCTGCAAACAAGTTTGTCGCGCAATTCATTGGTAACCCATCAATGAACATGTTGGAAGCAAAACTGATTGAAAAAGAAGGCGAGTACTTCGTTGAAATCGGCGATGTTCATATCCCACTGCCTGAGCGTTTTAAGTCTCTGGCGTCTAAGAACCTAGCGCTGCATTTTGGTGTTCGTCCAACAGACATTCACCTACGTGCCGAGCAAGTTGACCATGACCGCGTACTGCCATTTCCTGTGAAAATCAAAGACAAGGAACTGCTTGGCGCAAGCATTCTTCTGAAAACAGAAATTGGCGGTCAACCGCTGATGGTTGAAACCCAAGCGGCTGAAGTGGATGTAAAAGATCTGACGCTTTACTTGGATTTGGATGCTTTCCACTTGTTCGATGCACTGAGTGAGAACTCGCTAGCGAGCTAGTCAGTCAATGCAAATCTGCCATTGAGCTGACACCAACCAACTTACGACAAATTGTTTTGGCTCCTCCTGATTTGGGAGGGGCTAGGGATAGTGATGATGAAATTCGGATATTTTGACGATAAAAACAAAGAATACGTAGCAACCACGCCGTGCACACCGATCAAATGGTGTAACTACGTGGGCACATTAGATTTCGGTGGCATTGTAGATAGCAACGGCGGCGTGTTGTTGTGTAAAGGCGATCCGGCACTCAACCGCATTACCAAGTACATTGCTCAACTGCCAAATTCAGACTTCAAAGGCTCGACCATGTACCTCAAGGTACGTGATGAAGCGGGCAACGTAGAAATATTCTCACCTTTCTACACCCCAACCTTGAAGCCGTTGGATAAGTTTGAAAACCACACAGGTTTGTCTTACACCACCATCATTGCAGAAGCCTTTGGTGTGCGTTGTGAAGCGACTTTCTTCGTGCCAAAAGCTGACCAAGTACTGCTACAAGACATCAAAGTCACCAACATTTCAGACAAAGCACTGCACGTTGATGTGGTGCCTGTTTACGAATTCACGCACTTCGATGCGCTCAAACAGCTACTGAATGCGGACTGGGTGCCACAAACCATGACGCTTAAAGCGCATCAGCAAGAGTCGGGTCATACCGTGCTTGAGCAGTACGCCTTTATGAAGCGCGATTATGCGGTGAACCTGATGACAGCGGATCGCCCTGCGACGTCTTTTGATGGTGACCGCCAATCGTTCTTAGGTAATTTGGGCTACGGTACATGGGCAGCGCCAGAAGCACTAAATAATGATGAGCTAGGCAACACCGAGTGTTTGCGTGGCGACAATATTGGTGCGCTTAACCTACGCCTAGGTTGGTTATCTCCAGAGCAGACCGAACGTACGATTGTACAAATCGCACAGGAAGAGAGCCTAGAAGCAGCATTGCCTCTATTGGCTAAATATCGTGACCATCAAGTGGTCGATTCGGCTTTCGCTGAACTGGCTGAACATTGGGATGGTTACCTACAAGCGGTTCAGGTTGAAACGCCAGATCCAGCAATGAACTCGATGCTTAACGTACATAACCCACGTCAGTGTCACACAACCAAAAACTGGTCTCGTTACTTGTCTCTGTATCAGCTTGGCTATGGCGCTCGTGGCATCGGTTTCCGTGATTCTTCGCAAGATACTTTAGGCGTGATTACTCACATGCCAGAAGAAGCGCGCGAGTTCATTGAGCGTCTGTTGTCTGTTCAGAACACTAACGGTTCTGCGATGCATCAGTTCTTCCCATCAACAATGGAAGCGAACGCGGGTGACTCGCGTGAAGAAGAAGATCGCCCTGATTACTACGGCGATGATCACCTGTGGATCATCTATGCGGTGACTCAATATGTGAAAGAAACGGGCAATGCAGACTTCTTGAATAAAGAGATCCCGTTCTATCAAAAAGATAAAGCTGGTAACCCAGTTGAAACTGGAACGGTTTGGAACCACCTGTGCCGCGCGATTGAGTTTACTTACACCAATACTGGTGAGCACGGTCTACCGTTATTGGGTTTCGCTGACTGGAATGACACGGTGAACCTGCCAACGGGTGCTGAATCGATGATGGTGGCGAACATGTACGGCAAAGCATTGCTCGACATGTTGGACTTGTGTGAGCTGCGTGGTGAAGCGCAACTGACGGCTAAGTTTAAAGATCAGTACCAACAGATGCAGAGCACCGTCAATGAATGCGGCTGGGATGGCGAATGGTTTGTTCGTTACTTTGATGAGCAGGGCTTGCCGATTGGTTCTCACAAGAACGAGCAAGGGCAGATCTACACCAACGGTCAAAGTTGGCCTGTAATTTCTGGTTTCGCGACTCAAGAACGTGCAACGCAAGCACTAGATTCGGTTTACAACAAACTGAACACCACCAATGGCATCAAGCTTTCAACTCCGGGTTATAACGGCTTTGATCCTCAGTTAGGTGGCGTATCGACGTACCCACCAGGTGCGAAAGAGAACGGCGGCATCTTCTTGCATTCAAACCCATGGGTGATGATCGCAGAAGCTAAAATGGGCAACGGCGAGCGTGCTTACGAGTACTACCGTCAAATCAACCCGGCTTCTAAGAACGATGACATTGATACCTTTGAATCTGAACCTTACTGCTACCCACAAAACATTCTGGGTGACGAGCACAAACAGTTCGGTTTAGGACGTAATGCGTGGCTTTCTGGTACATCATCTTGGACATATGTGGCGGGTACGCAATGGATTCTAGGTGTTCGCCCTGAAGTGGATGGCTTGCTGGTGGACCCATGCATTCCGGCTGAATGGCCTGAGTTCAAAGTACGTCGTCAGTTCCGTGGTGCGACTTATCATATTCATGTCACTAACCCGAATAACGTGTGTAAAGGTGTGGTTGAAATGAAGGTGAATGGTGACCTAATTTCAGGCAACAAAGCACCGGTATTTACATCGGGTGAGCACACCATCGAGGTGATTTTAGGTTAACAAGAGAAGGGCGCTTTATGCGCCCTTTATTGCTTCTTTAGTTTGATTCTTTCGTTGTAGTTGTTTCGTTAGCAATGCGTTCTCTGGGGGGCTGATTTCGCATTCAGCAGTTGCCTTGCCTTGATTTGGTTTAGTTATTTTGGTTGATAGGTGGCTTGGCATTGCCAAGTAAAGGTTTGAGATTGGTTCGGACTAAGCGTCAATAAGCCAATCTGGTTATTGAATGCATCAGCTGGGCAAGTCATTGGTTCTATTGCAATACTTTGCTCGCTAGTCGGCGTGTACAGCTGAACGAATGGGTAGCTTTCATCTTGTTGATAGCGAATAGCGGCAGACGAATCTGAGCGCGTAAACGTAAGTTGATTGGTTGTCTTGGAATCAAATTCAAAGCAATGATTTAAGCTTTGATTGGTGAGTGAATCGTCCAAAGACAAACGGTCAAAAGCGTGCTTTTCACCATTGGGTAGGTCGTTTTCGTGTATGACCTCAGAGCAAGGCGACATAGCGAGTCCACATTGTGCTAGCTCAGTACCGAGTGAAAAATAAGGGTGCCAAGCATCACCGAAGGGGAAGGCTGAATCACCCAGGTTAGAGACGGTCGTAGAGGAAGTGAGTCTACCCGTGATATCGATAGTGAAGGTCACTTCAAGGTTGAACGCAAACGGGAAAGCAGGATGCAAAGACGACGTTTGATACTGCAACGTCACATTGGCGGATTCTTCAGTGGCTACGCTGTTTGTGATTGAAAAAGGTTGGTTGTAGAGCAGGCCATGTACGGCGTGATCAGACCAAGGAAAATTAGCTGGGAGTTGATGGTTTTGGTTTTCGAAACTGTAACGACCTAAGTTTAAACGGTTTGGAAAAGGGAATAATTTAGCACTGCGGGAAAAGAACGGATGTTGGTTGATCAGTTCATCATAATTCTGATAGCCACAAATAAAAGAGAATGGACTGTTATTTACGGTATATTTATTAATAACAGCACCAAATCCATTGATTATTTGAAGTTCTATACCATGTTGGTGGTTTATTAATGTGACAGAGTCAATATTTCCAAATTTTTCATTTATAATTTTAAACATGTTGATGTCTCCATTTTAAAAAAGATATTAACAAGAAGAAAAAAATATTCAATGGCGGTTTTAAAATGAATAATAAAATTCCATATACGAGTTACTCAGGAAATTCAGAACATCTGTGTAAAAAAGGTGATGCAGTTGAATTTATTCAACCTTGGTACACGCCAATTTCTACCACACCAGAAAATACCGGTATGGCGGTGGGCGGAATTGGCAACACATTTACACTGACGCCAAACGGCAATACACCAAACTTCAGCTTTATTCCGGGAATATTCGTCGATTGTTCAGAGCAAGTTATTAATTTTAATGATTTTTATGCATCTGTGATGAATGTGCCAACTATCGATACGCTGCAAGTTCTTAGCGAAGAAGAGTTGAGTGTTCACCTGAATTTTTATCCTGCTTTGTTTGATGGCAACAAGATTGAAAGCAAAAACGTATCGAATGCGATCAACCTGATTCGAGCTGCGTTAACAAATGGTCGCTTCTACCAAGAAAATAAATCTAACTTTACAAAATGGAACGTTGAATTTTCAAATAAGACTCAATTATTGATTGAAGAAGATTCAGGTTCAACTATTTGTCAATTATATGTAGCCTTAGATTTCTTTAATGGTTTATTAATAAATGACACAACGAGATTATTATCACTTACTGCGGGTGATAATAATGATATGGATAATATCAATGGCCGTGATATAGATAGTGTTAATGGCAGTGATATAGAATATCAAGCTTTGTATCCATTGGCTGAATATAAATATAGTAGCTTCGAAGATATTAATATAAAGCGTAAGGTCGTCTCTCCGATCGTTAAAGAGAACAAACGTCTTTGTTCTTTACCGATGCACTGGAATCACTTCGAATTAACCAATAATTCATCGCACACACGCGTGATTACGCTTGCTCAGCCTCTACAAAACTTAATTGGCTCAACCTACCAAAAAGGTCGCGATGGCATTCAAGATTCGGCTTGTACCTTGTCTCAAAATCCAATCGCTCAGCAGCATGAAGTGGTCAACTTAAAAGGTGAAAGTCACAGTTTTACGGGTGTTCAGCTCTCTAGCCAGTCGCCTTATCAAAGCGACATTGAAGGCGAAGTGGCATTTGGTGTTCAAGCGGATAACCATTTGACTGAATCTGGTAAGGTCTCGATTTCTGTCAAGCCAACGCTTTATACATCTAAGACAGCTCAGCAAACAGAATTCGCACTCAAAACAGGCCGTACTAACACTGAGTTCCAAACCGGTATCTATACAGGACGTGAAGCACTGAGCGCATTGGTGGTGGTTCAGGTTGAATTGGAAGCGGGTGAGTCTGTTGATCTGCGTTTTGCACAGGTGATGGCGCACAGCAAAGTCATGCTTAATGGCTGGCATTCAGATAAAGCGTACACGCAATTCTACCCGCAAACGAAACCGGCTTTGCCGATGTTAGAAGAGGTATTGCCACAGCTAGAAGCGATTGAGCATCAGATCGTGAAGCAACAAACGGCTTTCCTAGAGCAAGCTCAAAGCAAGATATCCCAGCCTGATTCTGCACTGCGCTATGCGACGATGGCGATGAATTCATTGTCGTTCTTAGCCGAATCAACGGTATGGGATAAGGAAGATAAGTTTTTGGTGAAAGAGTGTGTCGACTACCCATTCTTTAACTCTCTTGATGTGTACTTCTACGGCTCATTCTCGCTGCTTTATTTGCTGCCTGAGCTTGATGGCTGCGTGATGAAAGAATTCTCGAAAGCCATTTTGGCGGAAGACTTTACCGAGCGCCGATACTGGGAATACGAAGCGACGCCTAATGCCGAATTGATTGATGACAAGTACCAAGGTGTGCGTGCCATTCGAGGTGCGGTAATCCACGACTTAGGCAGCCCATTCGACATCCAGCCCGATGCTTATAGCTGGCACAACGTGAAAGAGTGGAAGGACTTAGCGCCGAAATACATTCTGATGGTGTACCGCCACTACCAAAACACCCAAGATATCTCTGTGGTTAAAGAGTGCTGGCAAGCAGTAACTGAAAGCATCGATTTCTTATCGAATTTGATCGCTGAAGGTGACGATTTACCACTAACCCGAGGTACAGACGATACCTTTGATAACCTCGCTTCTCATGGCATCTCAATTTACTGTGCGAGCCTTTGGGTTGCTGGCCTGCAAGCGGCGAGTGAACTTGCACAATTGATGGGTGAAAGCGAGCGAGCTACCGGTTACTTAACGCGTTCTAAAAAGGCGTTGGCAACGGTTGAACAAAGTTTGTGGGATGACAAAGAGGGTTACTACCACTTCTTCGTGACGCCAGTTCAAGCCAAGCATCTAACCGGTGCGGGCTACCAAGCACTGGAAACCTTAGGCCTGACTTTGACGGGTGATGCGATTGCTGACAAGAACACGCTCAATGCCTATTTAAATGAAACGGATACCTCTATCAACATCAGTAAGGCATCTCAAAGAGTCTCTAAGAAACGCTTGCTGAGTGAGACTGCGCCTCAAGCCTTTACACAAGAATACTTAGACTTAGTGCCTGATTCCGATAACAGTTTTGGTGATGCCTTGCTGGCCGACAGCTACTTAAAGCTTATCGGCTTGGATGGTATCTTCCCACAACAGAACATCCAGCGCGCACTGGACTATGTTTATAAGCACAACTTTGAAATTAATAGTCCCAAGTTGGGTGTTGCGAATATGACGCTAGCCGACGGTTCACCACATGAAGCATTCCAGGCTCAAGATGTGTGGATTGGTGTTCAGTTTAGTGTGGCGACGGCGTTGAACTTAGCGGGGAAATCGCAACAAGCAGAAACATTGATGGATACCGTGTATACCGCGCTCTATGACTATTCGAAAATTCCATTTGCAGCACCAGAGGGGTTCAATTGCTCTGTGTCTGTCAATGAGAAAGATCTTATAGAAGTATTTAAAGTGTCGCAAAATGATGCGAAAAACTGGCTAAGTGTACTTAAATGTCAAAAGTGTGTGCTGTCTGACGGTCGTATCAACCCAACATTAACGAAAGATACTGACAATTTTGTTAAAATGATGGGCGGTGAAATTCCGCTAGAAAAGCTGGCAGGCTTACACAAATGGCTATTGAGTACTGGCTTGAAATATACGGCTGGCCGCTACTTTAGACCGGGGATGATCTTCGCCTACTTGTATTAACTTAATGACACGATTTTCAACGAAAGCAGTGGTATGCAGGTTGAAATTGACGGGGAGCTTAAAGCTCCCCGAATGTCACTTGATTAGGGTATCGAGATGCGCACTAAAACAAAAAAAACAACAGTATACGATGTAGCAAGATTGGCTGGTGTTTCTCCCAGTACCGTGTCTCGCTTCCTTAATCGAACCACTTATGTGTCGGACGATAAAAGCCAAAACATTGAGCAAGCTATTAAAGACACGGGCTACAAACCTAACTTCCAAATGCAAGAAAACACCAACCGACGCTCGCTAACTATTGGTGTCTTGGTGCAACACCCTGACAGCCCTTACACCAGTCGTATTCTCAACGACATGGAGAAAACTCTGATCGCGCAAGGCTATTCGTTAGTGATCGCGACAGGGCATTGGCAGAAAAAGTTAGAAATGCACGCGTTGGAGTATCTAGCAAAAAGTAACGTGGATGGCATGATCATCGTGACAGGAAGCATTACTCAGGAAGAGATTGCAAAGTATGCACAAGACATTCCTATCGTGATGGTTGGCTACGATTTTGTTGAGAATAACGTCCGCGCCATCAATATTGATAACGTGTTGGGTGGTTACATGGCAACCCTACATTTACTGCAACAAGGACATGTGAACATTGCTCATATTAAAGGGCTATCAAGCCAACCTGATGCGGGTAATCGCTTTGAGGGCTACAAGAAAGCACTTCAAGAGGCGGGTATTAAAGTGATGCCAAAACTCGTCAAGCAGGGTGATTTCAGTAGTGAATCTGGTTACGAGAAAACGGTCGAGTTGATTGAATCTAAGGTTCACTTCTCTGCTTTGTTTGCTGCTAATGACCAAACCGCTTACGGCGCGATTAAGGCGTTGCATGACCATGGTTATAAAGTACCAGAAGACGTGTCGGTGATTGGCTTTGATGACTTGCCAACGTCTAAGTATTTTACGCCAGCATTAACGACCTTAAGACAGCCGATTGAAGAGATTGGTGAGGTGTGTGCTCAGTCTATCTTGAACCTTTTAACGGGTGAAAGGCATGAAGCAAGGTTGCCTCCGATTGACTTGATAGTGAGAGAGTCAACCAAGTCCCTGTACCGTTAATTTCAAGACAAGCATCAAGGTGGTGCGCCCATGATGATTCGTATTGATGTCAATGCGAACCATGGTGCTGGAATGCCGCTGAGTAAAGCTATCGATCTAACTGCTTATATTTGCGCGTTCACATTGTTCAATATGGGGCAGGTAAGCTAAAACATTTCTGCCCCAGAATCAGCTAGACCAAATACTCTACAAGATCTGTGTCGTTCATTTTACTCTACAAAAAGTTATCCAATATAATGCAACTCAACGCGATTTGGCCTTCATTATGATTATTTGACATGTCAGGTTGCCTATTTAACTGGTTAAATCATAAGATCCTCTTGTTGAGGATAATAAACCACTGAAAATATTGTTAATATCCTTTTTATTTATCAGTGAAGTCGACTCCCATGAGATATGAATCCGCTCCTGTAGCTCCAGAAGAAAGACAAGAAACCACAACAGAACGTGCAGTACGTCAGCACCGAGAACGTCAGGAAGAGCTGAGATCTACCGCGAGCGATGAGAAACGATGGGCTGAAAATAGAGAGCGTGTTCTTGCTGAACGCAAGGCTGCCCAACAAGCTTATGACCTAACAGATGATTGGAACAAAAATAAAACTATTGATGGTCGTAGCCGAGAAAAACAGGAAACCAATGCCACGGAAGCCACGACAGAACAGAGAAACCATATTCACGTGGGCGAAGAACGTGAGTTTCCTGATGCAATTCTTTCACCGATGCCTGCATCAAGAAAGGAGCTGATCGAGGCGACCGGAACACGTATGTTGCCGTCAGACCTGCTAGGTTCTAGCTTTAATAACCAATGTGTCAGCGCAGAGCTCGTTGCTCATCAGATGATATCTCTCAGCCCTGCGACTAAGAGAGAAGTAGAAGAAAGTGGTGAGCTTGTTTTCAGTGGCATGCAATACAAACACGCTCATGGAACAGTAGGCACTATTGAAGTCATTGATACATTCGCGGGTCAACAACCCGATAAAAAAACATCACAGATGGCCTACTGGGTCGCGCAAGGCAAATATCTCGATATACCTAAACACCCTGACCCTCATCGCGATCATTTGTATGTTTTCACACCAAACTTCAGCGGTTGCTCTTTCGTTGTTGATGATTGGAGTGATGATCTAATCAGGGTGTATCACGTGGAAGGCAGCAAAGAAGATAAGCAATACAATGACGTGAAAGACCATCGCAACGGATTAATCAATTACATGAGTTTTCGCGACTACGGCTTCTACCAAAAAGGGAACACCACCATCAAGAGTGTGAATGGCTTTGCGTTTATGCGCTACAACATTCAAGCTCGTCATTGGGAAATTCATTATCAAAAGCAAGAGCATGCACCTGCACTTGGGCGACCAACTACTTCGGCTAAAACACTATTCTCTTCAGAAAAACATTCTGTAAAAGTCATGGTTTCGAAGGAATCTTGCGTGATTGAAACTGGAACCATCGCAATAAAACGCTGAGGCTGAAGTAATAGAACATAAGTGGTTGTTGCCCCATTCCTTGTTTCGACCGATTTAACACACAGATATCACCAAAGCCTCATTTGACTTATTTTTTCTAATCTAACTGCGTGACCAAACTCAGTGTGCCACTACATTTCTATGGGGTTTAATCTGCTATCGATTTTTGCAAATCATTGGGTACAAAATCACAGAGTGAATATCTGAAAATCAGTTCGCTTGTATTTCTTCATAACTTTGTGACATATATGAACCGTCTGTTGCCACTATCCAGTCTCAATAGATTCTGGATAGTGGCTGGTTACCCTTTACCGAAATGACCACTCAGTGATCGCAAAGTCCATGATTTTGTTATGCCGTTTATCTATTGCTTCACAATCCCACACTGGGTTCTCGCTATCTTTAACGAAAGAAGCAATCTCAGCCTGTTGGTTGAGAATGGGGTTCTTTCTGTAAGACATTAACTTATCGGCAAATGGTTTGTTTCCGATGGACGCATTGTGCGACCCTGATATGAGCATTAGGTTACCAAGACAATTGAGGTATTCAGAGCTAAAATCTTCGGAATATTCACCCTGCTCATTGAGTTCATATCCTGTTTCGAGAGGACTTCCATCAGTAGGCGTACGTGGTGCTATATGTTCAATTTGTTGGTTAGTAATCTTGAACCCTTCGACTGAATATCCCGCTCTCTGAAGATAACTCTCGTAGCTCCAAAGCAGGTAGCTTAGTACATTATTTCCGTACATCCCGCCATGTAGATAGTTCTTCGTATTTGTATCACTCCAATACCATGTATCGTTGAGCTTACTTGTTATTTTTTCTGATAAGACAACATTGTTACCATCGTAGGAGAGCAGAATTTCATTGAGACGCTCTTGGATATTTGCCCGACTATTGATGAGCTTAGCCCTAAAGGTTATCACTTCAAGAATGCGGAAAAGAGTTGGGAGATCTGAAGAGTTATAACGGTAGCCCTTAATAATGAATGGGTAAATGTATGCGGGGATCCCAAGTTTAAACAGCCTTTTCGCATACAGACTCTCTTCATGTTGTAACTTATCTATGGCCACGAATGAATCGTTTAAACTTCGAACGTACTCTTTTATCCAGGTAACTTTGTCATCTTTGTTACGGAAAGCTTCCTTCAAGTCATCCAAAGTGCGGTAGGCGTACCCCTTGATATACGCATTGTTGTGGTAAATCAGCACACTATCTTCATTGATCCGCTCTATGTTGTTGATTACCTGATAAATGCGTTTAAATATGTTCGATACAAATTCGATATTGTTATCAACATCGTCAGCAGGGCTATTTACATACATCTGATACATGAAATACGATTTGACCTTTTCCATATTGGTCAATTCTTTGCCTCGATTATTTTCCAGTTCAAACATCAAAGCCGCATCCTTCTTACCCTCCAACTCGATGATGGTAAGGTCGGTGTTTTCAAGCTTCTCTTGGATACTGACAAGGCGTGCGGTATCAAGCTTAGAGAGTTGTTTAGTGAAGTATGCTTTCGCTTCAAGTAGTTTCTTTTGTGATGGAGAATAGGCATCAAACTGATCGTGATTTTCAACAATTAGGCAGTCATAACAACTTCGATCATATTCAACTGGGCGGAGTTTAATATTTTTATCTCTGATGAAAGCTTCTTCAGTGTCATCAATGTCAAAATCATGCTCTGACAGGTCATTTCGTGTCTTTAATACATTGAGTAGAGAGCGAACAAATATAGTAATGGTCGTGACCCTTTGCTGGCCGTCAATGATTTCGTATAACTTGTTCTTTTCAACGCATTCAAGAAGAATATTCCCGAAAAAATAGTTGTTTTCCCCATCTACTTGCTCATAAAGATCTGACAAGAATTCATGCCAGTTGTTCTCTCCCCAAGCATAAGCCCGCTGGTATACAGGGATCTCGTAACTAACCTTGGAGGGCTCAAAGAAAGCCAATACTGTGGTTTGATTAAAGTTCATTTTACTCCCATCACTAAACATCACAAAGTGTTTAATATCAATAGGTTAATCATAGCAGATGCAGTAAAAGGAAACAGTGAATAATGCAGTATTTTTGATTCATTACATTAGAACCCATATTTGGGCTTGTAGTGGTTCACTAAAACTGGCCACTGATATAGAGTTTTCCCATATTTTTATTTATGCGAACAAGGCAGACACTAATGGCATTCGTAACTCATAATTGCCCCAAAGTGAGCCAGAGATGGATTGAACTCAGTTTCAAACCCTGCAACTTGCCTTATTTTTCCTCATGTCTAGAATTCCAACAATGTAGCTAGATATTTTAATCCACAACAGACTAACCTTTAATCACACTTACGCACGAATATGTTGTTCAACCACTTCTAATTCATTGAATAAAATAGAAATAAAAGGAATTTTTGATTGATGACGAGCCTTGGGACGGAAGCAATATGTGCTTGCACGGTTTTCAACTAGAAATTAGAACCAAACTGAATTATATGCATAATTTTCAGTTGGCTAGGTAAGGGCGAGATCGAACTTTAGTTGAGGTTACATTTACTATAGGCAAGGCTTGTGGATAAGTGCTGATTTTTGGTTCATCGTGGCTTTCCCCTCAAAGCCGAGATGAGCCTTTTTTCAATAATCTAGCGTGTGAAAGTATTTAACAGGTCGATGCAACATCATTTTACATCACATATATTAATAAAAATGATGACACTTACATTTTTAAATGTGATGTATGTCTCCACTCATCTTTTGATTACTTTCTAAGCTTAGTTGATTTTTTATCTAATTAAACAGAAGGTTATATGATAAATAGAATAATAACACTAAGTGGTGTTGTATTACTTTGTTCAGCGAGTGCGCATGCGCAAATGCAAAATGGAAGTTTCGAAAACTGGGAAGGAAACGTACCATCTGGATGGAGTGTGATTGACTCCGGCATTGCAGTTTCACCCTCTAACGTTCCTGTTAATAACGGCAGTTTCTCTGCGCAAGTAACAGTGAATACAGGCACTCAAAGTAATACCGATTTTCTGCAAACGATAAGTGTTGAACAAGGGAAAATTTACGATTTCTCTGTCGATGTTTACCACACGGAAGGCAACGTGAAAGCTCGCCTTTTTGTTGATGGCTATTTAGGCTACTCGAATAATGGTCTAACGAATCAGTGGCAAGCATTGACTCACTCGTACAGCGCTACTAGCACTAAAGATATCGTTGTGGGCGTACGATTTTATGATGATGCAGGTTTTGATGGTTCGGAAGTGGTGTATTTAGATAACTTTCAGCCTACGGAGACTCCACCAACACAAAGCTGCAATAACACAAGTGCCGCACTCACGCTAGTGACGGATAACTATGGTTCTGAAACCAGTTGGTCTCTCAAAAACTCAGTTTCTCAAACTCTTTATTCTGGTTCAGACTATCAAAATAACACCATCAATGAAGTGGAAATGTGTTTAGCGGATGGTAGCTACATCCTAGAAGTCTCAGATTCTTATGGAGATGGAATGTGCTGCAGTGTGGGGAATGGTTCATACAGTTTGTCGGTAAACGGAACCGTTGTGGCATCTGGTGGTGATTTCCAAGCAAGTCAGAGTACAGAATTTACGATTGGTGGCTCAACTACACCACCAACTGAACCACCAGTGTTAGGCGATTATTACAAAGACGCAGAAGGAAAAACGGGCTTTACGTTAAAAACGGCCTTGTATCAAATTATTGATAACCATAGTAGTCAGGGTTACACCGCTATTTGGACATTGGTATCTGAGGCTGATCTAGACGCATACTATGAGACAGATGGATCGATTCTCGATATGTATTCAGAGAAGCCTTCTGGCTCAGATTCAATCCAATTCACTAAGGTGACTGATCAATGCGGTCAGTACAGCAAAGAAGGTGATTGTTACAACCGTGAGCACTCTTTCCCGAAAAGCTGGTTTGGTGGGAAAGTTGAGCCAATGAACTCTGACGGTCACCATTTATTTGCCACTGACGGCTACGTTAACTCGAAACGCAGTAACTGGCCATTTGGTGAAGTGAGCAGTGCAACATACACATCAAGCAATGGCTCTAAACTAGGCAGTGCAGCGAGCTCTCTTGGTTATGTGGGTACGGTATTTGAGCCAATTGATGAGTTTAAAGGTGATTTCGCAAGAGCATATTTTTACATGGCAACACGCTATGAAAATGAAATCGCGAGCTGGGAAGGTAACTCTACAAGCTCTGATGCCGTTCTGGATGGAACCAACACAACCGTGTTTGAACCTTGGCTACTGACTATGCTCAAACGCTGGCATTCTGAAGACCCAGTAAACCAAAAAGAAATCAACCGAAACCAAGCGGTACATGATTTCCAAGGAAATCGTAACCCGTTTATTGACCATCCAGAGTTTGTCAGCCAGATCTGGGGAAATTAAACGGAATATAACCAACATTACAATGGCTTCATGATTATTGAATTGAGCCCAAGCCTTTGTTTGGGCTTTTTTATTGAAAGGCATTAGAGAGCATGATTTTCAATATTTGAAAAAGCATAGTTATCTATGAATTGCTAATTTAGGGGAATCGTTGACACCTTCCTGTCCAATAACGAGTTTAACGAAGCCGTTCTGCGACTATGATCCGACGACCAGCTAACCCTGTTTAAAGCCAGTCAATTTTAGCAAACCTTCATAATCATTGGTTCGAATCACTGAGTTGATTTTTCATATACGCCAGAAACGAAAAATGTCGCATCCATGCGACATTTCTCTTTTGGCGGCCAAACCAGTTTTGCTATATCCATTCTAGATTTCAATCCATTAGGAGATTATTCAGAATGTACTTATAAGACGCTGTTAATGTTAATTAGTTCAATTTAAGCGGCATTTTTTTTCGATTTATTTTCTAAGTCGAATGACGCCTCAATCAATTTCTTGGTGTAGTCATTTTTCGGGTTGTTGAAAATATCTTCCGCAGAGCCTTCTTCCATCACTTCTCCTTTCTGCATCACTAAAACACGATCCGAAAGTGCTTTCACTACCGAGAGGTCATGGCTGATGAAAAGGAAACCGATGTTGTGCTTGGTTTGAATGTCTTTCAACAGGTCAATCACGGTCAGTTGCACTGAGCGATCGAGCGCTGAGGTTGGTTCATCCAGCAAGATAAAAGAAGGTTCAAGAATCAGCGCGCGAGCAATCGCGATACGTTGTCTTTGTCCGCCAGAAAATTCATGCGGATAACGGTTAATTGAATTCGGTTCTAGACGTACTTCAATCAGCGCTTTGCGTGCTCGTTCCAATCGTTCTTTCTTAGAGAGTTGAGGTTGATGCACCGTTAAGCCTTCGGTGATGATCTCCCCAACTGTCATACGTGGTGACAAAGAGCCATAAGGGTCTTGGAATACCATTTGTACATCTTTCTTGAGTTTATGGCGTTCTTTGTCGGTTAATAAACTGACATCTTGGCCTTTATAAACAATACGTCCGGTACTTGGCAGCAAGCCGATTAACGCTCGTCCCAGTGTTGATTTTCCTGATCCAGATTCACCAACAATACCCAAGGTTTCGCCCTGTTTAAGGTTCAACGAAATGCCTTTTACGGCTTCGAAGTACTGGTTTTTGCTCTTGATGAAGTGTGATTTAACCAAGAATTGAACTCGGATGTCGTCAGCACATAATAGTTCTGGAGCTGATGCCTCAACAGGAGCCTTAGCACCTTTCGGAATCGAGTTGATCAGCATGCGGGTGTAGTCGTGTCTTGGGTTTTCGAATAAGGCTTGAGTTACCCCTTCTTCAACCAGTTCACCTTTACACATCACCAGAACACGGTCTGCAAAGTGTTTTACTACGCCAAGGTCATGGGTGATAAACAAAATCGCCATGCCCATCTTGCTTTGAATCTCTTTGATCAAAGAGAGCACTTCCGCCTGAACCGTCACATCTAATGCCGTAGTCGGTTCGTCGGCAATCAAAATATCGGGCTCATTAATCAAGGCCATTGCGATCATGATGCGTTGCAGCTGACCACCAGAAAACTCGTGAGGATACTTAGTGTAGGCTTGCTCTGGCATTGGCAGATGAACAAGCTCAAACAGCTCAAGTACGCGCTGTTTGGCCTTTGACTTCGATACCTTACGGTGGCACATGATGGCCTCAGCTACTTGAATACCTACACGCAGATATGGGTTCAAAGAGGTCATCGGCTCTTGAAAGATCATGCCGATTCTATCGCCCCGAATTGACTGCATTTGGCGTTCTGTTTTTTCGAGTATCGATTGTCCTTCAAACTCTATTTGAGATTGAGGGTCAATAATGGCGTTATCAGGAAGCAAACGCATCAGTGCGTTGGAAGAGACTGATTTACCTGAACCCGATTCACCAACAATGGCCAAGGTTTCGCTGGAGTTAAGGGTAAAGTTAACCTTTTTTACCGCATCAATGATTCCATCATTGGTTGTGAAGCTAACGGAGAGGTTATTGACTTTGAGAATGGCCCGGTCCGACATGATATATCCTTATCAATTTAAGACATTAGGTGAAGATTGAACTTCTGACGTTGTTTTAAGCTGCCCAAAATGGTGATGAGCACGCTGAATTTGTTCTAGCTCGAGCATCCAATGTGAGCTGCGCTGAGCACTGCAAAAAGCGATCAAGTGATTGAGTAGGTCTTCACTTTGCTTTTCCAGTAGTGAATAAGTCCGTTGAATCAGTTCAGTATTTTCTAAAGAGATAAACTGCATCAGCGCGTATGACTGATTCAATGTGTCGAAGGCTTGTTGTTGTAGCCCCTGACGGTTAAGAATTTCGGATTGAGCTACGCTTGCGTCCCTAAGCCCTGCCAATAGACAAGCAAACTGACAGGGTTTGATGTCGCTTTGGTACGCCGCGTCTTGGATGTGGTGAGGAAGAGAATTGAGAACATCACCATAAAGGCGTTGTGCTTCAGGCCAGTGACCTTGTTCCATTAACTGTTCAGCTTTTAGGTAGTGCATCCAGCATCGTTCAATTTCCATATCCACATCCTCAATTTATAATATCAGGAAATGTTAATGATATTTATTATCAATTGCAAATTAAAATCATTTACATGTTAGGTTGGTAAATAAAATAACCCTTTATTCTTAATAATCGGCTCAAATTGTGTGTTATTTGTTCAGTTGAACAGCGATGTTGCGTAAGTCACTAAATTTATAGGAAATTACATCTACACTGATTTTATCTACACCCAAGTAATAAAGGACTAAGGAGGCGGCCATGGCGATTCAAAGACTCAATACAGAACAGCTGTATCAGGTAGCAGAGCTAGAGAAGCTACCCTGCAAGTCGACCAAAGAACTGGCTCCAATTGACGAGATCGTCGGGCAAGAACGGGCGCAAAAAGCCGTTGAGTTCGCGATGTCAATTAAGGAAAAGGGTTACAACATTTACGCGATAGGACGCAATGGTTTAGGTAAACGCACTATGATCTTGCGTTATCTCAACCGTCACCCTCAAGAAGTCGAGGAGCTTTTTGATTGGTGTTACATCGCGAATTTTGAAGACATTCGTACACCTAAAGTGCTCAAGTTACCGAGCGGCGTTGGCAGCAATTTAAAGCAAGATATCGAAAAATTGATGCGTAAATTGCTTAAAGGTATGCCTCTTGCGTTTGATAACGAGATGTACTTTAGCCGTGCTGATAGGCTTAAAAACCAGCTGGCAGCCAAACAGCAAGCAGCGCTAGAAAGCATTAGCCAAGAAGCGAAAGAAAAGGGTATTAACTTAACGATTACCACTCAGGGCGATTACCAGTTTGTTGCAATGAACGGCGAGGAGCTTCATACCGAAGAGAGCTTTGATTTGCTTTCGCCGGAAGAACAAGATCAATTCGACAAAACCATCGATGGATTGGAAGTGGGGTTACGAACCATTTCTCGTGAACTGACCGAGCTTGAAGAGACGTACACAGAGAAAATTCAAAAGCTGAATGATGATACGGCAAGGGATGTGATTACCCACTTTGTTAAGCAGTTGAAGCAAGATTACAGCCAATATCCAGAGATCAAAAAATACCTCACGGCATTGCGTAAGGATATTGTCGAAAACGCTGATATCTTCTTAGAAGAGAGCACTGAGCAAGCTGAAATCGCGACGGCTTCTCTGGATAAGAAAATGCCACGTCGTTACAAAGTGAACGTGATTGTTAGCCAAAAAGAGCAGTCTCTGCCGATTGTTGTCGAAGAGAATCCGAACTATCACTCGCTGTTTGGTTATGTCGAAACGGCGACATTCAAAGGCACGGTATTTACCGATTTTTCTTTGATTCGTGCAGGCAGCTTACACAGAGCTAATGGCGGCGTATTGCTGATGGATGCGGTGAAAGTGTTAGAACAACCGTATGTATGGGAAGGGCTTAAACGTGCGCTACGTTCACGTCAATTGAGCTTTGCTTCATTGGAAAAAGAGGTGACCCTAACGGGCGCAGTATCGCTTGATCCAGAACCGATTCCATTGGATGTGAAAATCATTCTGTTTGGTGATTACCGCACTTACCAATTGCTGCAGCATTACGATGCGGAGTTTGGTGAACTGTTCCGTGTGACGGCCGATTTTGAAGATGAGATGAAGCGTACTGCGGATTCTGAAATGCATTACGCACGCTTCATTTCGAGTATCGTGCACGACAACAATATGCTGCATTGTGATCGCAAAGCGATTGCTCGCATCATTGAGCACAGCTCACGTCAGGCCGGTGACCAAGGCAAGCTATCGTTGCATTCGGCACACATTGCGAACCTGCTTCGTGAGTCTAACTACGTCGCGAGAGGGGCGAAATCGAATCTGATTCGTTCTACTCACGTTGACCAAGCATTGTCTAATCAACAGATGCGTGTCGGACGACTGCAAGACAGCGTAATGGAAACCTTCACTAACGGAACAACGCTAATCCATGTTGATGGTCAGGCGGTTGGGCAAGTGAATGCTCTGTCGGTACTCAGCACAACCGATCATATGTTTGGTGCACCGAACCGAATTACTGCCACTACAGCTTACGGTGATGGTGAAGTGATTGATATCGAAAGAAACGTAGACCTAGGTGGCAGCATTCACTCTAAAGGGGTGATGATCTTATCGGCTTATCTTTCTTCGGTATTTGGTAAGACAGCGAAAGTACCACTTACGACTAATATCACCTTCGAGCAATCGTATGGTGGCGTGGACGGGGACAGTGCGAGTATGGCCGAGTTCTGTGCGGTAGTGTCTGCTTTTTCTAAGCAGCCGAACCGTCAAGACATCGCAATTACTGGCTCGATGAACCAATTTGGTGAATCTCAACCAATTGGTGGTGTGAACGAGAAAATTGAAGGTTTCTTTGATGTGTGTGAAATCAAAGGACGTTCAAATGAGCAAGGGGTGATTATTCCGCGCTCTAACGTTCACAATCTGATGCTGCGCAGTGACATCGTTAAAGCGGTTGAAAAGGGCGAGTTCAACATCTGGGCGATTGACCATGTGACAGAAGCGATTGAGCTGTTCACGGGCAAAGCAGCAGGTGAAGCGAGCGATGAAGGGAGCTATCCTATCGATACTATCTTTGGTATCGCTCAAGCTAAGCTCAATGCTCTGCGTAAATAGCTTAACGCTTTACGTCAATTAGCTAAATAACAGTTAACCGTAAAACGAAACAGCCATCGATATTATCGATGGCTGTTTTTTTTTGATTCTTACAATTTCTAGTGTTTAAGCATTCCGTAAACGAAGCTTGGTACCATCGAATTTGAGTTTACCCAGTAAATTCTTCGCATTGGCACGGCCAATATCATCAAATTCGACGCCGTAGCGTGCGTAGTGTGTCGATTTTTGCAAATTACACACTATGCCTCGTAGCGGAGGAATAAACGGACCGTTGTAGTTTCCAGGCGTGATCTCGATAGACACTCTATCGGCGATTTGAATCGGTCGTGATGTAGGTGATGTGACAAAGCGACAACCACTTTTCGAAAGATCTCGTATCTCACAATTCATTCGCTGATCATTAAAGATGATTCTGGAGTCTAAATTCACTTCATAACGCGTTTCTTTACGAAGTTGAGTCACCTGCATCGTACTTGGCGTCGATAACACCAAGATTGGGAACGGTTCGCCAATGTTATGATGAATCTGACATCTGAAGTGGATCAGCGCGCCTTCTCCTCTTAAGGAGTAAGCTCTCGCTGTCATCCAAAATCCTTCTTGGAAGAAAAAGCGTAGGTCATCGCTTGAAACCTCAGGGACTTCAACCAAGATACAGTTCTCACTGTGTGTGCCGATAAACTTCGTGGTTGCCAAAAATTTAGTGCCAACCGGAGTCGAGACGTTTAACGTCAGTTCACTGCCGTGCTCAATCATGGCCAGGGCATCGGTACTATTAATCGTGGAAATAGTGCGATTTCGAGGATCTTGAAGAGCCTGATTATGCTCCAAAGGCTTCTTCAGTGGTGCGTTCATTATGTTTCTCCATGCGCCAACATGCGTCTGTTAGTTATTTGGTAACTTGCTAACAAGGTGTTATTACGTGCTAGGTTTAACAGGAGTACTTTATATTAATTTATAGAGTGGTGTTTTTATTTGCTGTTTTTATATGAAGCAGTTAACTCTAAATTATTTTCTGTGTTTGTAAGTACTTAGTTTTATTTATATGCACTTGCGTTAGTCTATTACAAGGAACTGATACTTCAAACTTTTATTGTTTGGCGTACCAATTATTTGCAGGAGTTGAGAATGAAGGCCATAAAATGGGATCAAAAAGATAACCAGATCACGGTTGAGCTAGAGCCAAATCAGTTCGCTGTTGTTAAGTATCAAAAGGATGGAGACGTGCTACATATTACTTCGACTCGTATCCCTGATGAACTGCAAGGCAAAGGCTTTGGCAAGGTGATGATGGAATCAGTATTACCTGAAATTGAACAGGCGGGGTTTAAAATTGTTCCGGTATGCAGTTACGTAGTGCATTACATGAATAGACAAAAGCAATGGTCGCATCTTCTATCCGATAAAGCACAGTAACGAGTTATATGTCTCAATCAATATCGTCAAATAATTTTGCTCAATCACAAGTGAGTAAGAGTCAAAACCAACCTGAGCTTTATCAAAATGAGCTTTATCAAAAAATAGCGACCTCGTTGGGTTGCCATGAAGGGTTCGGTGTTCAAGTAATTCAACGCTTATGGGGCGGATACGGCGAGTTAGTACGCTTGGTTTTTGCTCGCGAAAATAGTGCTTTGATGAACAATATTTCGATGAATGATACCTCGATGGATAGCGTCATCGTCAAACATGTCGCATTGCCAGATAAAGCCGAACACCCCAAAGGCTGGAACACCAAATTATCTCATCAGCGAAAGGTGCACTCTTACCAAGTTGAGACCGCATGGTATCAGTCGTTCACTCAGCGATGGGATGATCGTTGTCCTGTGCCTGTTGGGCTGCAATGTGAGTTGCAAGAGAACGAATGGCTGATTGTGATGCAAGACTTAGTGGATATCGGTTTTCCGTTAATCTCTCAATTTGATGTGCTTGCTGTTTCTGAAGATCTGGCAACCAAAGACACTCAGTCTGAACTGGCGTTTGGTTACACTGTAGAAGAACAAAAACAACGTGATTCCTGCCTAAAGTGGCTCGCTAATTTTCATGCGAAGTACATTCATATCGACCAAGAACAGTCTGCATCATTGTGGAAAATAGGTACTTACTGGCATTTAGACACACGCCCTGACGAGTTAAATGCGTTGGCTGATTTACCATTGAAGAATCAAGCGCAACACATCGATCGTTTGCTCAAAGAGTGTCCGTATCAAACCTTGGTGCATGGCGACGCCAAGCTCGCTAATTTCTGTTTTGATTCAGAAAGCCAAAACGCTGCTGCGGTCGATTTCCAATATGTGGGTCATGGTTGTGCGATGAAAGACGTCGCTTTGTTTATGAGTAGCGCGGTTAGGCCGCAAGATTGTGCAGAGCTTGAGTCACAGGTATTGGAGGCTTATTTCCAACACTTGAAAGAGGCATTAGCATATTATCAACCACAGCTTTCGTTTGGTGATGTTGAACAAGCATGGCGCCCCATGTTTTACGTGGCGTGGGCTGATTTCCAACGTTTCGTAAAAGGTTGGAGCCCAGAGCACTGGAAGATCAACCCGTATACTGAGCAACTGACTCAAAGGGTTATTGAGCAGCTAGAAAGCCCAGAATAAGTTACCTCGAATCTGCTAACCAAATAAGAAAAAATCGCCCAATTTATGATTGGGCGATTTTGATTTTATCTAGCGTAGGCCTTAGTTCGTTTGGCTATCAGCTTCTGTTGTTCGTGTGTAAGCGAGCTTATTGGCAAGTTTGAGTTTTTTATTGAACCCCTCTTTATCAATATCTCCCATCACTCGCGCAGGCTCTATTTCACCGCTGGCGGGTGAGTAAAAGAAAATCGCTGGTGGGCCAAATACATTCTTATCATTGAGCCACGCCATTTGCTCGGGAGAGCTTTCTGTCACATCAAGTTTTATCGTCTTCCACTCTTTAAGCTGTTGGCTCACTTGTTGGTCATTGAACACGTTGGTCTCAATCACTTTACAAGAGACACACCAATCCGCATAAAGATCGACCAGCACCTTTTTATCGGCATTGGCAGCGGCTTGTAACTGTTGTTCTAGCTGATCAATTGAGTCTGTTTTTTCAAAGGGAGTGCTCGCAACGGATTGGACTGACTCCCTGTTTGCAAGTGGGTTTAGAGGATCGGTATTACCTAAGAAAAATCCGACAAACAAGATTAAACCGTAGCTCAGTGGTAGCAAAGCAGAGAGCTTACGAGTACGCGCCCAACCCGGTTGTGCAGCTTCTAAAGCCCCAAAATGTACACCAGTACCGATAGCAAGCAGCGCCCATAAGATCATAATGATCGATGGAGCGACAAAGCGGCTTAATAGCACGATAGCAACTGCCAATAGCAGCACGCCAAATACCTGCTTAACGTATACCATCCATGCGCCACTTCTTAATAATAGACGTCCACCACTAGCTCCGATAGCGATAAGCGGTACGCCCATACCGAGAGCCATAACGAACAGAGTCGCTCCGCCAAACATCCAATCTTGAGTGGTTGAGACGTAAAGCAACGCGCCAGCCAATGGAGCACTGACACAAGGTGACACGACCAAGGCTGATATTGCGCCCATGGCAAAGACACTGGCGATCTTACCGCCGCCAAGCTTGTCTGAACCGCTGTTGAGTTTTTGCTGTAGGGCAACAGGCAATTGGAGTTCATAGAATCCGAACATCGCCAATGCAAGCAGAACAAAAACCGCCGCAAAGCTAGTTAACAACCAAGGCTGTTGCATCGCGGCTTGCAGGTTGACCCCTTTTGCTAATGTAGTGACTAAGATCCCCGTCATTGCATAGCTGGTCGCCATACCCAGAACATAGGAACTAGAGAGTGCCGCGCCTTTCTTGCCTGTCATCGCTTTTTCGCCACCGATGATGCTAGCCAAAATCGGAATCATCGGCAGTACACATGGCGTTAGGGACAAGCCTAGGCCAAGCAAGAAGAACACAAGCAGTGCTTGTAACTTACCGGCTTGGGATAGGAACGAAGACAAGCCATTCGTGTCCTCACGGATCTCACCTAAGGTTTGAACCAGAGAGTTTGATGGCTCCTCAACCAGCGCTTTAGATACGGTTTCGAGCATCGGCAAATCGAGCACTAGCTTTTGCGGCAGGTAGCAAAGTCCTTTGTCTGCGCAGCCTTGATAACGCACGGTGAGTTTGCCACTTCCCGAATAAGGAACAGTAACGGTAACGGGCTCGTGAAACACGACGACGTTGCCAAAGTTAGGGTCCTCTTTCTCTTCACCTGGTAGCGAATAGATCGGTTCTAACGTTGATAATGAAGACTCCCCTTTGAACGAAAATCGAGATTGATACAGGTAGTAGCCTTTGTGTGTATCAAAGCTGATGACCGCGCCTTGGTCTGTGGCTTCCCATGAAACGGGGAAGGCCTCTTCAACCGGAAGAAACTCGTTTTCTTGAGCATGCAAAAAGCTGCTAAACAATAGAATTAACGTAAGTAGGTAGCACTTCATGGATGAAGGAACTCCGTGTTTTGGTGAATGTGTAATTGATCGTCGATGTAGATAACAGCGCTGTCTTCCGGCACCGAAATATTGGGGTTTAGTGTCAGAGAAGTGCTGAGCACGCCGGCTTCCAATGTGGATGACGAGATAGCGGTAACAGAAAGGATCTTCTGCTCAACATCCTGCTTCGACAAGATATGAGAAGTGGTCTTGTCACCAAATTGTATTTGGCGTTCACTGTGAGCCGAAGTCGTCAGAGCTGCATTGGTTAGGGGCACTGCGAAAAATGGAGTCTTATTGTCTCTTGGGTCTAAGACAGCAATGTTAAATGTCGAGCCATCCGGTTTGGTGCCTAACGCATAGATGTCACCGCCAAAGTTCACTAACATTGACGTCGCGCCGAGTTGTTTGCCGATCTCTACGGCTTGGTCAACGGCGTACTCTTTGATGACGCCACCAAAATCGAAACGAGTGCGTGAGTCAGGGACGTGTAGCCTTGTCCTTTGCAGATCGACAGCCCTTTGTAGATCGACAGCCCCTTGTAGATCGACAGCCCCTTTTTGATCCATTGTCCCTTTCAATTCCCAAGCTTGCTTACCCAAAGCAGAAGACAAGGCTTGGAAAGCATGACTGTGGAGCATCTTCGGTTTCTGTTTTAAAAGATGTTTGATGCTGCCGACCGTAGTATCAAAGGTATCGAAGGTCAGTTGACTTAATCGGTCGAGGTGTTGGAAAACCTCGGCAGATTCAGAATCGAGTTCGACATCACATGATGATCGTTGATTAATGCATTGTGTTAGCCACGAGTCGTCGCAGTAGAAGTTATATTTGTCTTCTAATCGGCGTGTGTTTTGCTCTATCTCAGTCGCGATTGCTGTTGCACTTGTCTCTGGAAAGGTAGCCAAATCAATCGACAAAATTTGCACTTCACACGGCACTGTCATCGCATGAAAGCGGTGCACAAAGGGTAGATTAGAACTCATAGGTTGCTCCAACCGCCCACCATTGCGCTTCAAAACCGTTGCTCTGTTCGTAATATGCAGCAAGCGCATTTAAGCGTAATTTCTTATGCACCTTGATACTCGCACCTAGCTCATAGGCATTGGCGGTGAAGTTACCCAAGCGCAGATCTGAAGTTGCGTAGCCTGATGAAGCAAATGAAGGATCGGCACTACTTGGGTCGCGATAGAAATCGGCCGCATCTTGCGTGTACCAGAAATAACCCGGTGCTAACGTTAACCATTCACTCACTCGCCAAGATAATTTACCGCCTAACTGGTGAGACATTACACCCCAATCATCCATAAACCATTTGTATCTTGGTCGGATTTTTAAACTGTCGGACAATGAGTAAAAGGCTTGGATATTAATACCGCCAGAGAGTCGCGTATCCGGTCGAGAATCTTGCCCCAAGAACACTTCATCGTCATCGATTTTACCGTCGTCATTGATATCAACTTCACGCAGAACCGTTAAATAGTGATTGCTCAAATAGCCACTGCGGTAACCCGTGTAAGCGGTAAAAATGCTGTATAGATTCGGCGTGAAGGTTTGTGATAATCCGGCTTCTAAACTGCCCGTGAAAATGTCTTCCCAGCTCTGGCTGTTTGATGAAGCCAGCGAGTATTTGCCGAATGCTTGAGTCTGATCGAAAAGGGCAGAGCCCCCTAGACTGTAAGAGCGGTTTTTAGTGCTATCGGCATAGACCAAACCTTTGGCGTTAATGCCAAGGCTTTCATAATCTTCTTCTTGAGATGCGTTGCCACCTAAGGTCCATTCATTACGTAAGGTGTCGCGATAGGTCGCGCTTAAACTGATGGATTTTCTGGTGTCTTCAAGGCCTACTTTTTGGATTTCATAGCCACTGCGATGAGGGTCGTAGCCTGCACGAATAACCTCGTCGGTTTTATTCTGTGCTTGTTGAGTTTTTAGGGCGCGACTTATCTGATCGGCATTCGAAGCAAGAGGTGTCGTTGGTCCCCACGCTGGTGAGGCGCCAGAAATACTGTCGTAGCTTATCTCTGCGTTTAATGTCCAATCTAAGCCGATACTTTTCTCAATCGAAACCATAGTGTCATTGGCTGATACTCTGTCATCGTATTCCTCATAGCTAAGGTAATGAACAGAGATATGATCTTCAGCTAATGCAACGTTAGCCACTGCCGCTGCACTAAGCAGCGTAATTGGTAGTTTTTTCATTTTTTTCTTATTTTGTTTTGAAGTACTGATTTATTCGTTGAAGGAGCGGTTAGTTACAACCACAGCCTCCGCCACCAACGCCACTGCCGCCGACGGAACCTTGTTTGTAAGCGAATACCTTTTCAGAAAAGACGTCGAATTCAGGTACTGTGCCGCCGGGCTTCATCTCTTTTTGAGCCAATGTGCCTTTTTCCCAAGGCTTTACGGGTTCAATACCAAGAAACTCATCAACAAAAGCCAGAGCAGAAGGTTTGTTGCTCACTTCAGGTGCTTTCTGTTCGATAACCAGTTGCTTTGCCTTGGGTTTAACCATCTCAATGTTTCGTCTGGTTGCACGTTTCGCTTCTGGGTTTGAATAATCACCGCCACTTGAATAAACGGTGCTGGAGATGATCTCTTCTTCAACGATAGGACCATCGCTATTTGTGCTGCTATTACTTGTTTGCTGTTCTGCGGGCTTCTTTCCTAAACCACTAAGATCGAGTTCAAGAGCCGCATTAACAGTCATTGGAATAGCTAATAGCCCAACAAGGGTGGCTTTGATTAGCATTACAGTTGCACTCCCATTTGGGTGAGGTCGTCAGTTATCACGTCACTAATGTGGTTAATGGCACCAAAACGAATCTTGATAACCTTGCCCTGATAGATGTAGTAAAGCGCAGGCATACCGATAGGTTTAAACTCTGCGATCAACGCTTGTTCAGGGTCGTTAACAACAGGGAACTCCAATCCGAGCTGCTTTTGAAACGCCAAGCCAACCTCGACATCTTCATCCACATCAACGCCTTTAAACGTGACGCCTGTGCCTTTGAGTTCGGTGTAGAGTTGATTAACTTCTGGTAGCTCTTCGCGGCAAGAGACGCACCACTCTGCAAAGAAGTCGACAATGGTCAGTTCATCCTTGTTGAGTTGAAGTTTTTCGATGACGTCTGGCGACAGCGAATCCCCTTCTTGATAAGCCAATGTTGGCAAAGAAAGGCACAGCGCCAATAGCGCTAAGGCTCGTGTAAACATGTTTTTCTCCATATTGTTTTTAACTTGTTTGTTTTTAATTCAATGCTTAAATTCAGGTGTTTCGAATCAAACGCTTTGTTTTGATTAGCGAGTGAGTTTGATGGTTGCCGAGTATTCAACGGCTAAAATGTCGGAAAAATACTCGTTGAGTTGGGTGGTATTCGTGGCGCTAAACACGCGTTGTGTATCCCCTGCACAGTTCTCGAATTGAGCGATTCGAGAAGGGTTGACGCCATAGCCGATGAAATTCATTTCGATGCCATATTGATTGATTGCGGTAGTACAGAACCCGGCGTTAACCAGTTGGGTGAACGCGTCTCCACTGTCATCTCCGTCGGTAAAAAGCACCAATTTTCTTCTGGTTTCGGGTACTGTGCTGGCGTTCAATCCCCATGCTTGTTGCCAGCGTGGGATAAGCTGCCTCACTCCCCATACCAAACCGTGATAAGAGCGAGTACCGCCATTTGCTGTTAGGCTGTTTATCGAGTTTTGGACGCGGGAAAATACGTTGGTCAATGGCAGCATTGGTGAATCTTGATTACAGTCGCTTAACCATTGACTTGGCGGTGTAAATTTCACCGGTCGCTCTGAGTGAAGCGTCGCTAGGTTATCGACGGTCAGTGCCGCAGAGAAATTGCCACTACGATAGCTAAGCCCATCGATACAGTAGATTCCGGCTGCTTCTTTGGATAACCAAGGTGGGCGCTGCGCTGCAACGCCAGAGTCGAAAGGAACGATTGAAATTCTAATTGAATCTAAATCGTTAGCGTTCTTACTCTGAGATTGAATCGTATTCAAAGCATTGGATAAAATGGATTTCAATGACTGGATGTTTGAACCCATCGATCCAGACACATCAAGTACCAGTACTAGCTCCGTTGGAATCGAAGAGTGCTTGCTTTCAACCACACCTTTATAACCACCACCTGTCGCCGTTACCTTGTTTGCATAGCTCTCATATTTGAAGTTGGGCAGTAAGGGTGATAATGAATAGCCTAGGCTAATACGGCATTCAGAGCCTATGATTTCTGGTTTTAAGCCACTCACGCCTTTTAGGGTTGGCTTATAGTAATCTTGGTAAGCCAACATCATTGGGTGTGTGGCTGTATCAGCAAAAGCACACGCTAATGCGGCCGAATCGGCGGCTTGCGCTGCTCGGTTTGAAACCATCACTTGTGCGGAGATCATCAGGGTGCCAACAGCGATGAAAAGCGCTGGAAACAGTAACGCCAAGAATGAAATGGTCATGGAGCCTTGCTGTTTTTTAAGCGCAATGCTGCCGAATATTGGTTTAACCATAATGCTTTCCTATCACAACTGATGAACTTGAGAGTGTTTTAGGAAGATCGAGCCGCTTGTAGTCAAACGGTGTATTCACACATAAAGTGAGTTGAACCAAGGTGGATTGTCTTCCAACTAACGCAGGGTCGCCGCTTCCCTCAACGATAAGTGTCTCTAGTTGATCGATGGGTGTGTACTTTTGACAGGTGATTCCGGCATGGATGATGGGCTTGTATTCCCAGTTCGAAGCGGTGGTATCAAATACACGGCTTTCAAGTACCAGCCCAATATTGCTGCGCTTAATGTTTTGCGGAAGATAACGTTCGGCGAGATCGAGAAGCTGATCCTTTAACGTATTAGGCCATCCGTTTGGGCCTTGCTCTGGTTTCAGGTGCGTTAGTGAAACGGCGTTGACTAGGTTATATGTCACGTTGTCGAGCTGAGTCTGTAGGTTGAATAAGCGGTAGGTAGCAACAAGCCCCCACAAAATGATCATGAGTGCGAGTACAACGAAGGGGAATTCAATCGCTGCTGAACCCGCTTGTTTTTTTCGAGGTGTTTTATTTGTTGTCATAACTAACCAGTACCTTTCTTTTCAAGGTTGTCATGTCGCCGATAGACTCAGAAAACTGAGTTGATAGATTAGGCAATAAGGCAAATGAAAATGAGTAAGACACCTTGTACTCGCCTAACACTGCTCTGCTTTTGGATACCGGTTTCTCATTAACTAAATCTGAGAAGTTTTCGGCGTATAGCGGCGATGGATCCAAGACGAGCTTGCTCTTATCTATCAGTGGGAACTTTGCGATAGTCTCGGCAAAAGCTTGGTCTGAAATAGGACTAATCGGCCGTGTCTTGGCCTCACGAACACCCGCATTAACGGCTACATCAAGGATGATGTTGACCAACAGCAGGCGGCAGATCTCAAAGAAACCGATGATCAGTATCAGGAACGGTACCACCAACATTGCAAACTCGACGGTCTGCGCCCCTTTTTGACGAGAGAGCATCACAGTTCTCCCTGCTCATTTTTAGCAGCAAGCTCTTGGTAATAAAGACTATTGTTGGCGAACTCAGGTTGAGATAGATGTGCACGAGCGATACTTTTCGCGGACGCACTGTCTCCAGAAAGCGCATAAGCCAGTGCTAGATTAAGTTGCAGCTTTACGCTCGCTTCTCCTCGGACAAAGATCGGGTGCAGAATTCGGATCCCTTGCTCTGGTTTTCCATCGAGTATCCAAGCCATGGCTAAGTTGTTGCGATACTCATTACTGGATGGCATCAAGCTGAGGGCATGAGAGTAAGATTCACGCGCTTTTGAATACTGCTTATTGAGCGAGTAACTCACGCCTAAACTGTTTTGGGCAACGTCATCAGTTGTTACTAACCTGACAGATTCCTCGAGAGCTATTGTTGCTTGTTCAAGCTCACCGAGCGCCAACCACGCACGGCCAAGTTCTCTGTAAATCGCGCTCGATTGATTAAGCTCGATACCACGTTTTAGGTAATGCAACGCCTCATCATAACGACTCGCTTGATTCGCAGCGGACCCCATTAGCAAGAGTAGCTGCGGGTCATCAGGCTTCGATATCAGCATCTTTCGATACAGTTCCATGGCACTTTCTGGTTTGCCATTCATCAGTGCAACCTCTGCAACTTTCATGTCTTCAGAGGTCTCTTTTTCAATGTTATTCGTTGATTGGCAGCCGACTAAAATCAGCGCTAAACCCAAGAGAATGATCTTGTTCATAAGCCCCCCAGAGTTTGTTTAAGGGATAACATGATTGGCACGACAATAATGCCCACGACAGGTAGCATGATGAAGACCACTAAAGGGAACGACATCTTAGCGGGTATTTTTCCTACCCACTCTTCAAGCTCTAAGAAGTGATATTGGCGGCTATCAGAGGCAATCAGCTTTAATGCTTCAGCGAGAGGCGTGCCGTATTGAAGTGCTTGATTCATGGTGGTCACAATATTGTTGATGTCAGGAAGCTGGACTCGTTTGTCTAGGTTTGAAAGTGCCGTTTGTGGTGAATCAAGAACCGATATCTCAGTCGCAGTGAGGAGCCATTCGCGTGACAATGCTGGAGAGATCGCACGCATCTCTTCACCGACACAGCGAAATACCGCTTCGAGTGTTAGACCTGATGCGACACATACCACCATCAGATCGACTGCATCAGGAATAACGCGGCTAATTTGCATTCGGATTTGGTTCACGCGCCAATCTAGAATGCGGTCGAACAGGATGCCGACCACAATGGCGATTGCGATACATTCGGCCACAGAGTTCATGTTAAGCACTTGGATTCGAGTGACATACCAAGCAATAGATCCAGTCGCCATCGTCAGTAGTCTTAAGCCAAGAAAATAGGTCTCTGCATTAGGACTCAACCAGCCAATGAGGGTTAACTTCTGGCGTCGCGGTTTTGCACCTTGGAAGCGCCATTTACTTGAAGCGGTGGTGTACTTAGAGGAGTAGCTCGATACGCGAGTCAGTCGCTCAGCGACAACATCTCGTTTGAAAGAAGACAAGTGTGCGACAACTGTCAGTAGTAATGCACATCCCAACAGAAGCAAGGCAACATACATCATGATGAGAACCTTTTGTTACGAGTCAGAGCGTTCAAAATGAGTGTACCTGAGCTGATGCTAATGACGGCGTAGGTTAGTACCCGCTGTCCCGATTCTGTGTTGAACAATTGGACGATCATGGTGGGTTCCATCAAATAGATACCACCCAATAACCCCAAGGGTAAGATAGAGAGAAAGAGGGCTGTCATACGAGGCTCCGAGGTTAAGCTTTTGACCTTTTTTCTCATCGCTCGATTATCATGCATGGTTCTGCTCAAGCTTTGAAGAATGTCGCGCAGTTGGCCACCATTCGATTGATTGAGGATCAACGCGACCGAGAAGTAGCGGAAACTGCTGTAAGGAAGGCGAACGCATGCATCATCGAGGCTTTGGCGAAGGCTTAAACCGAGTGTTAAATTATCGCGAATATACGAGAACTCACGTCCTAGCAGTCCAGGTTGGGTTTCTGACACTTGTTCAATTGCTTGTGGGACTGAGAGCCCTGCAGCCACCGCTCTAGAAATTAAGCCAAGTACATTGATGATGCCTTGTTCGAACTCTTCTACCTGCATTTTTCGGCGGTACATCACCAAGGCACATGTGCATACAAACCAAAGTCCAACAGCGGCGAAAAGTTGATGATGCATTGCCAGTTGGGGAAATAACATGTGGCCAGATGCAGGGAAGCCGATAGCTGACAAGGCAATAAAGTACTTATCCCAAACTGGTAGCAATGCATTCATTCGTAAAAAGAAAGCATGCAGTTTGTTGCTACGCTGGTGGTTGGTTTTTTTGATTGAAACGTCAGCTGAAAGCGAGCGTTGACTGCCGCATACTAATAACAGCCGTTTATTGACGATGGCTTGCTTAGAGCTCAATCTGATTAACCCAATCGCGACAAACAAAACAAAAACAGTGAGAACTAGGATCATCAGGCTTCAAGCTCCATCGCTACTCTGAGTTGAGCATCGAGTTGGTGGTATTTGGCTTTTTCATTGAAGCTTGGTACGCACTTAGCACTCTTGTATTCGCCAATTAGGTTGCCTTGTTGATCCTCCGATAAAGGCTTGAATTTGAACAAGTCTTGAGTGATGTATTGTTCTCCTTCTAACCCTTGCACCTCGGTTATCGAAACAATGCGTCGTTTGCCATCACGCATTCTTTCGACTTGTATAACGACATCGATGGTGTCTGCGATTTGGCGGCGCAATGAGAACAGAGGCAGAGTCGCTTGGCTCATCATCAACATGTTTTCCATGCGAACGAGTGCGTCAGTCGCCGAGTTTGCATGCAATGTACACAGTGAACCATCATGGCCGGTGTTCATTGCCTGCATCATTTCAAAGGCTTCATCGCCACGAACTTCGCCTAAAATGATGCGATCTGGTCGCATACGTAGAGCATTTCGCACCAACTCTCGCTGGGTAATTGGCGTTAAGCCTTCGGCATTGGCTGGGCGAGTTTCAGCGCGCACAACATGAGGCTGTTGTAGACGCAGTTCTGCGGTGTCTTCAATGGTAATGATGCGTTCTTGAGGTGAAATGCTAAAAGACATCGCATTGAGCAGGGTGGTTTTACCTGCACCAGTGCCTCCCGCAACAAGCACATTAAGGCGTGAGCGAACAATAATATCGATAAGCTTAACCATCGATTTCGACATTGCGCCAAACTGAGCCAATTGGCTGAGTGTTAGCTTATTCTCATTGAATTTCCGGATGGAAATGTAGGTTCCATCAAGCGCTAGCGGTGGGATCATCACATTGACACGGCTACCATCATCCAACCGAGCATCGACTAATGGATTCGATTCATCGATTCTTCGTCCAACCTTGCTGACGATGCGTCGCGCTAGGTTGAGAAGTTGTTCTTCATTGCGAAATTGAACGGCCGTTTTTTGCAATTTCCCTGAGCGTTCTACGTAGACTTCACGGTATCCATTGACCATGATGTCGGTAATGCCTTGGTCTTCGATTAAGGGCTGCAGTGGACCTAATCCTAGAAACTCATTGAGCAATTGTTCCACCGAATGAGCGACATCTTTGTGACCAAGCGGTAACTGCTTAGAGACCACGATATCTGACACCATTTCGGCAATTCTAGCTTCAAGATCGGGTGCACTTAAGCTCACTACAACCGATGGGTCGATCGCCTTGATGACCTCTTCATGAATCACGTGATAATGCTCACGAACCGAAGGTGTTGATGTTAGGGATTCATGTGTTCGAGCTCTATTCGCTTCAATCGAATCTAAGGCTTGTGTGTTCTGACCAAACATTATGCGCCTCGCTTCCAAAAACGGCGGCTGCCTTGTTGCGGCTCACCAGTGACTAGTTCAAGTAGAGAGTTAAACGCGAGCTTCACTTTCCTATTGCCTTTATGGGCAGGCTGACCAAGCGATGACTTGCTCAGGAAATGGTTAGGCAAAAACGGAATCACGACGTCTACGGATGTTCCGAGTGATTTCTTCACATCATTGACCGAAATAAGGGATGCGGAATCGGACTTACAATGGTTCAACACCACAATGGTTTGTGAAGTCGCTTGGTTTTGAAGTCGTTTGATTATCTGACCAGCATTGCGAATGGAGCTGAGTGTAGGTTCAACCACAATGATTCGAATATCGGCACTTTTAAGCGCTTCAAAGCCAACCTGGTCACGCAATGAATAGGTCGGGATGTCGATCAATAAGTAGTCTGAACTTTGCAGGCAGAACTTTGTAAACTGATCGAATGCAATCTTTTGTGGCCAAAATGGTGTGGTGTCTAAAGGTAGATAACCGGTAAAGAGCGTGTGCTCGGGTGACACACTGATCCCACTGCGCTCAAATACGAGAGGTTCTAATCTTTCTGGGTATTGTAAAAGCTCTACCAACGCCGTGTTGCCTTCTACATTGAGTAGCAAATCCAAATCACCCATCGAAAAATCGAGGTCCATACAAGTTACTCGTTTCCCGAGTTCGGCAAGCTGCTGCGATAACGTCGCTATAATGGTGCTGCTTCCTGAGCCACCTTTTGAACTGACAATGGAAACGATTTTTTCATTTCGTTTTTCGTTGTTGAGTTGCAAAGCAGCAAAGGAGACGTGTTCAAGATCTTGTGGTGTCACAGGGTTGACTAAATAGTCACTGGCACCGGATGCGAGCATTCCACGGTAAGCAAAAATTTCGGCTGAATGACCAATCGCGATAACTTGGCAGCCAGTACGTTGTATTAAGCGCTGCACAACTTGTTTCGACTCTGGCAATTCGCTATTCAGTACATCGAGGAAGATGGTTTTAACGTCGTTCTTCAGTACCTGTCTCACCACGTCATCTTCTTGATTCGAAGAGGTCTTGATGTTGTTGATACCGAAATCATTCAGTGTGTATGTGAGCGCTAATGTATCGAGTTGCTCCGATGCCGCGATGAGTACCGTTAAATTATGTACTTGATTCATTGCGAACCTCCTAGCGTGGTATTCGAAGAACCAGAGTTTATCTGTTGGGTTTGTGCTGGTGGCGCAAAGTAGTTATCGATGCTGGACACAGCTTTTTGTCCTTGTGCACTGTCGATGGGCTGACCAACAATCAGGTCTTTTGGGTTTGCGACCATTTGCGCCAGTGCATTGGCATTCGCACAGCCAAAATTGCGCTGAGTACGATAAGCGTTGAGTGTGGTTCTTGGCGTTTTCCCTGCGTCACATGCCGTTACTTTGGCTCGATAAGATTCAAGAAAAATCGTGATGTCGCCTTTACCTTGCGCCGCAGTGTCTGACACTGAAATTTGCGAAGGGTAGAGGCCTGACTCGATCAGACGAAGCCTAATTTTTTCACTTTGGCTTTCTCCTTTCTGAGTCGTATTTTCAATCTTGACCATTAAGTTGGATAGCGTGCCTCGGCGAGCAATAAAATCAGAGATGTCATCTTTCTCTTGAGCCGATAACGTTTTACCCGACAGTGTTAAAGTCAGCTTGTTTGTCACGGACACCACATCCACAGAAGGTTGTTGGGTTGTAGGCGTTGGCGCGCAACCCGCAAGCGCAAAGAGAGCGGGCAGTAATAAGGATAATTTGTTCATGATGTCCTCAGTAGTAGAACCCGTTGTCACCCAGTAAGCGAGGCTTCTGGTTGTCGGTGTAAGTCGCTTTATTATTTGATGTTTTTTGTTGAATTCTTGGCCATGCCAGTAAACGTTCAACATCGCTCAACGGGATTAAGCCATCGGTTGGGAGTGGCATTGAGTCCGAACGAGTTGGCTGAACTAGGTAAGCCGTTACAATGATGACCAGCTCTGTTTCTCTACGAGTGAATTCAGTCGATCGGAACAGGCTACCGAGAACCGGTATTTCACCGATAAGCGGTACTTTTTGTAGCTGTTCAATGTCTTCCGATTTCAATAACCCGCCTAAAGCGAAGCTCTGCCCACTCGCCAATTCAATGGTGGTGGAGGCGCTACGAGTGGTAAAAGAAGGGAAGTTAGTTCCGTGTATCACTTGTTGGCTCTCGATTGAGACGTTACTGACCTCGGGATTCACTTTTAAGCTGATACGGTTTTGGCTGAGCACGGTTGGGGTGAAGTTCAGTTTCACACCGAAATCCTTGTACTCGATTTGAGTGGTGTCAGCCGTAATCAGTGGTAGCGGTACTTGTCCACCAACCAAAAACTCCGCATCTTCGCCTGACATCGCGGTCAAGTTAGGTTCAGCAAGCACAGACATCATGCCGTTGGTTGCTAGAGCATCAATCAGAGCGGTAATGCTCGGCTTGCCCCAACTACTGACATTAGGCAGCTTTGAAAACGAAAATTGCCCTACACCGCCAGCGATTGAACCCCATTTGATGCCCAACTTATTGGATACATTTCTTGAGACTTCAGCGATTTTTACACGAATGTTGACCTGATTTGGCATGGTGACAACCAATTGATTGATTAGCTCATCATCATTGGATTGAGTTTGCTGATTTTGATTGGTTGAATTACTGTTTCCTTTTGAATTCGAGCTCTCTTGTTGTTCGGTAGAACCGACAATCGGGGATAAGTAGCCTTTCGCGAGCGACACGATATTGTGTGCCATCATCGGAGAGGGAACGCGTCCTTTAAGCCAGAGTTTTCCGCCCAGAGATTCCGCGTTGACTGACGCTTCTGGGAACTTGTTTTTAACCAGTTCATTGAACTCGCGGCTGTTGTGTGTCACGCGAATTTTATTGGTATAAATCACGCGTTCTTGTTCATTCAAAACGGTGATCGTAGCGCTGCCCGCTCGCTTACCGAATATCATCACCTTGGTATTGGTCAAGGTTTGGTAATCAGCGATATGGGTGCTCGAGATGAAAATGGATTTAGCTTTTTCTGGTAAGTGAATCATTCTTGCCTCATTGATCGTCACATCAAATGTTGATGCTGCAGATGCAAAAGAGACACATAGGCTTGAGAGCAGGAGAACACCCCACCAACGACAGATATTAGCCATTGTTATCAGCTCCAGTATTAGTTTTAACCGTTTTATTGTCGGCTCTAAATTCCACCAATCCTACGTCAGGTAATACCTGAGTTGTGTCTGGAGAAATGACTTTCAGCGTCACTGCATTTGCGTGTTGAGGTTGATCTTGAGCCTCGTTTTGCCCACGCAATACAAGCGTTAACTTTCCTAATTGTTTCGCAAGGACCACTTGGTTTGCTTGCTCGGGTGTCACTTCTAAAGAGACACTGCTGTCGTCAGGGATACCATTTTCGAAACCATTCGATTCCCGAGCCTTTTGATAAGATTCTGCCGTTTGCTTATTATTAAATGCCAAGACTCTTGCATCATGAACTATCGTTGTAACGTACAGTCCTTGAGATGAATTGCCATAACGAAGTAGCTCACCATCTTGTGAACCGAGTAGGAGAATATCTACTCGGTCGCCCGGCTCAATGAAGCCTGAATTAGACGTGACTTGATCGACAGGGACTGAAATCGCGCGATAGCCTGGTTGCAACTTCAATGAGAGCGAGTAGCCACCTTTCGGCTCGGTAATGTCCGCTTTCGACAATATTGAGTCTTTGACGAGTTTGGTGCGTGCTAGCCCTGACATCGTGTGGTCGGCAGAAATATCTTCCGGTGCCACGTGGTCGATGTAGTTCTCTAACTCTTGCTGTGGAACTTCTTTCCATCGAAACGAGTTTGGCGTGTAGGTTTGGCCTATCTCAATCGTACGAGTTGGAACCAGCACTTTGACCGTTTGCTTAGCGGCTTGTTTAGAAGAGGTGGTCACAGACTCGCTATTGGTTTGGCTCAACAGTAAAACGGACAATCCGAGCACCGAGCAAAATAACGACAGCAACATGAGTCGCTTGGCAGTCATAACTATTCCTTTAATTTACGGTAAACGGGCTTATTCTGATTTTTGAGCGTCTTTGAGCTGCTTGACGACAGTTTCGTAAGCGTCAGTAATGGCTTCGGTTAGATCACCATTCTCGCCGCCTACAAAATTAAGCAAGACCACAGACATTGCTGCTGCGAGGATTGCGTATTCGATAGCGGCCGCACCGCGCTGCTTTTTCTTGTTAAACATGTTGTTATTTCCTAGATAGAAGCAGCCTCAGTTGAGGCTGCTGTGGTAATTAGTAAAGGTGTCGTTAGTCTGCAACTAATCGATATAGATAAGCTGATGAATAGCTCGCGGTAGACACATCAGTCTCCGCTATCGTCGTCATATTTAACCCTTTGAAGCGGCCATAAGGTGCTGGGTCGCTGGTGATGTAATAGTCATAGCTACCACCAGTTGCTTCGTTGAACTCAAACACTTCGTTGTTAAGTGGCAATAGGCTATACAGTTCAGCTTTTGTCGGGTAACGCCAATTCGCTTTGCCACAAATACTCTTGGTATTTTGTGCTGTGATAAGAGGGGCAATATCTACGTATTTCTTGAAACGGCTACTATCACCTCGAGAGAAGAGTTGCCAAACCAAGTTGCTGTCTGTGTCTTGAGCACACACTGCATTTTGTCGATTGGTTACTACCGTTCCTTGCGCATTTAGATACTGATAATTAGCAGACTTTTCTCTGAATAATCGAGCTAAGACGACTTTGTCTTCAGAACCATCGGTACGAGCTTTATCTAAGGTTTGGCTACTTTCTTTAGTGTCGTAACTTGTGATGTATTGTTGATCACCGCTAGCTGAACTAGACCAGTAATAAAACGTGGTTCCATTATCGAAATAAGATTTGTCGTATTTTGGCTTTAGTCCCAAGTAATTTGGAAATACGTCTGTATCCAAGGTCATTTTCGAATTTGAACCTTCGACAGCTTTGGTGTTAATCGACAGCAACTGCGCTAAGTGTGGAACTTCCCAGTCACTAAAACCACACAGCTTGTTGTTATTCGTGCTAGCGAGTAGTTCGTTGCTGCCTAGTATGCTGGCGTATCCGGTCGCTGAAGCATCATAGGCAAGATCGTCAGCACCATGCGGTAGTCCATCTTTGAGCAGTGCCCACACTCGACGTTTTCCTGAAATTTTCGTGTCTTCAACACAGCGCCAACCTTGTTGATAGGTTGTGTCACTTGGTAGGTAGTTTCCTAGCTCATCCAACTTGGCGAAGCGATTACTTACCATTGCGTTGGCTTGAGAAACACTAAACCCATTGTCTGCCGCTTGTTTTAGTCCATCTTTTGCTAACACTTTGGATTGAGCGAGATCGTGGAGTGTGGCTGTTGTGCTCATCTCTTTGATGAGTGTTTGATATAGAGCGATGAGCGAATCAAACTCAGAGCCAATTCCGTTGGTTGCGCTATTCAGTTGAGTAATGAAGTCAGCGACTTGCGCATATTGGCTCTCTAATACTGAAATGGCATTGTAGAGATCCAAACTTGCTTGATGCAGCTCTGAAGCCAATGAAGCTGAGCCTATTGCACTTGTGGCATCGGTTAGCATCACTGAGTTTTTCTGGATGAATGCCATTTTTTGAGCAAACTTAGCACCTTCAACTAGTGCATTTAACCCGTTCGAGTTTTGCTGTAGTTTCGCTGCTTTTTCTTTGTAAGCTTGTACTTTGGTAATGAACTCAAGGCTCTCCGCATCAGTACGGCTTTGAGCAACCGACACCTGAAAGTCGTAAATAGTGATCTTCGTGGTCACTGCACTCAATTCGTCAAGCCATGGTTTCGTAAAGGCCGCCAGTTCAACAACTTTAGCTTGTGCTTGGGCTTCTAAAGTCGCGTAGCTTTGCGCTTTTTTCTGATTGTTCGCTAGCCATGTTGTTAGGTAAGCCTCAGCCGCCTTTACTATTGAACTTTGTGTATTGAGTAGGGTTTCAACAGCAGTTGTTGAAGCATCAATGTGACTGACTAGCTGCGGCCCAGACGGTAATTGCCATTTAGCGTATGCGTATTTACTGTAATACTGCTCAACATATTCTTGCCCTTTGTTTATAGTGACAGCGACGCCATTTTTATCCGCTAACGTATTTGAAGAATTGTTCGATACTAAGTAACTTCTTAAGTTTGATGGCAGTGTTGCAGGGTCTCGCGTTGATAGCGTGATCACTTCACCGCTCTCTGGAAGATTCCAACCTGCGATACCACAATCATCTACTTGTGCGACTTTATCGAATACAGTATCGATTTCTGAAGAGAATCGTTCCGCCCAAAACGTCGGTTCCCCTTGTCCTTTGTCATCGTATTCAGCAATACAATTTAGGGAGTAGGAATTCCATGAGCCACCGTAACTAAAATCAGCGGCCTGCGAGCGGGTTTTCATCGGTACGAATTTTAATGCAGTGAAGCGACTACTAGCATCTGTAGCCCAAAGGGTGTCACTGACTGAATTGGAAACGCCTTCTTTTGCTTGTTTCTTTAGTCGAACTCCGACACTAGCCTTGTCGTACGCTTCTGGGCCAATAAATTGAGGTTTTGAAACAACAGGATGCCAAGTGACACCTTGGTCATTGGTGAACTCATAGTATTCGGCTTGGTCAAAACGAACCGATTGACCCTCAACGTTGGCGGTTAAGTAATCCCATTGAAATCCATTGGTATTGATTGGGTTACTACCAGTGAATGTATTTACGATTTCAGGCGAGGTTGGCGCCGGGATTTCAAACACTTTGGTAAAGGCTTGTGCAGTTGGAGTTGCAACGCCATGAGGCATGCCATTGGTAGGGTTCGCACCTATTCGTAATTGCACTTCAGCGATGTTCTTGTCGACATTACCAATAACAACAGGCTTCGCGGTTACTTTTGTCCAAGTTAAACCGGAGTCGAGCGTGACTTCGAAGTGCTCGGGCTGAGTGAAATCGCCGAAGTATGCCCAATCGAGCGTGTTGTCGGTGTCGTTAACCACCAGACCTGTCGGGGCAATTGGTGCTGACGGACGAACAGTAAACGCGACATCGTTGGTTAACTCTGAACCGCTAGGACGACCCGTAATTGGATCTCGTTTAACGCGTACTTGGATTGAATCGATAGCGTAAGCTTGGTCGTTTAGCTGATAAGGCTTTGTGGTAACGACTGTCCAACCGGTGTTAAGCGTATTGATCTCGTAATCCGTTACCTCTGAAAACCCGGTAACGAATGTCCAATCAAATGTGTCTAACCCATCCTGAGAGATTGGTGATGTCGGTGCGGTAGGCATATTGGGAGTAACAGAGTAGCCCTTGTCTGAGCACAGCGCTTCGCCAGGATCATGTAGAGGATCCGATTCTGCTTTTACGCGCACACAGACTTGCCCCTTGGAAAATATCTCATCAGGGATAGCTTGTGGGTTGCTAGTTACAGGGGTAAAAGTAATGCCTCTATCGAGAGAGTATTCGTAGGAGTCACTCCCCGTGAACCCTTCAACGTTCTTCCATGCGAATGTGTTTTCTGCATCGTCAACAATCGGTGAGGTTGGTGCTACAGGTTGATTTTCTGAGCGAGTGAACGCAGAGCTGATAACCAACGGAACTCCCGCGGGGCGAGCATCCAGTGCATTTGACTTAACGCGAACCGAAATCGTGTTTGCAGGAAGTGAAACATTGCCCACAAGATACGGCAGTTCGGTTACGTCCTGCCAGCCATTACCTAGATTAATCTCGTAGTAAGACGGATCGTTGTATTCGTTAACCCAAAGCCAATTTATTTGATTGGTGCTGTCGTTAGCAAAATCTAGTACTGGTTGCGCGGGCTGGATTGGGGTTACCGTCATCGATTGTTCTGACGCTGAACTTAATCCCGTTGGCTGACCTAGCGAGTCATCTTTGGCTACACGAACTTTTAGATGTCCAACTGGAATATCTAGATCTGGAATGTCTTGAGGCTTTTCAGTCGCTTGCGTCCAGCTTGAGCCGTTATCTAATGAATATTCATACAAACCCAGTTCATTAAACGAGTCGACAAATGCCCAATCAAATTGATTGATCGCGTTATTCACAGTAATCCAAGCTGGAGCTGCAGGCACTGTTGTTAGCGTAAACGCTTTGTCTGAAAGCATGGGCTTTCCGGCAGGGGTGTTACGAACGTTAGACGCGGAAACTCGAACTTGAACGACTCCTTTGTCGAACGCCAGTTTCCCTACAACAATCGGCTTACGAATGACCGTTGTCCAAGCTTTCCCTGAATCCAATGAGTATTCGTAATCTGTATTCTGGTTGAAGCCACGCACAAACTGCCAATCGAAAGTGTCTGAGGCATCATTGACTTGACCATGCTTAGGCGCAGGTGGCCTAGTGATGATTTCATTGCCATCGATGTCTTCTTGGGAAACTTTGAGTTGATCTCGGTATTCCTTACCAAGTTGCTTCAATGCGCTATCGGTTCCTGATGCGCCATGAGACAGCAAATCGGTCTTGGCTTTAAATTCTGCTAAATCAAGCTCTGCCAGCTTGTACATAGAGCCTTTTCGAGCATTGACTTGGTCGACACCTGCATCAACAGAGGCCATTTGTGCTTCCTGAAGTGCACGAGTAACACCGCGCGCAAACATGTGTACTTCACGGCTTATCGTTGAGTTTGATGCGGAATAATCACCAACAGCCAGTTGTTGATCTATGCCTAAGTCGCTGGCCACAAGCTGAGTTGCTTCATCAAAACTGATTCCACTTGTTCTCGACACACTGGCAATAAGAGATGTCATGGGGCTGATCACGTCCGAATTGCTACTCGGTACTTCTAGCGTAAATCCGGATTCAATAGGTTGATTTGGTGAATCCATATCGATGGTTACACCTGCAACCGCTTCAACCAATATTGGGTATTGGGCGACATCATTGTCGATGTTTAGTTGGAATCGTCCTTCGGCGTCCGTAGTGGCAATTTCCCCATCAGCAGAGTCACACATGGCATTGCTATTTTTGTCTAAACAAACCTTCGCATTGTGTAAATAACCATCCAAAGCTATGCCCGAAATATTCTGAGAATTTGGTTGAGTCTGTGACTGCTTGAGCTTCGGATCTGACTCTGCTCCACCACAAGCCATGAGCATTGTGGAAACGAGTGAAACACTCATTAGTTTGTATGGATTTCTTACCACCTGAACTCCAAATAATTTATAAATTACCCATAAGAAAGGCGGAGGATATTAATTTAAATGATAGTAATTATCAATATCATTTGATCTTTTATTTCGTTAAGTGATTTAATAGCCAGATTAAATACTATTAACCCAATAATAAACTAGGTGAATCGGTCGAAAAAATGCACAATAAATTATTAATATGCAAATTGTCACTAGCAATCTCTAGTGCCTTGATAGTCTCAGGATGTGGAGGCAGTTCTGATAGCGAAAACCCAGTTGGGTCTACGGCTTCAGGCTATGCGTTTCTAGATTCATTAGTCTGTGCTGATGCAGATCTGAATGGCGTATGCAGTGATCAAGAGAAACAGATCGCCGATGTTTCAGGGTACGCACAGCAGAGACAATATGATGGTGCAATTTTGACTGCTTCTCCTGGTATGAAAGTGGTGACGCCTTTCACTACTTTGATTCATAGCGAGATGATGTTTAACCCAACGGTAAGTAACGATGTAGAACAAGCAAAAGCATCGCTTCAAAGTAAGTTAGGCGATCATGTTGGCATTAATTTTGGTGTTCTAGACTCAACTCATGGGTCTAAAGATCTATCAAATCTGTTGTTAAAATCGCTGAAAAAGGCGCAAAGTGACGGTAAGCAGTCTTCTTATACCAATATTGCTCATGCTCTTGATTTGATGATAGAGCATAAGACTTTAGACTTATCTAATATTGACGTTGCTGGTACGGTTTCTCGGCATCTCCAAATTGAAGACTCTTTGGTTGTTCGCGGTTCACAATCGGTACCGCAATTGTCTGGTGCGAAGTCGATAGCTCTGAATCCAGCGAGCAGCCAGATTGTGTTTTTAACGGCGAATGATGTGGTTATGCAAATTGATAGCTCTTCACGCAATAAGCCGGTGACAATCGATAGTGATCCAGCATCTCAAGCGGTTTCTGGTCTGGTTAGTATCCGTTCACACGACGACGATGACGATCACGACGACCATGATGACGATGACGACGATGATTACGATCACGGAGGTGGTACTGGAGGCGGAGAAATACCGGTCGACTCGAGTGAAATCATTCAGTTAGTTCCTGCGTTAAATGGTGTTCAGGCCTATAAGGTTTACAAACCGACTGCTTACGTTTCACCCACGTCGAGTGATATTTGTAATAGCCAAGGCGCTAATGGTGTTTTCCTCACGAGCCTCAATGGTTCGAATAACAACAATGTTGGTGTGAAGGCTTTTGCGATTGATACATACAGCAGTCGTAGTGGAGGTACGCTTCCACCCATTCCCAAACCTAATCCAGCCGTTCCGCCTAAATCGAGTGAGTCGTGCATCAATGATAATTTTGCAGCAGTGGTTCCTCTGTTACAAAGTGGCTCGTTACTGGCGATTAAAAATACCGGAAGCTCGATATACTCACAGCAAGAACTCAAATTGCTAAGTGCTAATAAGCTTGATATGAAAAGCTGGAGTCACGCATTGAAAGCTTCCTCACCGCAAGTCATGTCATCTTATGACGAAAGTGAAGCATTAATTGTTTATAAGAATTACTTTTCAAACAGTAATTTAGCGACAGAAGTTATCGATACGGCTAACCTATCCACTAAGATGACGATTGATAAGTTAAACCTTAAAACAGCCAATATTGTCGTGAATCAGCAGATATTGTTGGGGTTGGATAGCAATAAGGTTGAGTGGGTGTCTAACTCGATACAACAAACCGTACTTGGGGATCTGCCCGTTGATTCTGCTATTAGCAAAATAGCGACATCGCGAGACGGAAAAACCAGTGCTATTACCACAACAAGTTCTCTTTATATCGTTGATAACATGACGAGAAGCCTACTTGTAACAGAGTCTTTGAGTAACAATGCCATCAAGTCTTTGTATGTGTTAGAAGATAAGGTGATTGCGTTAACTTCTTCGGGTGCGGACTATTATCAGTTCCGAAATATCAGCGGTCCGGCTCTCAAAGTTGGCAGCCAACTGGTGACCAAAGAACTCTTCAAAAAGTGGGAAGACAGCGGCAATTCAAGTTGGAATTCAACCAACTTGGGTTACGTTCTTTCTCAAACAGGGACAGAAAGTGAAATCTCCGATAAATTTAAAAACGTAAACCTCTCGTTTTCTCCGACCAATGCGACAACATCAAGTGGCATATCTGGGGTGCACGTTAGCGGCTTAGAACGAGGTGAATGGCTAACTTTCTATAAAGGTCTTTAACGGTTTTTTGCGCTAAAGAAGGGAGGTTTGCTCCCTTCTTATTCCTGTTTTCTTATTTCCCCTCTCTTTTTCACAACGACCTATTTCTCTTGTTTATCTCTTTTTGATGCATGTATTTATGCTCTGTATGAACACTAGGAAACAAAAGTTAATCATTTGTTAATCGCCATAAAACCGGAGTATGATACTGGATTACTATTTAGGATTTGGCTGTCATGAGTGCATCAACAGCGAGCTGGAAAACGCCGCAAAACTTCTTATTACTGATTTCAATTGTTGTCCCTATCGCGTTTTCGAGCTGGATGGCTCTGCTTAACAACTTCGTGATTGAGAAAGCGAACTTTGACGGTGCCGATATAGGCTTGCTACAAAGTGTTCGTGAGATCCCAGGCTTCTTAGCGTTTACCGTGGTGTTTGTTTTAGCCTTCATTCGAGAGCAACGCTTTATGTTGATATCGCTGGCGATGTTAACCGTGGGCACGGCAATTACCGGTTTATTTCCTACACTCACAGGCTTGTTGCTGACTACGGTTTTGATGTCGACGGGTTTTCACTATTTTGAAACGCTGAAGCAGTCTTTGTCACTGCAATGGTTGAGTAAAGAAGAAGCGCCCGAGATGCTAGGTAAAATGATCTCCGTTGGCGCGTTAGCCTCATTAATCACTTATGGATCAATTTGGGTGATGTTAGAACAGCTCAAGCTTGATTTTGCATGGGTGTATGGCATTACCGGAGGCATCGGTTTTATTTTAGTATTAGTGATGACTTTTGGTTTCCCTGAATTTCAAACCAAGACTCAGCAAAATAAAAAACTGGTGTTGAGAAAGCGTTACTGGCTCTACTACGCGCTAACGTTTATGAGTGGTGCAAGAAGACAAATCTTCACGGTGTTTGCTGGCTTCTTGATGGTAGAGAAGTTCGGTTACTCGGCTGCTGACATCACGCTGCTGTTCTTGATCAACTACCTGTTTAACTTCTTGTTCGCAAAACGCATTGGTAAATTTATTGGTATCGTGGGTGAGCGTAAGGCGCTTATCTTCGAATATGTGGGTTTGATTGGTGTGTTCGTTGGGTATGCTTTAGTACAAACGGCGGAGTGGGCAGCCGCGCTGTATGTTGTCGATCATCTGTTCTTTGCGTTGGCATTGGCGATCAAAACCTACTTCCAGAAAATTGCAGATCCTGCTGACATGGCATCAACCGCTGGTGTCTCTTTCACCATTAACCATATTGCCGCGGTTGTTATTCCAGTCGCGTTTGGTGTGATTTGGTTATCGTCTCCCGCAACGGTTTTCTACATTGGTGCAGTGATGGCGGCGGTTTCTTTGGCGCTGTCTTTAAACATCCCCAAGAAGCCTGAAGAGGGCAATGAAGTTCGAATGTTTAGCTGGCGCTAAAGTTTTTATGGTTGATATAACCAAATGGCCGCGAAGCTCGTTTTCAGGGGCTTAAGTTATTCCAGTCAAACCTTTGCATTAAATGGTTATCTGATAATTTAATGCAAAGCGTTACCTGATAATTTCATGATTCAATGAGTGGCTACAGCTCATTAATGGTATTTATTTGGTAAATTCTCGCCTTTCACATGTAACTTTTTGTTTTTAAGGAAAGAATCTAAGTATTAGACTATGTGCCTACTTGTTGCTTCCATAGTTTTGCATACAACCCTTCTTTCTCCACCAATTCATTGTGAGTTCCACTTTCACAGACCTGGCCCTTGTCGAGAACAAGAATGTTATCCGCATGACGAATGGTGTTAAGGCGGTGTGCGATGCTAATTACGGTTCGTCCTTGGCAGATCTCCTCCATATTACTCATGATGGCCGCTTCCGAGTTATAGTCGAGTGCTGATGTTGCTTCATCAAGAAGTAAAATCCTAGGGTTCACGAGTAGGGCTCTTGCTAACGCAATGCGTTGACGCTGGCCGCCAGATAAAGACCCCCCTTTTTCCCCAACGGGCTGATTAAACCCGTGGGGAAGTCCTTCAATGAATTCCAAAGCACCAGCAAGCTGCGCAGCATTGCGCATTTCCTCATCAGTAGCTTGAGGCTGACTTAGGCGGATATTCTCAGCAACGCTCCCAGAAAAGAGAATACTTTCTTGCAATACCACACTCATGTTGCGACGTAGCGAAATTGGGTCGGCTATCGCGAGATCCATACCGTCTACCAATACTTGACCATGTTGAGGGACATACAAACGTTGCAATAGCCGAGTGATGGTACTTTTTCCTGAGCCTGACGGCCCGGTGATGCCGATAAACTGGCCCGGTTTTATTTCTAACGATAAGTTGGCCAACACTTCGGGAGAGTCTTCGTGATAACGAAAGCGAATGTTACTAAATTCGATACCTCCATTGAGTTCAGGAACAGAAGCTAACCCTTGTTTTCCATTTTCTTTTGGTTCATCAAGAATATCGCCCACTCGCTTTAGTGCAATAAGAGTATGTTGGAAGTCTTGCCAGATTTGCGCAAGTCGAAGTACCGGCTGAGTCACGTGGCCGGCTAACATATTGAAGGCCACCAATTGTCCGGGAGTGAGCTCACCGTTAAGTACTTCGCTGACTCCCCACCACAGGAGCAGTGCCGCAGTCAGTTTTTGTATTAGCCCTATGCCTTGCCCTGCAATAAGTCCTGATTTTTGAGCATCAAAGCTACGGTTTAGTTGTTGGCTGAGAATATGTTGCCATTGATGTAAAAATCTATGTTCAGTAGCTGTGGTTTTAATGGTTTCAATGCCTGTTACCGCTTCCGTTAGAAAGGTCGTGGCATCGGCATCCGATTCGTATTCTGATTCCACTTTTTTTCTTATTATTGGGCCAGCAATAAGCCAAAGTAAGAAATAGATAAAAAGTGAACCGATTACTAGCCAAGTTAGAGTCTTGGCATAATGGAACATAACAGCAAGAAAGACGGTAACAAAAATGAGGTCGAGCAATAACATCAACGTCGAACCGGTCAAAAACTGGCGAATTTGAGCCATTTCACGAACTCGAGCAATGATTTGTCCCGTCTGACGCTGCTTGAAGTAATTGAGGGGGAGGCCAACTAAATGGCGATAAAGGCGTCCTGATAGCTCTGCATTTACTTGACTTGCGAGGTGGCCAAATACGGTATTACGCAAGTAACTGTATGCTGGCTCTGCAATGGCAAGAGCAAGCATCGCTATGGCGAGCACATGTAAACTGGATAAGCTGCGGCCGACTAGCACTTTATCGATGACATTTTCAAACAACATCGGGCTGACAAGTGCGAATATTTGAAGGGCAATGGCATAAAAAAACACATCTCGCATTTGGCTCTTTTGACGCCAAATAGAGGGGGCAAACCAGCTAAGACCAAATTTCACTTCTTTGCTACTTAGTCTTTCATCCGCGACCAACATTACCTTGTACGTTGATGAGTGACTATTCGGACTAAGCTCACTCTGCTGCTCCAATTGAGTGGCTGGGTCATATAAAACAAAGGGGCCATCAGCTGATTTAGTTAGCACTTTCCAACTATTGTCGATTTCAATTAAAACGGGCAGCGGGAGGGTATTTAGCTCGTTCGATTTTACTCTCGTCACTTGACTTTTTAGGCCAATATAATCTGCAGCTTCCCTTATTTCCAAGTCATTTAAATTGGAATGACTGACGCCTAAAGCATGCTTGAGCTGTGTCTTGGTCGACTTTTTGTGGAAATAGTTACCCGCATAAACGACGGCGTCGATTCCGCAATTATCTTGTGTGATAGAAACGCTATTTCCCGTTGTTGATAAGGTCATATCCATACTTATCTCTCTCTTAGCGATTCTGCTTGGTATTCGCGTATTGGGCTCAGTAGATAGTCGATAACACGACGTTTATCTGTTTTTATTTCCGCAACTACAGACATGCCCGGTGTCAATTCAATGCTTTTACCGTTGATTAAGATGTTGTTATTCATTAACTTAACTTGGGCTGGGAAAACGAGTCCCAAGCGTTCGTCTGTAGTAGAATCACGAGAAATGCTCAATAGCTCTGCTTCGATAGTACCGTAACGAGTGTATGGAAATGCATCTACTTTTACTGTCACTGACTGTCCAGGGTAAACAAAACCTACGTCTTTGTTGAGAATTTGTATTTCCGCCTGCTGTACTGCATTTTCAGGGACAATAATCATCAAATTTTGTGCTGGTTGAAGTACTGCTCCTAGCGTGTAAATACTGAGTTGCTGAACCGTACCATCGACAGGGGAACGGATGATTTCTAACTGTTCACGCTCACGAACTTTAGACAACTCCTGAGCTAAACCCCCTAGTTGCAATTTCGCTTGTTTTCTTTTTTCGAGCCATTCTCTGTGTTTTTGTGCTTTGAACCCCGTCAGCCTTTCTTCAAGACTATGATATTGCGACTTTAGAACCTCTAATTCAGCTCGTTGTTGCGACACTTGGCGCTTAACTTCCAGCAGCTCTTTTTCTTGCTCTAGATACTCTACGTGTCCAATGACTTTTATTTGATTCAACGTTTTTCGTGCCGCAAGTCTCTGACTAATATTTTCGGTTAACTGGATTAATGCGTTGATGTCACTTTGACGAGCCGCTTGTGATGTTTTGTTGACCTGCATTTCTGCTTTGATACTTGCAAGGGTCGACTCATATTCACGTTTCTCACTCAAGAAGTTTTCATTGATCAACGCTTGTTGTTCGAGTGGTAAGGCTGAAAATAATAGGTTCTTAGATAGTGGTAGGCCACTATTTAAAGATTGGTATCGAATTAGGTCGTTAGTCTGAAATTCAGACTGAGTGATTAAACGGGTAATGTCTTGATTGATGCCTAAGGTATCAAGAGTAAGAAGCGGCGCACCTTCTGTCACTCGCTGCCCATCTTTGACGTGAATAGAGAGAACTCGGCTTTGTTCATAAGATTGAATCACTTGTGATCGGCCAGATACAACGAAACGCCCGGTAGCTGTCGCTTGTATATCTAATTTCCCCCAATACGCCCAAATTAATACAGCAATGACTCCCAAGCTGAGAGTGATGGCCGTTATTCGAGCAAATGGTGAAGGAGGGCGTTGTGATAGGGCGAGGTGCGCAGGCAAAAACTCGTAATGCTTCTCAGTCGCTTGGTTTATTTGAAATTTGGCCAAGAATCGCTTGATGACACTTTTCATGCGTTTGAATCCTCTTGTTTGAGCTCTTGCTGAAGTTGCCACAATTGTTTGTACTGTTTGCCCAATGTGATTAACTGCTGGTGGCTACCTTGCTCGACGATATTACCTTGGTGTAGAACGATAATTCGGTCGCAATCTCGTACGGTGGATAACCGGTGAGCGATAGTGATGACCGTACGACCCTTCGCGATATTTGCCATATTGGATTGAATCAACGCTTGTGATTCGTCATCTAGTGCGCTCGTGGCTTCATCCAGGATCATAATTTTGGGGTCTGAAAGTAGAGTTCGCGCAATCGCCAGGCGTTGTCTCTGCCCGCCAGAAAGGGACTGCCCACCTTCGGCTAAGATCGTGTCATAGCCGATTGGGAGCTTCATGATAAATTCGTGAGCTCCAGAAAGTTTCGCCGCTTCGATAACCTCTTCTAAGCTAGCTTCAGGTTTCGATTGGGCAATATTTTCACAAACACTGTTGTTAAATAGGTAGTTTTCTTGCAGAACTATGCCGATTTGTTGGCGCAGTTGCTGGATGCTAATTTGATTCAGTGGTGTGTTATCAACCGTTATTAACCCTTTTTCAGGGCTGTAGAGTCGTAGCAGTAATCGAGCTAGAGTACTTTTCCCTGAACCTGATGTTCCCACAACGCCTAATGTTTCACCTGCTTGGATATCTAGGGACAAGTTTTTAAGGGTCGGTGGGATATCTGGTTGGTAACGAAATAGGATGTTTTTGAATGAAATCGCGCCTTGTAATGCAATCGTATCGTTCCCTGTGTGTTGCTCCACAGGTAAATTGAGCATGTCTCCCAATTTTTCTAGTGCCACGCGCGTTTGAATAAATTGCCCCCATAACTCAACCATGCGTGATAAAGGTTGGGCTATATGGTTTGTCATCATATTAAAAGCGATCAGTTGGCCGATAGTCATTTCCAATGACAGTACTTCTGTTGCCCCTAACCACAGAACTCCTACACTTGTTACTTTTTGGATGAGTTGAACGACATGGTTGGATCGGTTGTTGAGTTGCTGAACCACGTACCCAGTAGAGACCATTTTTTCCGTTTGATCGTCCCAACGGCGAACAAAACGAGGCTCTACGGCTAAGCTTTTTAGAGTTTCGCTGCCAGCCACTGTCTCTGTGAGAAAAGAGGTATTTGTAGCGGCGTGCGTAAATTGCTCTTCTACCGCAGCTTGCATTCGAGGTGTTAGCCACCAAGCGAGAAATACATAAAGAGGGATGGTTGCAATAAATAGCCATGTGAGGGGAGGTGAAAGTAAACTCATTACGTAGAGAAAGACAAACATGAACAAGAACTCGACCGTTAAAGTAAACATCGAGCCTGTTAAGAATTCTCGTACTGTATCAAGCTCACGCACGCGAGTTACGATAGCTCCTACTTGGCGTGTTTTGAAGAACATTAGAGGAAGGCCAAACAAGTGTTTTACCAACTTAAGCCCTAATTGAATGTCAATCCTATTGGCTGTGTGTGCATATTGATATTCGCGCAAGCCACGAAGTATAACCTCTACAATACCAGTGATCACAAGCCCTATCACAAGCACGTCAAGGGTTGACCAAGCTTGATGTACAAGCACTTTATCCATCACAACCTGAAAAAATAGCGGTGAGATTAAGGCGAGTATTTGCAATACAAAAGAAAACAAAAAAATTTCCCCGAGTATTCTTTTGTGTTGCAAAAACTCAGGAATGAACCAGGTGATATCAAAACGTGATTGAGGTTGTTTTATTTCAAGCCAACTTTTGTTCCATATCGAGTTTATTTTATCATAGGGAATAACTTCAGGAGATTCTTTATTAGGGTTTTGTATTAAACAAGATTCTTTATTAGCTTTAGCTAAAATAAATGGTAAGCCTTGAGCATCAAATAGAATAACAGGTGTTGTTATATTGTTAATATTTTTTGTTTTTGAACGTTTAATTACAACATTAACTTTGTTGTTTGTTTGTATTTTCTTTAATTCATCGTTGAAGTTGTTTGATTCTTTAGTTGTGTTTTTTATATTCGTTATGTCTTCTTTTACGCCTAAAATACTTAAGTAGAGGTTTATACACTTCAGGGTTAGAACTTCATTTTGTGTCATTATTCAAGCTTCGTTGCTGATTTTTATGGTGTTTAAAAAAGGGCGGCATAGTATCAGCACGTACGTAACTCTTCAAATTTATATTTCTAATAACCACAACAAAAAACATGCAATATTCCTCAAAGAAAGTGCATTGTTTATTTTTTTTCATTGTGATAACGGGCGGTTTTAGTTGTTAAATTAATAGAATATATACTCTAAAACAAAAATAAAAGTAAGTTGATTCAAGTTTTTTTGGAGTGTAAAATTAATTTATAAAATATCATTAATAATTACTTGGTGTTTTTGTCTATTTTAATAATAGTTGTTTTAAGGCTAATCGAGCCGTTGTGTATAATTAATCAGGTTTAATTTATGACAGAAAAGTTTGTTCAAACAGTATCTAGTGTTAATTACAATAAAGGTGTTTTCTCTCTTTATTTCGTAGGTCAAGATCAAAACAATATGGCTAGCGGCGTAATGGCTGAAAATGATGGTGACCTCGAACTTAAACAAGTCGTTCATATGCCAGCTTCTGGTTTTATGTATATGGTCTCAATGGTTAAAAATATGCTCGAAGATCCTCGTATGTCGGCAGAATTTGACAAGCTAGTTGCAGCAGGTTTTTTACCTTCAGACGAGCCTAATGTTGAGCAGACTGAAGAAGTGCAGACAGAAGAAAAACCTGCGCCAAAGAAGAGAGCTTCTAAAGCTAAATAATAGCTGTATTCGGTGATATAGAGCCTATGTCTATTACACATCAATCAGCAAATCTTACCTTAGCTCAAATTAAAAATTTAATTGGTGGGGTGATGTTGTTAAGTCAGCATTCTCCTCTCCACAGCAGATACGTTGTTGCTGAATGGCAGCAGCGCATTATGCCGGCGTTTGAGCTAAACCAGTTTTGCTATTACGAAGATGAACAAGGTCGCCCAATTGCATTTTGTAATTGGGCGTTTTTGTCTGAGCAGAGTCGAGATGCACTGCTATCAGGGGATCGAGAAATCTCTTTATCTGACTGGCGGTCCGGTCAGCATATTTATATTCCAGAGATGATAGCGCCATTCGGGCATGGTCGAGAGGTCGTAAATGACCTTCGACGCCGTGTATTCCTTCCGTGGAAGGGGCAGAAAGTTTGCACTGTCCGCGGCAAGGTCGATGTTCAAAATGATCGCTGTATCAGAAAAGTACAGTGGTTTTCTATTTAACCCAAATTTAGAGTTTTTTTTATGGGAAAACCATTTTGGAGAAGTGTTGAATACTTCTTTACAGGGAACTATTCCGCCGATGAAGGTAACAACAACATTGTTGCTATCGGTTTTGGCGGCGAAATACATGCTCGTGGAGGTGATGATCACGTCACTGTCGGTTCAATTGGGGCGACGGTTTATACGGGTAGCGGAAATGATACGGTAGTAGGTGGTGCGGCATATCTAAGAGTAGAAGACTCTGTTGGCAACCTAAATGTAAAAGGTGCTGCCGGGTATGCGGACATTAACAAAAGTGGCGATGGGAACGTTTCATTCGCTGGCGCTGCTGGCGGAGTTTCTATTGATCATCTAGGTAATCGCGGTGACGTAAATTATGGCGGTGTTGCTGCATATAATGGGATAACCCGTAAAGGCCTAAGTGGTAATGTGACGTTTGGTGGTGCTGGTGGCTATAACAGCCTTTGGCATGAAACAAATCAAGGTAATTTATCCTTTACTGGAGCTGGAGCCGGAAACAAACTTGACCGAACTTGGTTCAATAAATACCAGGGCTCTAGCGGTAACGTGACGTTTGATGGTGTTGGTGCTGCCAACAGTATTAGCTCACGAGTAGAAACGGGTAATATCACTTTCCGTGGTGCTGGTGCCGATAACCATCTCGTTCGAAAAGGTAAAGTCGGTGATATAACATTGCAGGGTGCGGGCGCATCAAACCGTATTGAACGTACGCGACAATCGGATGATGTCTATGTGGAAACACGTGGCAACATTCGCTTTGAAGGCGTTGGTGGATACAACAGTATCTATTCTGATGTGGCACACGGCGATATTAATTTCTCTGGAGGCGGGGCTTACAACAAGATTACCCGTAAAGGGTCTGGTAACGATTTCAAAGGCGAAGGGTTAGCCAATGCCAATGCCGATGAAATCGTGCTTACTAAGGCTGTCATGAGCGGCTCTTGGGTTGGTCAAAATCATCAAGTGACGGGCATCGGCTCATCTCGTGAACCTAATACTTACCTGTTTGCATTCGCAGACGATACTTATACAAAAATTAACAAAGTTCAGCTTCGTAACGATCCTCAAACTGGCTTGTTAGAGTACTACTCTACCGCTTGGTATAAAGCGGGTAATCACCTTGATAACCTATCAGATCTAGATATCTCTTCTCAGGGAGGATTCAATGCTGTCAACATTAATGGCGCGTATACACTATCTGATCTCACGGTGGAACATCAACAGTCAGTAACAGTTCATGCTGTTGAGAAAGACCTGACTGAATATGAATGGGTTACATACGCAAACGGTGCCTTAATCGATGCTGAAGATGTTGTTTTGGCCGATGCAAAAATGGGTGGCCATGCTATTTCTACAAATGGCACAACAGTTGATGTTAAAGGTGTTAAGTCAAATCGTAAATCAAACACGTATGTATATGCGAAAGTGCTTGGCCCTTATACAAAAATTGTGGTGGTTGAATTAGCAAATGATTCAGAAACTGGCGAGTTAAAGTACCAGGCCCGCTCTTGGTACAAAGAAGGTAATTACACCGGAAATTTGGCCAATGAGGATATTTCGTCAGCAAATGGTTATCACTCAATGGGTCGAGGTGGGTATTCGCTGAGTGATCTTCAGTACAGTGTAAATGCGGTAAGAAGTACTAGCGAAACGGTCGCAGATATTGACGAGTACAATGAACAAGCATTGATTAAACCTGCTACAGATACCGGTGAAAGCTCAGGAGATGTGCGTTTTAATGGTGTTGGTGGTGGTAACGTCATCAAGTCCAATGTTACCCGCGGTGATGTTCATTTTAATGGTGGAGGGATTGCCAACGTTATCCTTCACAGCTCTAAGTTTGGTGATACTGAATTTATTGGTGGTGGCGCGGCTAACGTTATTGTTAAAAGTGGCGATGAAGGCGATCTCACTTTCCGTGGTGCTGGCTTGGCTAACGTATTAGTCCATCAGAGCAAGCAAGGCAAAATGGATGTCTATGCAGGCGGTGCGGTCAATGTATTGGTTCGTATTGGTGATGGCGAATACTTAGCTCACTTACTTGCTTATGGCAATATTTCAGTTCAGAAAGGTAACGGCAATAGTCGTTTGACTATGCTAGGCGGCTACAACACGCATACCCAAATTGGTTCTGGCAACGGGTTGTGGTTAGCGGTCGGTGGCTTTAATGTCATGACACAGGTTGGTAAGGGTGACATCGCTTCTGTACTTGTCGGTGGCGCGAATGTCATGACTAAAGTGGGTGACGGTGACCTCACGGCAGGTATGCTTGGTGGTGCCAATATCATTACTCATATTAGCGGTGATGATACGGCCTCAAATACGACCGCAGTCGCACTTGGTGGTGCAAACATCCTAACCAAAAAAGGCAATGGCAATGCGCTTGCCGTTATGGGAGGAGGCGCTAACGTACTTACACATGTTGGTGATGGCACGACAACTGGCGTCATGGTTGGTGGGGCGAACATTCTAACCAAGGTGGGCGATGGTGATACCACTGGCATTATGTTGGGTATTGGTAACGTACTGACTCATGTCGGCGATGGCCAAACAATTGGCGTAATGGGTGCTGCGGGTAATATCTTCACCAAAGTAGGCGACGGCACTTCAATAGCAGCTATGATCGGCGTAGGCAATATCTTCACTCACGTTGGTGAAGGCAACGCGTGGGCGCTAATGGGTGGCCTAGGCAATGTATTTACCAAGGTTGGTCATGGTGATGCATTAGCGCTTATGGTCGCGGAAGCCAATGTCTTTACGCATATTGGTGATGGTACAACAGTCGCATTAATGGTGGCGAAAGGTAATATCGCAACCAAAGTGGGCAATGGTACTTCGATAGCCGCGATGGTAGGTAACGCAAATATATTCACTCAGGTGGGTAATGGCAGCACGTTTGCTGCAATGCTTGGCCAAGCCAATATCATGACTAAAGTGGGTAATGACCTAACTGCTGCATTAATGATCGGTAAAGCGAATATCTATACTCACGTTGGTGATGGCACAAGCTTAGGTTTATTTGCTGGCGAACTAAACGTGATGACGAAAGTGGGTAATGGAACAACCTTAGCCGCGATGTTTGGTAAAGCAAACATTATGACTCACGTAGGAGATGGTCTTACTGGCGTACTAGCCCTTGGTGAAGCGAATATCATAACGAAAGTCGGTGATGACTTCATGGGTGTTGTCGCCGCTGCGAAAGCAAACGTAGTGACCCATGTTGGTGATGCAACAACCGCAGCTGTGTTGGCGGGTAAAGGTAATATCTTAACCAAAGTTGGCGAAGGAACCGCCGTTGGTTTACTGATATCAAAAGTGGGCAATGTCATGACCCATGTGGGTGATGGTACGACTATTGGTTTGGCGAAAGGCAAAGCTAACATCATCACAAAAGTGGGCGATGGATTAGGCGTTAACGTGGCCTGGGGACAAGCAAATATCTTCACTCACGTCGGTGACGGTGATCGATACAACTTCGCCAAAGGTGAAGCGAACATCATTACCAAAGTAGGTGATGGTCAAGAAGTTTCTGTGGTTCAAGGTAAGGCGAATGTCATTACTCACGTCGGTAATGGCGATGATTACACGGGAGCTTGGGGCAAAGCGAATATCATTACGAAAGTGGGTGATGGCCGTAATGTTGTTTTAGCGAAAGGTGAAGCGAACATCATTACTCAAGTGGGTGACGGAGATAGCTTCAACGCACTTTGGAGCAAAGGCAATATTGTCACTAAAGTCGGTGATGGTATGCAGGTCACGGCGGCGAAAGGTAAAGCTAACATTACGACAACCGTGGGTAATGGCCTGAGTGTAACGGCGGCCTATGGTGATGCGAATATCAACACCAAAATTGGTGACGGTATTTCAGTTAACGTTGCATGGGGCAAATATAACGTCAACACCAAAGTGGGTGACGGTCTCAATGTTGCGGTGATGAAAGGCAAAGCAAACGTGAATATTCACGTAGGTGATGGCTTAGGGATTAACGCTTCTTATGCTAGAAATAACGTTGCTATCAAAGTGGGTAACGGTGATTTCTATAGCCTAGCCGTCGCGTCAAGTAACACTAGCAGCAATAAGCTTTCCGCACTGTTTGATAATATTAAACAAACTCTTCTTGGAGTGGGTGGCAGCCAAGCGATTAATTACCTAGTTCAAGGTGATGAAGCTTCGTCATCAGGAATTCAGAAAGGGCGAGGTGCTATTTCAACGCCTGAAATCACGAAACTTGATGGTTTCGCTCTGGATGAAATCGAAGAAGTAGGTTCCGATCTAGGAGATGGGCTAAGTGGAAGCGTGACTAACGTTGAAACGCCTGATCTCAGCAGCATGGAAAATGAACTCAACATCGAAGAGTCTTCAGATCAAGCGCAAGCACCTAACCTGATCGTTAATGGCGATTTTGAACAAGGTGGCGACGGTTGGGAATCTACTCATGGCGTAGAAGCATCATATTCAAGTAGCGCTTATGGCGTAAGTGGCGAAGGCCATGGCTCACGTGTAACAGAGCTAGATACTTATACTAATACAAGTCTTTCTCAAGATTTAACGGATTTAGCGGAAGGTGAAGTCATTGCGGTTAGCTTTGATTTTGCAAAGCGTGCAGGCATTTCAAGCAATGAAGGCATAGAGGTTCTCTGGAACGGTGATGTTGTATTCTCAACCTCTGGCGATGAAGCAGCTTGGCAACAAAAAACACTTAAGTTGACTGCAAATTCTGGCAGCAACCGAATAGAATTCAAAGGCACAGGCCATAATGATGGGTTGGGCTATGTTTTAGATAATGTGGTGGCGAAATCTGAAACGTCACACCAAGCTAATGCTGTTGCCGATAATGCGGAACAAAATCAAGCTGCAAATAATGCAATGTCTGACAAAGAACGAGCGGAAGCCGATCGCCAGCGTTTAGAGCAAGAAAAGCAGAAACAACTTGAAGCTGTATCAGGTTCTCAGGCTCAATTAGAATCAACCGATCAAGAAGCATTAGAGAGTAATGGTCAAGCGCAGCGCGACGCTGTGAACGAAGAGTCTGAAGCGGTAACTAAAGATCTAACGGCTATGGCTCAAGGCCTTGATGTACTTGACAACAAAGCTGAGTATACGGGAGTGTCTGGTGATCATTGGCGCGATCGTTTTGCTGGTGGTCTTCTAAAGGATGTACAAACCCAATTAGACAATGCCAAAGATGTTTCTGGCGAGCAGATCGCCGATGCGAAACAGGCTCATAAAGACAACCAAAAGAACGTCAACGATTCGGTGGCTAAATCAGAAGCAGGCGTTGCGAAAGGCGAAGATAATCGTTCTAGTGCAGAGCAAGATATTGCGGACGCTAAAGCCGATGCTGATGCACGTAAAGCAGAAGCGGCCACGAAAACCAATGAAGCTAAACAAGCTGAATCGAATGCCAATAATTCAGCTAGAGACGCTGAAGAACGTGGTAATAGTGATGCCAGAAATGCTGAAAATAAAGCGAATCAAGCACAAGCGGACGCGAAAGGTTCTAAGCAAAACGAAAATGACCGCCCTGATCGTCAAGGTGCCTCTGGCAGCGGCTTATCTAATGAAAGTCACTCTATTCCGAGTGAAAAGACAACCAGTAGCGATGTCGATACGGTAAATCTACAGAGTGCCGACGGTCGATTCAGTGAAGGATTAACCGATCAAGAACAAGAGGCGTTAGACGGTGCGGTACAAGCCGTAAATCGACTACAAATCAATGCAGGCATTCGTACTAAAAATACCGGAAGCTCAGTCACTTCTCTGTTCACTGAGAGCAATGCAGATAGCATTGTGCTGCCAACTACGCACTCTCAGGATGTGGCTCGAAAAGAGATCCGTATTTCAGGCGTGGACTTAGAAGAGTTAAGTGGTGGACAAGGAAATCAAGCAACGGGTCAACATAGTTCAAAAAGTGTTCCTGGGTTTCAGGGTCATTTTTCCTCGACATCAATTGGTATAGAAAACGAACTATCTGGTCTAGTTGTTGTTTTACCTAAGAATTCAGCACAGACGTTTGGGTATGTGCATGATTCACAAGGTAACCCATTGTTCATGTTAACCAAAGATATGAATCAAGGCGGTTATAGCAACCCAGCTCGTATTGCGGATATCAATGGGGTGAACAACTGGCAGACGCACACAATTGAATTGGTTACGTATCCTAGTGAAACCAGTGATACGACGGCGGTTGAAAGTCGTAAAGAAGCAATGCTTTGGTTAGCGAAAGAGTTTACAGGCCATATCAACCAGTCAAACCACCAAAGCTTACCTCAATTGGTGAGTGATGATGGACACTTTACGCTGGTTATCTCGAATTCGAAGCATCTCATCGCGGCTGGTAACGGCACCGCAATTGAAGCTCAAGGGCAGACAATAGGGATGACCCCTAGTGGACAACAAGCCACGATGGGCATTAGTGCGAAAGAATTTGGTTCAAGCTCGTCATTGGAAGTAAGACTTCTAGAGTCGGCACCTTGGTACCAGTCGGGACTTAGAGATGAGTTTTTAGTCAACTCTAATGAGCACAAACTAGATGATCCGACGGCTGCGCAAAACGTGTTTGCCTATCTTACATCGATCTATTCAAAAACTGCAGATCTGGCCAAAGAGTACGGTATCTACATCAATGATTGGGATCCTGTATCGGAGGGTTTCTCTCCAAACGCTCAAGGGTTAACCGATCCGAAAGTAAAAAATGCTTGGGAGATATTGCCAAGAACTAAGCCGGTCAAAATGCTGGAACTTCTTAGTGCAGATGATTCACGATACGTGAGACAACAAATCATTGGTAAGCTGAAAGGTTCATATTCAGAAAGCCTTGCTAAGAGTGTATTTGAATACTTCCAGTATGGTGGCGAAGTGGCAGGACATGGCATCAACAACGCTACGACAGGAAATGTGCAGCAGCCAGAACCCGCTATCTTGTTTGAGTTCCGAAGCGTGCCGAACGTGTTAAGTGAATTTGTGCCTAAAACAGAATCCACGGCAAAAGTTGATGTGAAGGCACTCGATCATTTTGATTCTGCAAGCCGTAAAGCCATTATTGCTGAAGTGAACGCTTTGGTTAGTGGTAGTGATGATTTCGATACTTGGTATCAGGAGTATCGCGCAAGCAAAGGCCAACCACCAGTTAAAAAGCCTAAATCCAGTGCTTCTGCGAATCACAAAGCCGAATGGTTAATGACGCAGCATGCTGATAAATGGACAAAAATCACCGCGCCTTATATCGAAAGCAATGAGACGAGCACGTCAACACAAGCGAAGGTTGATACGGGCGAAGTGCTTAAAGGACTACAGGAAGACTTTAAACGCTATGGCGACGCGCTGAAACCGGATACTAGCGTGCCAGGAAAATCGAAAGACATTCGTACTACCAAAGATTTCCTAAATGGTTACAAAAACGACCATGCGAAGGATATCGTTGACGGCTTCCACTCAGACATGAGCATCAAGCAACTGGTGGATCTGTTTGTTAAGGGTAGCTGGAGTGCAGAGCAAAAAGGTGCGCTTGCTTGGGAAATCGAAAGTCGTGCGCTAAAAGTGACGTTTCAGAACAAGTCTGAGAAGTACAACCGACTGTTCCGTGAGATTGCCTCTGCTGGAGTGGTGGATGCGAAAGCCACCGAGCAACTTGCACCACAGTTAATGCTGATGAACCTATCGAACGACGGTTTTGGTGGACGCTGTGATCCACTTTCTAAACTTGTTCTGGTCGCCAAACAGCTAGAAAACGATGGTCAAGCCGGCGTTGCAAGACAACTGCTGGAGAAGATGTATTCTGCGGCCGCGGTGCTTAGCAATCCAACGCTTTACTCAGACAGTGAAAAAGCCAATGCAAGCAAGTTGCTCAGCAGCTTGGCAGCTATTCATGCGAAGAATCCAATGCATGATACGTCGATTAAAGTATGGCAGGAAAAGCTGGAAGGGAAGCAAGCGCTTACTGTAAACGGTGTGGTTGAAAAGATCACCGATGTATCGGCTAACGGTAAACCTGTGTTGTTGGAACTTGATGCTCCGGGGCATGCGATGGCGGCTTGGGCAAAAGGCTCAGGTGACGACCGTGTTTACGGCTTCTATGATCCAAATGCTGGCATTGTTGAGTTCTCTTCAGCAGAGAAATTTGGTGCTTACCTAAAGCGTTTCTTCGGTAAGTCCGATCTGAACATGGCTCAAAGCTACAAGCTGGGTAAAAACGACGCGGGTGAAGCGATCTTCAACCGTGTGGTGGTGATGGATGGCGACACGTTAGCGAGTTATAAGCCGACAATTGGTGATAAGACGACTATGCAGGGAATCCTTGATTTGCCTGTGTTTGATGCAACGCCAATCAGTAAACCGGAAGTTAGTGATGTCTTATCAGGCAATGAGAAGCACAAAGAAAATATAGCGATTGAAAATGAGGGTACGCCACCGCGCGACAAAGAGTCTATTAGTCCGTTAACTCGTTTCCTAAACAATGAGTTGTTCGGAACTAAAGATGCTCGTCGTAAGGTTGGTGATATCACTCAAACATTGCTAGGGCTTGCTGTCGAAAAAGGCGAGTCTCAAAAAGTGACTCTGAAAGGTGAAGCTGGTCGTTTGTCAGGATACTTCCATAAGGGGGCTAAAGCATCTGAAGGCGAAGAGAGTGTAGGGAACGGTAAAGTAGTGCTGTTCCTACACGGTTCTGGTTCATCCTCAGAAGAACAAGCGAGCGCAATTCGCAGTCATTATCACAAGCAAAATATTGATATGTTGGCTGTTAACATGCGTGGTTATGGCGAAAGCGACGGTGGGCCGAGTGAAAAAGGTCTCTATCAAGATGCCCGTACTATGTTCAAGTATCTCGTGAATGATAAGGGTATAGACCCAAGTAACATTATTATTCACGGGTACTCTATGGGCGGTCCGATTGCGGCTGATCTCGCGCGTTTCGCTGCTCAAAATGGTCAAGCTGTCTCTGGCTTGTTATTGGATAGACCAATGCCAAGCATGACCAAAGCGATCACTGCGCATGAAGTGGCGAATCCGGCAGGAATTGTTGGAGCTCTGTCTAAAGCGGTCAATGGCCAATTTTCCGTAGAGAAAAACTTGAAAGGTTTACCGAAAGATACGCCGATCATGCTGTTAACTGATAATGAAGGTTTAGGCGGCGAAGGTGAGAAGCTTCGTGCCAAGCTAGCGGTATCTGGCTTTAATGTGACCGGTGAGCAAACCTTCTATGGCCACGAGGCGAGTAATCGCTTGATGAGCCAATACGCTGAGCAAATCGTATCTGGTTTGTTTGACGCAGACCGCGTATCAGCCGATGCAAGTGAAGTACTAAAAGGCATCAAAAACGACCTTTCTCGCTACGGTGAAGCACTAAAACCAGACACAACGGTGCCAGGTAAATCAAAAGACATTCGCACTACCAAAGATTTCTTGAATGGCTACAAAACTGACCATGCGAAAGATATTGTGGAAGGTTTTAGACCTGATATGAATATCAAGCAGTTAGTGGACCTATTGGTCAAAGGTAATTGGAGTGCAGAACAGAAAGGTGCGCTTGCTTGGGAAGTCGAAAGCCGAGGTTTGAAGGCAACATTCCAAGCTAAATCGGAGAAGCATAATCGCTTATTCCGTGACGTGGCGTCTTCAGGAGTCACTGACGTTAAAGCCAGTGAACAACTTGCTCCTCAATTGTTGTTATTGAATTTATCAAACGATGGATTTGGTGGCCGTTGTGACCCGCTATCTAAGCTGATACTTGTCGCTAAACAGCTAGAAAGCGATGGTCAGGTTGGCGTGGCGAAAAAGCTGTTAGAAAAGATGTATTCAACAGCTGCAGTCTTAAGTAACCCTACGCTTTATTCGGAAACGGAGAGGGCAAACGCCAGTAAGCTAATGGATAGCCTTGCAGCGATCCATACTAAAAACCCAATGCATGATACTTCTATGAAAGTATGGCAAGAGAAGCTTGAGGGTAAGAAAGCTCTAACGGTTACGGGTGTAATTGAAAAGATCACAGACGTTTCAGTTGACAACAAGCCTGTCTTATTAGAGCTAGATGCTCCTGGTCATGCAATGGCTGCTTGGGCAAAAGGTGATGGAGAAAATCGTGTTTACGGTTTCTATGATCCGAATGCAGGTGTTGTAGAGTTTTCATCAAAAGACAAGTTTAGCACTTATTTGACTCGCTTCTTTGGTAAGTCTGATTTAAATATGGCTCAACGTTACAGACTGACAAAAAATGATGTTGGAGAAGCTATTTTCAACCGTGTTGTGGTGATGGACGGCAATACGTTAGCTACTTACAAGCCTACATTAGGTGACAAGACGACATTGCAGGGAATTCTTGATTTACCTGTCTTTGACGCAACACCAATTAAGAAGTCAACAGAAGTAAAAGTAACGGACCTTGAATCGTTAGGAAACAAGAAAAAATTAGTCGTTGATTTGTCTACCATTATGACGAAGCAAGAGTTGAAAGATGGCGGTAAAGTCTTTGCTAAACCGATTGGTGCTTCTTATCAAGCCATCTTGGATCAAGTTGAATTAGTGCATAGTTCTATTGGTCGAGATCAGGTGGGGGCGAGTTTTGAACTGAACAAGCAGATCAATAATTATTTGGCCGAACATCCAACCTCTGGACGTAACCTTGCGTTGACGACATTGAAAGAGCAAGTAAACACGGCGCTGTTCAGTGGCAAGATGAAAGTAACCCAAGAGAACATTGATGCTATCGCGCAGACGCGAACCGACTTGGCCGCTCGTATTTATGTTGTTGCTATGGAAGAAGCAAATGGCGAGCATGTTGGCCTAACGGACATGATGGTGCGCTGGGCTAATGAAGACCCATACTTATCGCCAAAACAAGGTTATGCAGGAGAAACTCCGAGTAACTTGGGCTTTGACGCGAAGTATCACATCGAGCTTGGGGAACAGTATTCTGACTTTAAACAATGGTTAGAAAAATCGCAGTCCACTGACTTGCTTAGTAAAGCTGTTTTGGATGAGGCAACAAAAACCGTTCACCTTGGCTATAGCTATCAGGAGCTTCAGGATCTGACGGGGGTTGAGTCGGTACAAATGGCTTTCTACTTCTTGAAAGAAGCTGCTAAAAAGTCTGACCCAATGACCAGTGACTCCGCTGAAATGATATTGCTGAAAAAATTCGCTGATCAAAGCTATATATCTCAGCTTGAGACAGATCGTATGGACCAAATTGAGGGTATATATCGCAGCAGTCATGAGACCGACGTCGACAACTGGGATCGCCGTTATTCTGGTGCTGGTTATGATGAGTTAAGCGACAAGCTTGCGGGTGCGAACGGCGGTGTTGAAGAACAATTGTCAGTACTTCTTAACGAGCGCAAAGGCCTCCTAATTGGGGAAGTTCATGGAAGCGATGTGAATGGTCTGCGCTTTGTTAATGAACAAATGGACGCGCTCAAAAAGCAAGGTGTGACAGTCATCGGCTTAGAGCATCTTCGTTCCGACCTTGCCCAACCACTGATCGACAACTATTTGTCCACAGGCATTATGTCTAGTGAGTTGAGTGCAATGATCAAAACTAAGCATTTAGATATTACGTTGTTTGAAAACGCCCGTACTAACGGGATGCGTATTCTTGCTCTAGATGCAAATAGTACAGCGCGACCTACAGTTCAAGGTACAGAGCATGGCTTGATGTACCGTGCTGGTGCTGCGAACAACGTTGCCGTCGATGCATTGCAAGCTCTTCCTGATGGCGAAAAGTTTGTCGCTATCTACGGGAAAGCGCACTTGCAGTCACATAAAGGCATCGAAAGCTTTGTTCCAGGTATTACCCATCGTTTAGGGTTGCCTGCACTTAAAGTGAGTGCCTCGGATCAGTTTGTCATCGAACAAGATGATAAGACTTTACGCACTGTCTACGATGATGTGGCGAACAAACCTAAGATTGATTTCCGAGCAAGCTTAAATGGCTCGGATGACACGGTTAAAAACAAAGACGTTAACAGTTGGGAACGCCTCATAGTATCCCCTCAATCTGACGGTGGTGAAACGCGCTTTGACGGTCAAATCATTATTCAAATGGAGAATGATTCTTCGGTTTCCAAAGCGGCTGAAAATTTAGCAGGCAAACATCCAGATAGTACCGTGGTTGTTCAGCTAGACTCAGACGGTAATTATCGTGTGGTTTACGGTGACCCGTCTAAGTTACCTAAAGACAAGTCAACTGGACAATTACGTTGGCAATTAGTTGGTCATGGTCGTGATGAATCTGAAAACAATAATACTCATCTAAGCGGTTACAGCGCAGATGAGTTAGCCGTGAAACTAGCAGCGTTCAATCAAGCGTTTAGTGAAGCTGAAAATGTGAAGGCTAACCCTGATCATATTAGTGTCGTCGGTTGTTCGTTAATCAGTGATGACAAACAAAATGGCTTCGGAAGACTTCTTATTCAATCGATGGGTGACAACGATATCCGCAGCAATGTTTCTGTCCGTAGCTCAGAAGTTGCTGTTGACTCGAATGGTCGTAAACATACCCGTGACGAAAATGGTCATTGGGTACAAAAAGAGAAAAGCAACAAAGTGACACTTAGCTGGGATGAACAAGGCAAAGTGACAGAAAAACATGAGCGTATCAGAAATGGTATCGCAGAAGGAGACATCGATCTTTCTCGAGTGGGCACTAGCGACGTTGATGATCTAGCTCGCGGCGCAATTGCTGAAAACAGTGATGTGTTCAATGCACCAGAAAAACGCAAGAATGATACAGAGTCCTCATCATCTGGTAGCAGTAAGAGCAAGCTCAGCTATTCTGGCAATATCCAAGTTAATGTCGGTGATGGTGAGTTTACTGCAGTTAACTGGGGCACTTCGAACGTAGGTATTAAAGTAGGTACTGGTGGCTTTAAATCTCTAGCTTTTGGTGACAACAATGTGATGGTTCATGTTGGTGATGGGGAAAGTAAACACAGCTTTGATATTGGTGGATATCAAGCTCTAGAAGGCGCACAGATGTTCATCGGTAATCGTAATGTGAGCTTCAATTTAGGGCAAAGCAACGATCTTATTGTGATGATGGATAAATCAATTCCTACGCCTCCTCTGGTTAATCCGTTTGACGGCGCCTCTCGAATCTCTGGTGTGTTAAAAAGCATAGCGAGTTCAGGTGAAGGTCAAGATTGGTTAGCCGCTCAAGAGCAGCAGTGGACATTATCTGGGGCTAAAAAGTTCGTTAAAGATATGTCTGGCTTAGATCAGAGTAGCAGTGTTGATTACACAAGCTTGGTTGACTTGGATTCTCAAAATGAACGCAGTAGCCGCGGCTTGAAAAATGACGCTGAAGCGACGTTAAACAAGCAATACAACCAGTGGTTAGGCGGAAATGATAACTCTGACTCAAGTAAAATGAGTCGTGCAGATAAGTTCCGTCAAGCGAATGAGAAGCTAGCGTTTAACTTTGCTGTTGGTGGCCAAGGTGCTGATATTCAAGTGACGACGGGTAACTGGAACTTTATGTTCGGTGATAATATCCAGTCGATTCTTGATACCAATTTGGGTTCGTTGTTTGGTCTTATGACTCAACAATTTTCCACAACGGGGCAAGCTAAAACAACGTTTACTTACAGCCCCGAAGATCTTCCCCGCCAGTTAAAAAACAAGCTTCTAGGCCAACTCGCCGGTGTAGGCGCAGAGACGACGTTAGGTGATATCTTCGGTGTGGATTACACAGCAGCAGGGCATATTGTGTCTCGTACTGGCGAATCAGTAGATGGTGTCGCAATCCTAAAAGAAATGCTGGAAGTTGTTGGTGAGTTTAGTGGCGATCAATTACAAGCCTTCGTTGACCCAGCTAAGTTGTTAGACAACCTAGAGTCGGGCGTCAATATGGGTGCTGACGGCATTAAGACGTTCGCAGAAACACACGGCTTGAAAGAAAAAGCACCGAAAGAGGAAGAAGATGATTCATCCGTTTCTGTTAATGGCACTAACGTCGCTGGAGCTCAGGATAACGGCGATGCAATAACGGCAGATAGCTCCGCTAAAGAAGATCGTGCATTTGGTTTTAATTCGCTAAATCTACCTAATTTGTTTGCGACTATTTTCAGTGAAAATAAGCAAACAGAAATGAAGTCACTGGTGGAAAACTTAAAAGAAAACCTGACGGCTGATCTACTGAATATGAAGGAGAAAACATTTGATTTCCTTCGTAATAGCGGTCATTTGCAAGGCGATGGAGACATCAACGTTTCTTTAGGTAATTACAACTTCAATTGGGGTGGTGATGGTAAAGACCTCGGCGCGTATCTAGGAGATAACAATAACTTCTGGGGTGGTCGAGGTGATGATGTCTACTATGCAACAGGAACATCTAATATTTTTACCGGCGGTGAAGGCAATGATATGGGTGTGCTAATGGGACGTGAAAATATGATGTTCGGTGGCGAAGGCAATGATACTGCCGTCGTTGCTGGACGAATCAATCACGTGTTCTTGGGTGCAGGTGATGATGAGTCGTTTGTCTTTGGTGAAGGTGGCGAGATTGACACTGGAACTGGCCGTGATTATGTCGTCACATCTGGTAACTATAACCGTGTTGATACAGGCGGCGATCAAGACTACTCAGTTACGATTGGTAATAATAACCAAGTTGAGCTGGGGGCTGGTAATGACTTCGCCAATGTCTTTGGCAATTACAACCGTATCAATGCTAGTGGCGGCAATGATGTTGTTAAGTTAATGGGTTATAACGCGGTGCTCAACGGTGGCGAAGGTGATGATCACCTAATTGCTGCTGCGCTTTCTAAGTTCAGCCAGTTCAATGGTGGCGAAGGAAGTGACGTGATGGTACTTGGTGGATTCCAAAATACCTTCAAGGGCGGCACTGGCGTAGATAGCTTTGTTGTAAGTGGTGACGTCATTGACAACCTCGTTGAAGACATTCGCAGCGAAGACAACATTGTTTTCAATGGGATTGATTGGCAGAAATTGTGGTTAGAACGCAGTGGCTATGATCTTAAATTGTCGATACTGCGCGATCCTGAAAGTGAAAGTGAAAGTGAAAGTGAAAGTGAAAGTGACCAAGCCAAGTTTGAACACATTGGTTCTGTAACTTTCAATGATTACTTCAATGGTAACCGTGCAGAAGTCGTTGTTGGTATGGGGGATAAGGATTCAGGAGGCGAACGAGAGTACACCACGTTATCTGATACCTCGATTGATGCGCTGGTTCAAGCCATGAGTGGATTTTCGCCTCAAGCGGGTGATAATGGTTTCATTGATAACCTTAATAGTAAATCTCGTGCTGCAATTACAATGGCATGGTCTGATACTTCTCACGGAAAAAAAGCATTTGCTTAGCTAATAAACTATATTATTTGATAATGATGTAGGCCGTCTTCTTGTTAACTGCGGAAGATGAGGTAAACAAAAAGCTCCAATAGTGATATTGGAGCTTTTTTGTATGTGCTATTTGGTAGTCAAAGGCGTGGCGTTCTAAACGGATGACTTCCTATGCAGCCTGTTTTTCTAATGAGTCAGAAAAGCGCTTCTTGTAGCTGCGTAACATACTCAGGCTGAATATGGCTGTTACGGTTTCCGCGAACAGGATGCTCGCCCAAATGCCTTGTTCTGGGAATAGCTTTGGCAAAATCATGATGCCCAAGGCGACGAACACAAAGCCGCGTCCAAGAGATATCAGTGTTGCTTGTTTAGGTTTGGCCGTTGCCTGAAACAGGTTGGCGATCACTAAGTTTATGCCCATCAGCGGCACAGCAAAGAAGAAGAACGTCAATGCGGTTGATGACAGTCCAATTAAATCGCTTGAATCACCCAAATAGAGGGCTGCGATTTGTGGAGCAAACAGGTACACCAGAACCATAAACACCAAGCCGCTACCAATTGCACTTTTTAAACCTAAGCGGAAAATCGCTTCGATTCGGTTTGGTTGGTTGGCTCCATGATTAAAGCTGATGATTGGTTGGCAGGCTTGAGCGATTCCGACCATCACAAACAGGGCGAATACCCCGATGTTTGCCGTTAAGCCATAGGCGATAATATGATTCTCACCAAACTGATGCAGCAACACGTAGTTGAACAATAAGATGGTCATCGCTGCAGTTACTTCAATGAAGAATGTCGGCGTACCTATTTTTAGGATGCTTGGCAGTTTTCCCAAACCAATCCCTTTTAAGCTCATTTCCAAGGTGCCTTGTCTACGTACAAAGTGGCTTAATAGAATACAAGCGATAACACCTTGAGCAATTGCTGTACCGTAGGCCGCGCCTTTCATACCCCAGCCAAATTCTAAGACGAAGAAGTAGTCCAAAACTAGGTTAACCACAGCACCTATCGACATCGCGTAAGTCGCCAGTTTTGGGTTGGTATCGTTACGAACAAAGCATGACATGACCCAAGCTAACGAGTACAACACAAAGAATGGCAGCATCACAGACAGGTAATCGTGAGTCAGTTCAGCCATGTAACCAGAAGCGCCCATTAACGCAATCATGTCGTCTAAAAAATACAGGGCAATGCTGACTGAAATGGTGCTAAGCACAGCGGTACTGAGCATTGATTGGCTAAAGAGAGTTTGACCCGACGTTGTATTTCCTTTACCGACTTCGATGGACATAAGTGCTGCGCCACCAATGCCCACCATCATGGCAATGGCGGTGAATATTGAAAAAGCAGGGATGGTTAAAGCGATAGCACCAAGCCCATCAGGGCCAACACCGCGTCCGACGAACCAAGCATCTCCCATGATAAAAAGAGACTTGATCACCATGCCGGTTAGTGCGGGCCAAAGGTATTGATAAAAGGATTTTGAGATCGGATCAGTTTTGAGATTAATGCCCATTCCAGAAAGCTCCCAACAAATTGGATGAAATAAAGAGGGAGCATTATCCGAACTTAAGTGGATTCTAAAAAGGGATTATCTGCGCATTATGTTGCACGATCTGCACATCGAGTTCGAAACTCTGCGGGTGACTCTTTCATTTGGCCACGATAAAAACGACTGAAATAGGCAGGGTCTTCGAAGCCGAGTTCAAAAGCGATGGTTTTAATTGTCTTGGTAGAAAAGATCAATTCACGGTTCGCTTCTAAGATGGTTCGATCATGGATTAACTGAGTAACGGTTTTACCCCGTTCCGCTTTGACAATCTCGTTGATGCGCTTGTTCGTGATCGACAGCGCTTGCGCATAAAATTCGCATTGTTTGTGCGTGGCGTAATGTTGCTCAATCAAATCAACAACCTTGTTGACTCGGCTGTCGCGCACTTCACCTTTCAATGAGGATTGGGTGGCGAAACGTAATATGTAGCGCAGAAAACTATTCATTAGTGATTCTACCAAATCCCAGTCGCTATCCACTCGCTCACACTCTTCTTTGATCATGGTGAAAATAGGTAGCAGGTAACGGTTGCCTTCCTCACTGCAATCCAAATAGGGAGGGCGACTTTGATGCATGGCAAAAACGGTGTCGACCAGTTGTGTGTTGCGATGATTGGTTTTGACAAACCCTGGAGTAAATACCAGTAAACGAGCATTTTCTCCCACCAATTCTGAGCGATGTACTTGACCGGGAGCAATGGTAAAAATACGCCCGACTTTGTTGTCGTAGTCGACGAAATCAATACTCTGACTACCGAGATCATCCACACACCACACCAACTCCCAATACTCATGTCTGTGTGGTTCTAAGAACGCATCGTCGCTGTTAGACAACTCCGTCACACGGCAGGGCTGACCTTTGATTAGGCGCATGTGTTTGATGGGAGTACTCATGGCATTCCTTTGTTGGAGAAGGGCGCTGAAGGCTATGACCAAAGCCGACAATGATTGGTATTTGTAATGTAGCCGATTGCGACTTTTAAGTCATTCGCTTGCCATTATCAATGAGTGAAAGAATGGATGCGGTGAAACAGACAGGAGTATGCAAAGAGGAGTTAGGTGGAAGGTTGATTTGAATAGCTAAATAGAACCCTAGAAGCACATTCCGAGCTTCTAGGGTGATTCATAGAGTTTAGTTGCTGCTCGCTGTTTTTAACGAAGAACGCAGCTTAAAGATCCCTTTTGGTGCCTTGGTCAGCAAGATGCCACAAAGCAGAGGAATCATCATAAGCAATGACTGTTCAGAAAGCACTTCACCATTGATGTAGCAAGAGATCAGCAGTGCTACTACCGGGAAAATTAAGAAGCAGATAGACGCTTGGAAAGGGGTCGAAACTTGTCCTAATTTGAAGTAAGCCACAATGCCGCCAACACTCGCGACAAAGCCAAGGTAAACCACGGCTGAGATTGAATCCCAAGTGAAGGATTCAACGTTAACGCTTTCACCCATCGCTGAAACTGCGAACAAGAATATAGAAGCAATTAAGCTCGGTACGGCGTTGTAAGTCAGTACTTCGATTCCTTTGCAGTGCTTTTGAACCAACACATACATAACCGCATGAATCGCCACAGCAAGGCCTAAACAAATCGTGCCAATCAGGTAGTCATCGCCACCCATTTGCATTTCGTTGCCAAGGATTAAACATAGGCTCACAACAGCAGTGATCAAGCCGAAGATTTGATGCTTCGCTAAGCGCAGACCTAAGAATAAACCCGACATCAGCATCACAGCGACCGGCATGTTGGCGAAGATGATCGACGCCAAACCAGAAGAGATGTATTGCTCTCCATAGATCATCAAAGTGAACGGAATAGCAAAATACATCAGTGCCACAATAAGCAGCCATTGACGTTTACCCTTTGGGAAAAGCAAAGGTTGGTTGAACACTTTCGCCAATACCGCGAGCAACGGTGCAGCCAATAAAAAGCGCAATGCAGTGGCAAAAATAGGTGGGATAGAATGCAATGCCACTTCCATAGCGAACCAAGTGGTTCCCCAAATTAAGCAAACAGAGACAAAAAGCAAGATAGTTAGCGACTTCGAATTCATGGTGACTACTCATTAATAATTATTTTAAATCATAGGCTTGTAGCGCCTTAATGACGTGGCACAGTATAAGTAGGTAGTCGGAGAAAAATTTTGTCTTTTTGTCTCTAATTGAAATGATTTGTGGAAAATAAATCTCTAATATAATTGATTTGTATAAATTATTTCTATAAAAGTAGATTAAGTTAAAGGCATTATTCTTTGTAAGGTCTAATTTGTGAGTTTGTTTATGGATGTTTTCTGATGATGTAACTTTTATGAGTAAGACTCGGCATATCGTTTTAGATCGTCAATGAAGGCCCGAATTCTGGCCGGCATTTGCAATCCAAAATTGTGTACGATATAGAAAGGAGCCTTAAGCTCTATTTCATCTGGCAGTATATTAATTAATGTACCATTTTGGAGGTCTACTTCAATTGCTTGTTTAGGAAGACACGCAATTCCTAACCCAGATAAAGCCATCATTCGTATGGTTGGCACACTATCTCCAACTCTGTTTGCTCTGAATTGATAGGTACTTATTTTCCCTTTATTGATAGCAAAGCTTCTTTGACTGTTGATACCTTCCCATTGATTGGCAATGTAGTCATATTTTGAGAGGTCATTTGATGTGATTGGAAGCTGAATTTGTACCTTTGTAAGATAATCAGGATGACAGCACAGTACTTGTTGAAGGTCTCCTAGCCTTATAGCTCGAGATGTGGAATCAGGAAGTTCTCCAACGGTGACCGACAGGTCTATGTATTTATCAATAAGATCTACGCGCATATCGTTGGCCAATAGTTGAGGCTCTATACGAGGGTGGCTTTTCATAAACTCACACATTGCAGGTCCAATAAGATGTGTCATCAATGTGTGTGGAGATGTGATGGTGATTGTGCCTGCAAAATCAGAACAGGACTCGCGCACTTCTTCTTCCGCAAGCGACATTAGTTTTCGCATTTCTAAGCATCTTTGATAAAAACGTTGTCCAGCGTCGGTTAAGGATTGGCGACGTGTTGTTCTAGTGAGTAATTTCGCACCAAGGTGTTGCTCAAGCCCTTGTAAGTGATGGCTAACGACAGATTTTGATAGATCTAGCTTATCAGCCGCTTTCGTTATGGAGCCCGATTCTACAATTTGAGCGAACACTTGCATGCGATGCAATTCGTTTTTCATGGTGATTTATTGTCTCATTAAATCGAACTATGTTTGAAATTTTACTGTATTTATCTATTTTTACAAACAAGTAAGATTCTCCTCGTACCTTAACAAGATAAGAAAACGGAGAGAATGATGACTATTTTAGTGCAATTTACCTTGAGCCATACTGAAGATAAAACGGCAGAGGTCGTTGAGTTTTTTAACGAAATCTTGCCAGATACTCGTACTTTTAACGGCAACCTTTCTGCGGAGCTTTATCAAAAAGATTTGTCTGAAAATGCCTTGGTTTTATGTGAAGAATGGGAAAGTACGGATCACTTCAATGAATACATTGCTTGGCGCAAAGATATTGGCGATTTTGACCGTTTAGGTGCGATGCTTACGGATATGCCTACCATTACAGTCCTGTCTAAAATCGTCACATCATCTGAGGTGTAATGATGAATAAGATATGGAGTCCCTCTTCAGTACCAGCTCCGGCCGCTAACTATCATCAATGTGCGTTAATCCCCGCCGGTTCAACGCGGTTACATATTGCTGGGCAACTTGGGATTGATAGCGAAGGTGTGGTTGCTGAAAGTGCGGAAGAACAGATTGTACTGGCTTGGACAAATCTGAGAGGAGTGCTTCAGGCAAATCAAATGGATATGGAAGATTTAATCAGTGTAAGACTGTACTTAGTTGATCGGAATGATATGTCTGATTACCAAGCCGCAAAGCAACGATTGCCCTTTGATGTTGGTGGGCTTCCAACGACATTATTGTTTGTTCAAGGGCTCTTTGATGAGCGATGGAAAGTTGAAATTGAGGCCGAAGCGGCGAAACTGATTTAAGTCGATTATTGGATTTTTAATGGGCAAAAAGATCATTATGTGAAGCCAAAAGCCCCTTTATCTAATCGTTGATAAAGGGGCTATTTCTAATCGAGAAACTCCTGCTCAGCGACGTATAGTGATTTGGTTGAAATCAATCCAACCATTAGCTAACTGTTCAACGGGATTGACTGTTTTGGCATAATTGAGTTGCTGTTTAACGCGGAAAATCGGCCTATAAACACCGAGCTTTATTAGCTGTGCCTCGAGTTCTAGAAAGGCTGATTGTCGTTGTTGGTAATCATTGAGTGTCCAAAGTTGCTCAAGGTTTTCATCTCGCCACTGTTTTTGCTCATCAGTGAGGCACACTTCTAATGCGATAGAACTTTGTAACCACCCCATCCAGCTGCTGTCGAGGTTATCTGAAAACACTTCACCGCTAATTAATATGTCAGCATCTTTTAGGTTATCCGGTTGGCAAAAATCTGGAAACTCGAGCACTTGATATTCGCAAGCAAAACCGAGCTCATTCAATCGATGACAATAATGACGAGCCATTTTGATGTGGTCAAACAGCTGGTAGGTCAGGATCTTTAGTGGTTGGGTAGGTTTGGTTAATGAGTCAGCTAAATGATGAACGGCTTTCAATACGTCTTGATCATTGGCGTTAATAAGTTTAGGGCTTGATGACTGGCTAAAAGTGGCAAGCATTCCATTGGCATAACCGATGCTCTGTCTAGGGATATCTTTAGCTACACCAAGTATGCGAAGTAATTCACTTATTGATTGGCAGCGCTCTGGTTTTTCAAACCAAGGGTGACGATGTGGGTTAATCAAGGCGTATTCGCAACCTTTTTCCCACTGTTCCATCTCTTCAAGCTCCAACGATATTGAGGAATGTTGGTAATGCGGGTGCGAATGAACAATATCGCAGTGCATCTCATAGTCTTTGGCTTTATCACCGACATTCCATATCTCTATGCCATCTACCCAAGGGCGGTGACCATGATAGTGTTTGAATGCTTCCAGTCTGGTAAGCCATTCAGACTGTTCGACCAATTTAAAGCTGCCACTACCAAGGAGCGTATCTCCTACCTTTTTCGTAATACCCGCGGCTGAACTGGATAGCAGTGACGGTAAATATCCTGCGTTGGCCTTGGTATCAAAATAGAGATGAAGTGGGTCTACAACCGTGATATTTGAGATGCAGTGAAACTGCTGACTATTGTGGTGAGAGCTATTGAGCAAGCGTCGGAAATGGTTTTTGATGTCTTGCGCTAGAATCGGCGAGCCGTCATGAAACACTAAACCTTTTCGCAAAGTGAAATACCAACGACTTTCATCTTGGTACCAGTCAATTGCAAGGTCTCCCTCAAACGAGTGAGTTAGTGTGTTGAAACACAGTAAATTACTGCACAGGTAACGAGTGATATGCGCTTCAGTGCGTCGTGTTACTTCAATCGGGTCTAGGTTATGTGTGCCTCGATAAAAGGGAATTTGCAGAATATCGAGTGTGGTCGGTAAGCTCTGATAACGGCTGATATAACCAAGTAGAAACTGATCGCGTTGTGAATCATCAATGAGCTCTAATGCTTGGTCAACTTTGTTTTCCGATAGTAATTCATCAATCCTCAGTTCTAATTTATGGTTCACGTTTTTGAGTAGAGTGAGTGTGGGTAGGTTGCCTCTGCCAATACCTGACTTCCAATCAATCAAGCCCTCGTTTACTAGCTTTTTTATAATTAGCTGTGCGTTACGTTTGGTACCCCCCAGAGCTTCAGTAATTTCTGTCAACGAAAGTTGAGTCGGTTGGTTAATGAGTACCCGAGAACGTAAAAATGCCAGTGCCTTCCAGTAATGCATAAAGGTGAAATCCTTGTTCAATCTTTCTATTTTTCTTCATCTTTTAATCTCGATAATAAAGTTATTCGATTGTTTTTAAAAGGAATGAAAAATGGAAGGTGTAAAAGCTTCAAAGGCGACCAACTCAATTTGGAAAAACTCGAGCTTTATTGTTTTGTTTTCGACGGCGTTTTTTGTCGCCTTTGGAACTAAGATTTATGACCTTGCTCTTCCCTTGTTGGTGTACGAGTTAACACAGTCCTCAGAGATGATGGGCTGGATGAGAGCCGTTGAGTTTTTGCCAAATCTGCTTCTAGCGCTGTTCATCGGTGTATGGGTTGATAAGTTTAATAAGAAGCAGTGGTCGCAATGCATGTTGCTTGGGCAAGTCGTTGTGTTGGTTATCTCGTATATCGCTGTGCGATGGTTGTCGAATCCTTTATATGTGCTGTTCCCGTGTGCATTCCTAATGATGGCGTTTAACTATGGCTATCACAATGCACGTATCGGGATGATGAAAAATGTCTTACCTCAACAAATACAAAATACAGCTACTGCCAGAATGAGTTCCTTGTACAGTTTGTTAGAAACGGTTGGTCCGGTGTTGTCTGGGGGATTGCTTCTCTTATCAGCGTTACATAACGTGTTTCTACTTATTGCAGTTATGTACGTGCTTGCTTTTTGGCAGCTCAATAAGTTGGACCTCAAATCGTCTACGCCCGTTGTCCATCAGTCGGTGTTTAGCGCACTAAAAGAAGGCTGGTCTATTTTGTATGCGAACAAGAACATGTGGCACATCACCTTGGTAGTGATGGTGATTAACACCACTGGATCTATTTTCTGGATTCAAGCCATCTACTTTGCCAAAGCGGAGTTGGCACTCAATCACATGGAAGTGGGGTACTTGATCGCGGCTTCAGGCGTGGGCGGCTTATTAGGTTCTTTTACCGCAGATAAAGTTAGAAAACGTATCGGACTCGGCGTGCTTCTAATTTTGTCCGTTGCATTAGAGGCGTTTGGATTCTTATTTCCAGCGTTATTGAGCCAAAGTTATTTACTACAAGGTGTCTCCGGAGAATACATAGTTGTGATTGAAAAAGGCTTATTAATGGCGTCGTTCTTGTGGGTGAGTGCTATTGGTGTTTACAGCAGCATCTGTATCTGGAGTTATCGCCAAGAAGCCTTCGAGGAAAAGCACCTTGGCCGCGTGGCAGGTATTACCGGATCGTTATTTAAACTGTTGATGCCATTTGGTTTGGCTGCTTCAGGTTATCTGGTGGCGATATTTGGTATACCGACACTCTTTGCTGCCTGTTTTGTCGCTCAAGTTTTCGCGGCTCTTGGGCTCATGATGACCAATGTCCGACGTATTCCCTAGTACGTTGACGTTTTTCTTTTAGCAAGTTTGCATGAAAAACGCTACTGGCAGCAAAGTTATAGCATAGAGTGTTGAAGGTTTATTTTGTTCACGTTCATACTGAACAAAGGAACGGCATTACATTGAAATGAGGTAAGGCATTTGAAAAACACAATCGACTTAAATTTGTATCGATTTTTGGATCTGCTTTATGAGCAACAGTCTCAGGCGAAGGTGTGTCATATTTTGGATATCAGCCGAGCGACGTTTAATCGTCATTTGGCCGATTGCCGAGATCTGTTTGCTAATGAATTATTCATCGCGACCAAAGGTGTTTACGCTCCGACCTTGTTCACCACTCAATTGATGTTGGTGGTGAAAGATCCGCTAGAAAAGCTAGAGCAAGCACAGCAAATATCGCAGTCGTTTGTCGGAGCCGATTCGAATATTGAATATGTTTTTCATGCTGCTAACCCGTTGAGCACATTGTTTACCGTTCCCTTATTGAAAGGGTTAACAAGTGAAGAATCAAAGCCCAAAATATCAATGATGGATTGGTCGCTAGATGGGGTTGAGTTTCCGAAAGCAGGCACCTTAGCGATTGGTGTGTCAGGTTACCCCAACGAACTGAATGATCGTATTGTAGAACGTAAAGTCGGTTCGCTAGACTTGTTCGCTTATGTGGCTGATGCACATCCTTTAGCCAAAAATGAAACCATCGACCTTACTCAGTTAGAAAGCTTTGATACGGTGCGTGTTTCGATGGGCTCATTGGATGCCAACTCTTATTACGAACGTCTGAAAAAACGCACAGGGCTAGTGTTACAGCAAAAGCTGACGGTCGCGTCGGTCTCCTCAGCTCTGGAATGTGTTCAGGTGAGCCAATATGTATTTGTTGGATTTGATATGGATTCAGCCGCCATACCAAGCGGGCTTAGTCAGCGACCTGTATTGTTCAATGGAGAAACGGTGACTTTTGATGTTGGTATTCAGTACCACCGTGCTTGTTATCAACACCCCATAGTGAAACGCATCGAACAGATTTTAAGTGAAAGCTTGGAAAATCATTAACGATGAAATAACAGAAAACGCGCCGATTTAGGCGCGTTTTTGTTTAAGGTTTACAGCTTGATTAAAGGCTCAGCTCAGGCTTGGTGTTACAGCTTTACCTCTTCAATATCGCTTGGTTTCCACGTTTTGTCATACCAAGCTTCTTGTGGACCATAGAGTCTCAGCACCGTAAACCAACCTTTGCTCGGAACCGTCTCAATCCAGTTCGATTCTTTGCCTTTTGGAGCGGTAGGGCCAAAGTACAAATCAACCGAACCATCTTTGTTTTCAATGAAGTCATCACGCTGATTATTCTTACTTGGCAGCGGTTGGTTGGTTTGTAGCTCTGAACGTGTTTGCGTGTCGTAAGCCACGATAGACCAGAAGTTCTTAGCTGGCACATTCGCTGGAATATTCAATCTATAGTGCTTGCCACCATCAAAGTATTCACCGTCTTTTGCTTGGTCAATCAATGCGTATTGAGAGCCCTTTTCGATAAGCTTCAGAGCCATCGCTGGTGTATTCACTGTCGCGATGTAGAAGAAGTAAGAACGAGCATCTAGGTTGCGTCCGCCTGCACCTTGGTCGACTAACCATTGGTAATCTTTGCCGATAAACGCCGTTTTCCATAGGCGATCTTCATAGATGTAAGCCTTCTTGTCTCTTGGTTGGAAGTACAGAGATCTCGCTGTTGCATTACCAATCGCGACGCCATCTTTCATCAGTTTTTGCATGCGCTCATCGGGTGCAAAAGGTTTGTTCTTCTGAATACCAATGCTCGACATTAATCCACGAAGCTCTGGGTCGATGAAGGAAATCGGCTCTTTATCTAGCACCGTTTTAATCTCGGTGTAGAAGTGCTCATCGTTTGCATGAATGGTATTGAATGATTTGCCGCTACCAGAGATGAACTCCATTTTTGGTTGATCATCTTTCTTCGCTAATGGGTAGATCTTCAGCTTCTCTTTATAAGCTTTTACTGCTGCGTCGGTCTTACCATCTTTCAGGAATCCGCGCGCAATGAACCAGTTGGTGTAGCTGGTGGATTGTGAAACAAAATAGCCTTCAGGCACTTCGCCTTCGTAACCTGGTGGTAGAATCAAGTACTTACCGCCTTTGCCTTTATCAGGCCCTACGATGCCTAAGTCAGTAACAAAACGAAAGAACGCATCGTTCACCGTGGTTGGTCCCATGCCCTCTGGTACCTCAATGACGGTTGGACCATCTTTCTCAAGGTCTAGGAAAACTGAAGCATAAACGGTGTCGGTGTTACCTGTTAAAAATAGAGGGTTTGAATCCATCAGATTATCGAACACCACCACTTGGTTTGATGATGTTGAACCGATCCCTTCATGACCAACACGCAGAGCTTCAAGTGAAGCCATTGGAATCGCATTGAGGAACACCTCTGTTGAGCGAAGCGTATCTAGATTGTCATAAAGCTTTTGCGCGGTTTCAGCCGTTGGCGCACCATCTTTAAAATTCAATTCGCCGATGCTGGTTTGCACTGTATCTGGCGTCATGATGCTTGACGGAATATCAGTATTGTAGTTTTCAGTCGCCAGTACTTGGTGTGAGATAAAAATACTGCTCGCTAACACAATTGCTTTTAGCTTCGACGTAATCATGATGTCACCTTTCAGTTTCGTTTCGATGTACTTACTTTATGCTAGTCGAAAAAACATATCTGATACGCGGCAGGCTCAAAAATGAGTCTCAAAGATCGGTTTAAAAGGTGGGGGTAAGAAGACGCTCGCAAAATACGGTGTCTGTACTGTAATTGTTAGTATTGTAGATAAAACAAAACCCGCACTTGGCGGGTTTATTAGTAACACTCTAAATCTTTTTACTGCGTGACGGGTTTGACCGTTTTGGTTTGCCTTACTGCAAGGATGAGCTGCGGCAGTAGTGACATCACGATCATGCCTGTCATTAACGAGTACTGTACCGCAGTGAAGGATTCACCCATCAACACCATGCCTGTTACGATGCCAGCAACCGGGTTAGCGATGCCACCGAAGGTGAAATCAACCACAGACATACGTTGCAGCAACCACACATACATGCCGTAACCTAGTGCTGTGTTCAGTCCAATCACCCACAATAGACCCATAGCGTTGCGAGTATCGAAATGAGTGACAGCATTAACATAAGGTTGTGGGTCGATGAAGGCATGAACGCCAGACGCGACAGATAAAATCGTACCGCCTAAAATCAGCTGCCATGTTAATACCTTCCACCAATGCATGCGGTTACCCAGTGACTTGGTAATGCTGCTGCCGATGACAATACACATGATCGCGGCGAACATGGCACCCAAGCCGATAGGGTTCAGTGCGATTTGGCTTGGGTTGAACAGAATCCAAGCTAAGGTGATCAAGCCAATGCCAGAAAGGGCTTGAATCAAATGCGGGCGTTGCTTTTTCACTACCCAATGGAAGATCATCGCGAACACAGGCACAGAGATCATACCCACGCCAGAAATCGCTGAAGGCAGCGTTAGTGCCATCACGAAGATCAAGCCAAAGAAGGTCGCAATATTGATAAGGCCTAATGTGAAAATGATCTGCCACTCACCTTTTTTAGGCAGTGTCGGCTTTACTGCTAGCAATAACAAACCAGCAGGTAACGCACGCAAAGCACCCAGTAATAATGGTGGCCACTCCTGTAGCGTAAATTGCGTCACTGCATAGGTTGTTCCCCAAAAGAACGCGGGGATCATTGCTAATAATATGTTCATTTAAAATATCTTTACGTTAAGATAACTATTGTGTGAACTGTATACTGAGAGCTAGTGGTTGTAAAGTATCTTTATGTTAAACTAGTTTGAAGTAATCAAGACTAATAACGGAGCGAGATTGCAAATGGATGCTATCGACCGCGTAGTAGAGCAATGGGCAAAGGAAAAGCCTGAGCTAGAAACTGAGCCTATGGCAATGATGGGCCGGATTATGCGTATTGCCAAGTATATGGAGACTCAGGTTGCCGAGCTTCATAAAAAATACGACATGAAACTCGGTGAGTTTGATGTGCTAGCCACCTTGCGACGTTCTGGAAAGCCTTACCGACTCACTCCCTCAGAACTGATAGGTTCGATGATGCTGACATCAGGTGCGATGACCAATCGCCTTGATAAACTGGAAGCCAAAGGGTTGATCAGTCGTGAGCACAGTAAAGAAGACAGACGCAGTGTGAGTGTTCAGCTAACCAAAGATGGTTTGATTCTGATTGACCAAATGATGACTGAGCATGTTGAAATGCAGAAAAAGCTGGTTAAATCTCTGTCTGCGAGCCAGAAGAAGAACACCAACCAATTGCTAAAAACATGGTTGAGTGCATACGAGTAGTTTCGCGGCTCTCTTTTTAGATTCATTAAAAAACCGAAGCTCAAGGCTTCGGTTTTTTCTTTTGTAAGTCCCGTTAATGACTGGATTATGCTTGGAGCATCTCGTCACTAAACAGTTCTGCGCAGCCAATGCCATTAATGGCGCAGCTTTCGTCGATGTCTGAAATGTCACCGCTCACGCCGATAGCACCCAATACCGTTTTATCCTTGTCTCGAATCAGTAGCCCCCCTGGAACTGGCACCATGTTTCCGTGTGCGAGCACGTTTACGGCGGAGATGAATGCTGGTCGGTTGTCAGCATCTTGGGCGAGTTTTCTAGAGGAACAACCCAGTGCGAGTGCCCCCCACGCTTTAGCAATCGCGATATCTGGTCGCATCATGCTAGAGCCATCTTGACGTTGCAGAGAAATCAGTTTGCCACCACTGTCTAAGACGGCGACCGTCAAAGGTTCTGTGTGGATCTTGTTTCCTGCTTTTAAGGTTCCATCGATGATGGTTAACGCTTGTTGTAGAGTCAAACTTCCCATGTTATCTCCTAGTTTTTCAAGGGGCATACGTACCAAGCTCAGCCAGCCAATCATTACTCTTGTTTGTGAATATCATTGACTGATTCAGCTCGGTACAAGAGTCCTAACTGGACTCTTGTAATAGCCCATAGCTGGGTAAAGTTAGGAAGGCAGCGAACTCTTCGGCTGTAGAAAGTTGATAGAAAAGATCAGCTGTCTCTTCAAATCGACCTGCTGCGTAGCGCGAGTCACCGACTTCATGTTTTATCGTGTCTAACTCCTGGTAAAGCCAAGAGTGGAACAGTTGTTTGGTAAAGGTTTGGCCGTCATCAAGCGTGACGCCGTGGTGGATCCATTGCCAAATATTGGCTCTTGAGATCTCTGCGGTGGCGGCATCTTCCATAAGGCCGTAGATAGGTACACAGCCGTAGCCTTGAATCCAAGCTTCGATGTAATACAGCGCAATGCGTATATTTTTACGTACTCCTGCTTCGTCACGGCTGCCCTCACAAGGTTTTAGCAACGAGTCTGCATTGATCACATGCTCTGGGCTTTGGAAATCCATTTGGTTTACTTTGCCATCTAAGTGCTTATCAAAGATCGACATTGCCAAATCAACCAGTGCAGGGTGCGCGACCCATGTGCCATCGTGTCCGTTCTGAGATTCTCTTTGCTTATCTTCGATAACCTTGGCGGTTACACGCGCCATTTCTTGCGGATCTTTTGCTGGAATAAAGGCCGACATACCACCCATCGCCAGTGCACCGCGAGCATGACAAGTGCGCACCAGTAGTTGGCTATAGGCATTTAGGAATTCTTGATCCATGCCGATCCCGTGGCGGTCAGGCAGGATGCGGTCTTTATGATTTTTCAGCGTTTTGATGTAGCTGAAGATGTAATCCCAACGGCCACAGTTCATCGCTACGATATGATCACGCATTGCGTACAAGATCTCTTCCATTTGGAAGACGGCTGGAAGTGTCTCAACCAAAACCGTCGCACGAATTGTGCCTTTGGGTACGTGGAAATAGTTTTCGGTGAAGCTGAAAATATCGTCCCACCACTGTGCTTCTTCCATGCTCTCAAGCTTGGGAATGTAGTAGTAAACCCCTAAATCTTGTTGTGCTCGTGATTGATAGTTGTGGAAAAAGTACAAAGCGAAGTCCATCAAGCAACCGCCGATAGGCTGATTATTGAATTGAATGGATTGCTCAGGAAGGTGGATCCCTCGTGGGCGTGCGATCAGCAGTGCAGGATCGTCGTTTAATTGGTAACGCTTCTGCTTCTTCTCATCGAAATAACTAATGGTGCCAAGATTGGCATCTCTTAGGTTGATTTGCCCTTCGACCATATTGGCCCAAGTCGGGGAAGAGGCATCCTCAAAGCAACACATGAAGACTTTCGCGCCTGAGTTTAGCGCGTTGATCACCATCTTTCTTTCGATAGGTCCGGTGATCTCTACGCGTCGATCCAGTAACTCTGGCGGCGGTGTCGCCACTTTCCATTCTTTATTCTGACGAATGGAAATGGTGTCCTTTCTGAAATTGGGTAACTCACCGTTGTCATATTGAGCTTGTTTTATGTCACGGTCATTTAGCAGGGTATGACGGCGATCTCCAAACTTATTAACAAGGGCTTCTAAGAACTTTAATGCATCTTTAGACAAGATCTCTTTGTACTCGGAGTTGTCCATCTTCCCAAGTACCTGCATACACAGCACATCTTCTCTCTCTTTCACGTCATTCATCATTGCTTGTCTCCTTTACACAATACGATGTCATTTTGTATACAAAATGCTCTTTTTAATGATATTTATATGGTAGAAATTGTAAACAAGCAAACGGTATTTAACATTTATTTATCATTTGATCTTTTTGTAATTTATTTTTACGTAAAGATATTTTATGTAAAGTAATGAATTGTAAGCTTTTCAGGGTAAGTGCGGACTTAATGTGATGGGCTGATGTAATGAAAATGTTTCATTTTGGGCTTGATAAATGCTGAGGATGATTCATAGTACACAAAAGTTAGTTTAATTGTATACAATCTGAGCTGGAGGTTCGAATGGCAATTATGAAAGCGATTGAAGCAGCGGTAGAAGTGCTTAAACGTGAAGGTGTATACATCGCATTTGGTGTTCCCGGCGCAGCAATAAACCCTATGTATGCGGCTATGAAAAAGCTCGGAGGAATCGACCACGTCTTAGCTCGCCACGTAGAGGGCGCATCGCATATGGCTGAAGGGTACACACGTACCAATCAAGACAATATCGGTGTGTGTATTGGTACATCTGGCCCTGCGGGAACGGACATGATCACGGGGCTTTATTCGGCGTCTGCAGATTCAATCCCAATCCTATGTATTACAGGTCAGGCTCCGCGTGCTCGCCTTCATAAAGAAGACTTCCAAGCGGTTGATATTGAATCTATCGCTAAACCAGTGACTAAATGGGCAACCACGGTGTTGGAACCTGCACAAGTGCCACGCGCATTCCAAAAAGCCTTTCATTTAATGCGTTCGGGTCGTCCGGGTCCCATCCTGATTGATCTACCGATTGATGTTCAGCTGGCTGAGATTGAGTTTGATATCGATACCTATGAACCATTAGAACCTTACAAACCGCAAGCAACTCGCGCGCAGGTTGAGAAAGCATTAACCATGATGTCTCAATCGGAAAAACCGCTGATTGTATCGGGTGGTGGCGTGATTAACGCTGGCGCATCTGAATTGTTGCAACAGTTTGCCGAGATCACTGGTGTTCCTGTGATCCCAACCTTAATGGGCTGGGGATCGATCCCGGATGATCATGAGTTAATGGCGGGTATGGTGGGGCTACAAACTTCTCACCGTTACGGTAACGAAACCATGCTGAGTTCTGATTTTGTGTTTGGTGTTGGTAACCGCTGGGCTAACCGTCATACCGGCTCTGTGGATGTTTACACCGAAGGCCGAAAGTTCGTACATGTAGACATTGAACCAACCCAAATCGGCCGTGTGTTTTGTCCTGATTTAGGCATTGTCTCTGATGCGAAAGCTGCACTAGAGCTAATGGTTGAAGTGGCGCAAGAGTGGCGTGATGCTGGCAAGCTGCCGAACCGAAATGCTTGGGCAAGTGAGTGTCAGGAACGTAAGTCGACCATGCTGCGTAAAACCAATTTTGATGAAGCGCCAATGAAACCGATGCGTGTTTATGAAGAGATGAACAAGGCATTTGGTCGTGACACTTGTTATGTGAGCACCATTGGTTTGTCGCAAATTGCTGCCGCTCAATTCCTACATGTTTATAAGCCGCGTAACTGGATCAACTGTGGTCAGGCTGGCCCATTGGGTTGGACAACACCAGCCGCATTAGGTGTACGGGCAGCCGATCCAAATCGCGATATTGTCGCTATCTCTGGTGATTATGATTTCCAATTCATGATTGAAGAACTGGCGGTAGGTGCGCAGTTCAACTTGCCATACATTCATGTGTTGGTGAACAACTCCTACCTAGGCTTGATTCGTCAAGCACAGCGCCAATTTGATATCGACTATTGTGTACAACTGGCGTTCGATAACCAAAATGCGCCAGAACTTGAAGGCTACGGGGTTGACCATGTAGCCGTTGTTGAAGGCCTAGGTTGTAAGGCAATTCGAGTTCGTGAACCAGAGCAAATTGCCGCGGCGTTTGAGCAAGCCAAAGAGCTGATGAACAAGCACAAGGTGCCAGTGGTCGTTGAGCTGATTCTTGAGCGAGTAACCAACATTGCGATGGGTGTAGAGATCAACGCTATCAACGAATTTGAACCACTTGCCGAAAACCGCGGCGATGCCCCAACGGCGCTAGCGTACAAGTAATCATTAAGTCATGTGTATCCGTAGAGCTGAGGTTTAGCTCTACGGAAAGTCTCCAATAGAGCGAGGCTTGATTACAAATAACCAGATTTTCACAGATAAAGAATAAGGACAGAGTCATGGCAAAATTTGCAGCAAACTTGTCAATGTTATTCACGGAAGTTGATTTTATGAACCGCTTTGAAGCTGCCGCAGAAGCAGGCTTTCAAGGTGTGGAATATCTTTTCCCATATGCCTTTGATGCGGATGAGATTAAACAAAAGCTTGATGCTAATAACCTTGAGCAAGTGCTATTTAACTTGCCGGCAGGGGATTGGGACGCCGGCGACCGCGGTATCGCGGTCGACCCTGCACGAGTTGAAGAGTTTCAAGCGGGCGTACCTAAAGCCATCGCTTACGCAAAAGTACTCGGCTGTACTCAAGTGAATTGCTTGGCCGGGATTGTTCCGCAAGGTGTGACCCAACATGACGCGCAATCGGCGTTTGTGATTAACCTGCATTACGCGGCGAACGCGCTAGCAGCAGAAGGCATCAGCTTAGTGATAGAAGCGATCAATACCCGCGATATTCCGGGCTTCTTCTTGAATACCACAGAGCAAGCCAAAGCGATCATTAAAGAGGTAGGGAGCGATAACCTTTCTATCCAATACGATATTTATCACATGCAAATTATGGAAGGCGACCTTACGCCGACCATGCAACAGAACATTGGTCAAATCGCACACGTGCAACTGGCGGATAATCCAGGCCGACACGAACCGGGTACCGGCGAAATCAATTACCCATTCGTGCTCAACTATCTTGATGAGCTTGGTTATCAAGGCTGGGTGGGCTGCGAATACAAACCTAAAACGACAACGACAGAAGGCCTTGGTTGGCTGCACCAGTACCGTTAATTCCGTCTGGTAACCCTCAAACGTTAAGGAGAACAACATGTCTAAAATTGCATTTATCGGAACTGGCATCATGGGTAAACCTATGGCGAGTAACCTTCAAAAAGCAGGTCACGATTTGATTCTGTCGGATCACTTTAATGCAGCACCTGCCGATCTTGTGGCAGCGGGCGCAACGGTCTGCCACTCACCAGCAGAAGCGACTGAAGCAGCGGATATCATTATCTTAATGGTGCCTAACACTCCTCAAGTTGAAGATGTCCTGTTTGGTGACAATGGAGTTGAGAAAGGCCTCACGGCGGGCGGAGCAACTGGGAAACTGGTTATCGATATGAGTTCAATCTCGCCAATCGCAACCAAAGCCATTGCCGCTCGAATCAACGAAGGTGGTGCTTCATACCTTGATGCTCCGGTTTCAGGTGGTGAAGTTGGCGCGATAAACGCGGCTCTGACTATCATGGTGGGCGGTGAGCAAGACGCCTTTGATAAAGCACGACCTTTGTTCGAAATCATGGGTAAGAACATCACGCTAGTAGGTGACAATGGCGCAGGTCAAACCTGTAAGGTCGCAAACCAAATCATTGTAGCGCTGAATATCGAAGCCGTGTCTGAGGCGTTAGTCTTTGCTTCGAAAGCAGGTGCTGATCCAGCACGCGTACGTCAGGCGCTATTAGGTGGCTTTGCTAACTCTAAGATCTTGGAAGTGCACGGCGAGCGCATGGTTGAAGGCACATTCGACCCTGGCTTTAGAATCTCACTTCACCAAAAAGACCTCAACTTAGCGCTAACGGGGGCGCAAGAATTAGGTGTCGCACTACCGAATACGGCCAACGCTCAAGAGTTGTTTGGTGAGTGTGCCGAGATGGGCGGTGAAGGTTGGGACCACTCTGCGCTTATCCAAGCGATTGAGAAACGTTCTGACCACTCGATTCGTTAATCTAGTTAACGGTTTGTCCGTTTAGTGGTTAGTCAATCAACCGATTATCCGTTAATTAATTAGGGCTGCTATCGATTCGTAGCCCAACAGTTTGTTTATAAATCGCGTAGTTTCGTCTCCTTTTATACGCGTTCCTGATACGAGGCAGAGGTTGAAGTTGTTCCTTTCCAACTTGATCTTAGCAGGCACCCTTTGGCCTTGTATCGGGGTTCTTTTTTTCTCCGTCAACTAAGGAGTGGCTGATGGACATTGATGCTAAGCAGTTTCTGCAAACCCTTTTCTCAAGTGCTGTTAATCAGGCGCTACCTAAAAATCACATCGCCCCCTTTCTTCCTCAAGACATTTTTTATCGCTCTGCTAACCAAGCTGGGCGAACTGTCGTTATAGGAGCAGGGAAAGCAGCCGCGTCGATGGCCGCTGAGCTCGAAGCCGTCTGGCAAGTTAAGCAACAGCAAGATCTCGCACTGCGTGACCTTGAAGGTTTAGTCGTGACCCGCTACGAACACACCGCACCTTGCGAACACATTGAGGTGATTGAAGCGGCGCACCCAGTCCCAGATGCGATGGGCTTAGAAGTGAGTCAACGTATGCTGGAACTAGTGAGTGGTCTGAGTGGTGACGACACGGTTATTTGCCTACTGTCTGGCGGCGGCTCTGCTTTGTTAAGTCTGCCCGGTGGCGACATCAGCTTGGCAGAGAAGCAACAAATCAATAAGGCGTTGCTCAAGTCGGGTGCCGCCATTGATGAGATGAACTGTGTTCGCAAACATCTATCTTCGATAAAAGGCGGTCGACTCGCCAAAGCGGCGTATCCTGCAAGGGTTGTGTCATTGGCGATTTCTGATGTGCCGGGTGATGACATCAGTGTGATTGCCTCTGGCCCAACTGTGCCCGACACCACTACGCGTTTTGATGCGATGGCAATTTTAGAACGTTACCAAATAGAAACACCACGCTCGGCATTTGAATGGCTAAACAATCTAGAGTCAGAGACCGTTAAGCCTGATGACGCCTGTTGGAAGAACGCGGAGCATCATATTATCGCGACCCCAATGTCGGCGTTAGAAGCTGCCGCTGCAGAGGCCGAAGGTTTGGGTATTCCCGCTTATGTGTTGAGTGATTGTATTGAGGGTGAAGCGCGAGAAGTAGCGAAGGTACATGCTGCATTGGCGAAACAAGTGGCTAATAACAATCACCCATTTGAGACACCTTGCGTAATACTGTCTGGCGGCGAAACCACGGTAACCGTGAAAGGTAATGGCCGCGGTGGGCGTAATTGTGAGTTCCTTTTAAGCTTGTATAACGAGCTAAAAGGACAGGAAAACATATTCGCTTTAGCAGCTGACACTGATGGCATTGATGGTGTAGAAGACAACGCTGGCGCATGGATAACACCACAAACTTGGCAAGACGGTACACGTTTATCGCTTAAAGCTGATGACTACCTAGATGCCAACAACAGCTACGACTTCTTCAAGCAAGTCGGTGTGTTACTGACGACGGGGCCGACGCTAACCAACGTGAATGACTTCCGCGCCATATTGATTCTTTAATCTGAACAGTGCGAATAGCCCGAAAAATCTTAACGTTGGGAAGCTAGCAGCATTGAATGGTCGCTCTTCTGCACATAAGAGCGACCATTTTATTGCTATCAATGCGGAGACCTCGAGTTCTGAGATTATCTTCTGGACTAATGAAGCACGTTGATTACTATGGCTTAAGTAATGAGCTGTAAAGGATGCAATATGTCTAGGATCAGACAAAAGAATCAAGATTTAATCATTGAGGTCGCGTGTGAACAATTCGCAACTCATGGTTATGCCGCAACAAAAATGGCCGATATCGCGAAAGCGGCCGACATTCCAAAACCCAACGTATTCTATTACTTCAGCTCGAAAGATAAGCTCTACAATGCCGTTCTAGAAACCGTCACTCAGCCATTACTGGAAGCATCTCGTCCAATTGAAGAGCTCAGCGATCCTGTTGAAGCTTTATCTCAATATATTCAAACCAAACTGATTATTTCTCGTGACCATCCACATGCCTCTAAAGTGTTTGCCAATGAAGTGATGTCGGGCGCGAAAGTGCTGCCGAAAGAGATTGGCGATGAGCTGTATAAGCAATCCCAGATGATCCTCGATAAGTTCTCAACGTGGTCAGCACAAGGCTTAATGGATGATGTTCCTGCACACCACCTGATGTTTACCATCTGGGCTGCCACCCAAACCTACGCCGATTTTGGCTGGCAGATTTGCAGTGTAATGCAGAAAGATCAGCTCGATGATAAAGACTATGAAGATGCCGCTGAATTCATCACCCAGCTAGTGATTAAAGGGTGTGGGGTGAAAGGAAAGGAAAGGCGGAATAGTTGATTCATCAGATTCATTAAAAAAGGACATCACTCGATGTCCTTTTTTGTATACGCTGTTTCTTATAAGAGTCGCTTAGATACAGCTTTTATGCATCACTTCGAGCAAAGGTCGCAGTGCAGCCATAAGTGTTTGTTGTCGAATCTGAATGCGCGTTATCGATCAGCGTGGATCTCCAGCCGTAACTGTCTCCAATACGTTTAACGATGATAAGACCAAGGCCGTGCTCTGTTTTTGCATTATCACTTAAGCCTGTGCCAGTATCCGAAACTGAAATCGTGTTTGAGTTGATGGTCACCGTGATTTCACCTTGCGTGGTAAATCGGATTGCGTTTTCTATGTAGTTCTTCAATACCATATTCACCAGTGGCAAGGGCATGTTGAGCGTGGTGTCTGGTTCAACCTTTAAGACCAGTTCAACGCCAGTGGATAACATCCCTTGGTACTTAGATAGGTCGATGGAAGTAGCGTTGAATGTCGTGAGCGTTTTCTCTGTTGAAGAGTTCTCTTGTTTTACAATATTGAGCAGTACCTCGACCGTGTTACTCATCCCATTGGCTGCGCCTAAAATACGCTCGCGTTGCTTAGTTTGGAATGTAGGATCATCAGGCTTCATGGCTTGCAGTTCGGCTGCGCCAATCACAATCGCGATCGGTGTTTTCAATTCATGACTCGCGTACTTCGCAAACATCATTTCTTGCTTGGCTAGTCGGTCTTTCATTTTTGAGTAGCTGTTTAGGTGTGAAGTAAGCATCTGCAACTCATCAACCGTGTGAGTGGGAACATGGAAGTTATCAGACTTATGCTTGCTGAGCTGTGTACTGAGTTCTCCAATGGGTGCCATAAGCTGGTCAAACACCCGCTTGAGGGTAATCCGCAATACGATGATCAACCCGAGCATTAGCAGAGTTGAGATTGCCATCAATACGCCCCAACTGTCGTCCCACAAATCCATATCAAAAGAGCTGATGGCGATGTAAGCAGGGATAGTTTTGCCCTGGTCTTCGAAGGCAAAATGATAGACGACCACACCGGGTATAAGAATGTGTTCTTCAGACAGTCTTAGTTCAAAGCGTTGGCGATCCACCGTATCCAATGCCATGGGCGGGATCTTTTTGAGTTGGTCGGAAAAGTCCTCTTCACCATAATAAACCGTTACGTTCTCCGATAGCTTTAGGCTGCCATCGGGAGAAAGACGTTTGTAGAATTGCTCTGCCACCCCTTTGAATGATTTTAGGTGATTCTCTATTTGAGCTTCTTCCTGCCAAACTAGACGAAGCGAGAACACAAAAAATACCACGCATGAAGAGACCAGAGCGATGACAGAAAAGGTACGTAAAGTGCGAATTCTGACATCTTCAATTGAGTTGCCTAATTTGGTTCGAATTTTCATACTTATTGAGACTCGCTAGCAGAGAAAATCAACTGAAACCCGTGCTTAGGAATCGTCTTCAACATAGGAAAGTCGAATGGTTTATCGAGTACGTTTCGCAGTAGATATATATGGCTGCGGAGTACATCTTTGTCTGGGATGTCATCGCCCCAAAGCATGTAGGTTAGGCTTTCACGAGACACAACCCCACCTTGAGCTTTGACTAACTCTCTCAGAATTTGGAACAAGATAGGGGTCAGAGTGAGCGTTTGTCCCTCTCTTGAAGCGGTATGCGTCTTTTCATCAATGGTCACTTCACCAAAGCTCAGTGTCTTTTTCGCGACTAAGCCTTTATTGCGTTTTATCAGTGCTGACAAGCGAGCTTCTAATTCAGGAAACTTGAACGGCTTGGTAACAAAGTCATCGGCACCAGAGTCAAAACTACTTAACAAATCTTCTTGGCCATTCAACGCAGTTAGCATCAAAATTGGTGTCGTTATACCATTTTGACGCAGCTTAGACGCCACCTGCATTCCATCAAGTTTAGGCAGCATGACATCTAAGACAATCGCATCGAAGTCGTTTTGCATTGCTAAATTGAAGCCTTGTTCGCCATCTGAAGCAAAATCCGCGATAGCTTCTTTGACCTCTAAGAAGTCAGCGATAATGCCTTGTAGTTCGATGTTGTCTTCAACTACTAAAATACGACTGCGCTCAAGCATCGATCTGCTCCATTAAAATATCTGCTCTCATCAAAACATCTACTCCCAGCAAGCATCCATTCTGAACAAAAAAGTAGCCTATCCAAAATTATGTCGAATTTATGTCTAATGGATAGCGTTAATCAAAAAATTCAACGTCATAAGATTATTTTTCAATGTCGAATCGACTTCGACTTTAATTCGACAAAGCCAGTTCAACAATAGTTCACATCAATAGGTGAGGGCTTAATTATGAAAACTAAAATTATCGCGCTGGCAGCACTTCTCGGTGTCTCAACGACTCAAATATCACTAGCTCAAGCTACGGAGCTGATCGGTCATGTTCAAGGCTTAAATAAACACAGTGTCGTGGCAGAAGTGCCCGGTGTCGTGGAGATGAATAACCTTGAAGTGGGCGACGCCGTAAACCAACAACAAGTGCTTGCTCAAATTAAAGCCAACGATTTTAAGTTTAGCGTTAATAAGGCTAAAGCGAATCTAGCCCTTGCCGAAGCGAATCTTGCCTTACGAAAGGCGACCTATAACCGCTATCAAGCCCTTATCGAAAAGAACAGCCTCTCAATCGGTGAGTTAGACACAGCTCGTGCTGAGTTTTTAAGCGCGAAAGCGTCGGTGTCTGTCGCTCAAATTGACTACCAACAATCTCAAGTAGACCTTGAAAATACTCAGATTGAGTCCCTAATTTCGGGTTACATTTCCAACAAACCAACGCAATCGGGGGCTTGGGTGAGCGAGGGTGATTTGCTCTATGAAGTGGTCAACATCGACAAAGTGACTCTGTCGTTTATGGCGAGTGAGTATGACTTAAAGCACTTCACTGTTGGTCAAGAAGTGGTGGTGTGGTCTGAAACCAACCCAGAGATAAAAATGGAAGCTAACGTGCAGCGTATTGGTGTCGAGATGCAGAATTTGACCTACCCAGTATTGGTCGAGATCACCAATCAAGGTCATCAATTTAAACCGGGTATGTCGGTTTATGCCTCGACAGATCTCTCGATTCAAAAGGTGATAACCGCTCAAGTCGCATTGGACCAAACAGCATCAAACGAAGGTAAAGGGCAGTAACGATGAACTTCTTAGCATACTTCGCGAATCGTCAGTTTTTGGCCCGTATCATCACGGTAATGGTGTTGCTAACGGGTGCTATGTCGCTAATGCAGCTCAATTTACAAGAGTACCCAGATGTTGCGATGGACACGGCGGAAATTGAAACCAGCTATCCGGGTGCAACGGCTCAAGACATTGAACTGAACATCACCAATCCGATAGAGAAAGAGCTTCGTTCCGTCGATGGTATTGCCTATTTTTCGTCTGAATCTTCAGAAGGGCGATCTCGTATCGAAGTTGAATATTTGCCCGGTGAAGACGCGGCTGTGATCTTGAGAGATATACAGCAAGCGGTCGACCGAGTCGGTAATCTGCCGAAAGACATTGATTCGCCGCCGGTTGTGACTCAGCAAAAAACCTCTTCTTTGGATGTGTATCATTTTGGTGTGAGCCTCGCGGAGAGCAATACAGATTCAGCATCGTTACAGCATTATGCGTATCAGCTAGAAAAGAAAATCAACAGTCTTGGTGGCGTCGGTTCTATCAAGCTTTCTGGCTTTAATGAGCGAGAGTTTTGGGTTGAAGTTGACCCCGAAAAAGCACGCCGTTATCAAGTGACTTTCGAAGATGTCAGTACCGCGATCGAGCAGCATAACCTGTCACAGTCGGGCGGATTTGTCGAATCATGGAGTCAAGAGCAAAAGATTGTCACCATGACCAAAGTGGCGTCGACCGGTGATGTGTCTAACATCGTGATTAAGGCGCTGGATTCTGGTCAAGTCGTTCGCGTGTCAGATGTAGCAACGGTAATTGATACCTTTGCACGAGCAACCGAAGACCCCGTTCTGAGCGGGAAACCAGCGGTGATTTTCTTTATCACCAATAGTGGTAGCGCGGATGTCATTACCACCATCGACAGTATTAAAGCTTTGTTAGACAGAGAAAGCGAGCGTATTGGCGACCAGTTTATTTTTCAGACCAGCCTCGATCTTGGCAAAGACATGGGTGAGAAGTTCTCTATCGTGGCAACCAATGGTGCGATAGGTTTGGTGTTGGTTCTGCTGATTTTGAGCATGATCTTGCAACGTCGAGTAGCCTTCTGGGTTTCGGTTTCTATCCCGTTTTGTGTGTTCGGTGTGATGATGGTTCTGCCAATCATGGGGCTGAATTTAGACAGCATTACATTGGCAGCATTGCTTTTGGTGATTGGTATTATCGTCGACGATTCAGTGATCATTGCTGAAAGTATTTTCCAAGAGAAGGAAGCGGGTAAAAAAGGTGTTGACGCTGCGGTGTCGGGGACTTTAAAAGTAATCAAGCCATTGATGGCGAGCCTAGTAACAACGGCCTTGGTGTTTATCCCGATGATGTTCATTCCGGGCACCATGGGTAAAGCAGTCTCGGTGATCCCGATTACCGTTATCGCAGCGCTCGTGTTCTCATTCATTGAATGTACGCTCACGCTACCTGCGCACTTGGCTTCTGCGAAAGAGAGCAATAACAAAGCCCAAGAAAAAGACCGATTTGAATGGGTTTCGAACCGCTATCACTCTCTGCTGAATATGGCTCTGAACTACAAGAAATCAGTGATTGCATTAGCCATCGTTGGGTTCGCGGTATCTGGCTATTTAGTGTCTTCATTGAAAGTGGATATCTTCCCAACAGAAGCGGGTAAATACATTGAGGTTTACACCGAAGTGAAGGCCGGTACTCCTTTATCTAAAGTGCGAAACGCTCATCAGTCTATCGAACAAGCGATAGAATCGTTATCAGAAACGGAGCTGGTTAGTTATGAGTTGATTTACTCGTCACCGGTATCGCAGGGCATCATCAACCTAACGAACTTTGACCAACGCACCCGTTCAGCCGAACAGATTATCACGGCGCTCAATGAAGAGTTGGCAGCGCTGTCTAATGACATGTTCATTAAGTTCTCGATTGATGCTGGTGGTCCGCCTCCAGGTGACCCAGTCGAAGTCCGTGTGCTGGGTGGAACGGAGAGTGAACGCAATCAAACCGTTGATTTGGTGATGGCTTGGCTAGAAGACTACCAAGGCGTGACCAGTATCAATCACAGTGAGGCACTGAAAGATCCTCAGCTGAACATTGTTCCTCAATATCACTGGTTGGCGAAATACAACCTCACGGTGAGCGATCTATCGAATGCGCTGCGTGTTGGATTTGATGGTAACAGCGTGACATCGACGTGGCTTGGCGATCAAGAAGTCGATATTCGCGTGGTATTGGACGAGCAATTTCGTGACCTCGAAAAGCTGAAAACCACCAAAATCTACACGGCCGACGGGCAGCAAGTGCCGCTGAGTCGCTTGGCTATGGTTGAGCAGATAGAAATCCCGCGCCTTATTAAGCACTACAATGGTGAACGTGAAGTGACGGTATCCGCTGCCTTGTCTGATGAAAGCATTAGCCCAGTCGCATTAGCCGATGAGCTAATCACAGAGCTTACAGGTCAATACCCATCGAGCGTGACCATTAATGTAGGAGGTGAAGCGGAAAGTACCAACGAAACCATGAGTGGCTTTATGGTGGTGTTCCCTGCCGCTATGGTAGCGATCTACTTTGTATTGGCGGTAATGTTTAACTCATTGTTACAACCACTGCTCATTATGGCGGTTATCCCGTTTGCGATTATGGCTTCACTAATGGCGCTTGTGGTTCACATGCAGCCGATGTCTCTGTTTGGATTAATTGGTGTACTTGGGATGACGGGTGTTGTGGTTAATAACTCCTTGGTGCTGATTAATCGAATAAACGAGTTAAGAATCGAAGGTTTGAACGTAATAGACGCGGTAACTCAAGCTGCGGTGAGTCGTCTGCGTCCAATTGTGATGACATCACTGACCACGGTGGCTGGCTTGCTGCCTCTCGCCTACGGGTTAGGAGGAACGGATGTGTTTATGGGGCCAATGTCGCTCACGCTGGGCTATGGTCTGTTGTTCTCATTACCCGTTGTACTGTTGGTGATTCCTGCCATGTATGCGTTGTTCTTTTCTAAAGGCTCGGTTTCGAGAGTTAAGGACAGTTTGCACGTAGAGAGCACGTTAAACGCCAACATCCGCGAGTCATGAAGCGCGGTTTTGTGACCCGTTGTACAATAACTCATTTATCTTTAATTTGGTTAGATTAGGTACGCCATTTCATTTAAATAACAGGTTATAGTGTCGCAAAAATTAGCGACACTCACTGTTCTTAGAAGTGAATATCTCAGAACACCAAAGTGGACCTTCCAACAATATTACACGCACAACATATAGGTTTAGCAATGACGCTCAAAAGCTTGGCATGCACCATTAGCGCAGTTTTACTGGCAGGCTGTGGTTCGACGGTCGCGACTCAAACATACAACGCCGATCTGATCATCACTAACGGGCAAGTTCTCACCATCAATTCAGAGATGGATGTGATTGAAGACGGTGTGGTTGTGGTGAAAGATGACCAGATCATCGCAGTCGGTAATGAGGATTTGATTACTCAATATCGCGCTGAAAAGGTGATTGACGCTCAAGATGGAATCGTTATGCCGGGCATGGTCAATGCTCACAACCATTTGCCTATGATAGCGTTTCGTGGCTTGGGGGAAGAGGGCATCTCGAATCGTCTGTTTGCTTACTTCTTCCCACTTGAAGCAGAAAAGCTAAGCCGTGAATTGATTTACAACGCAACCAAACTTGGTTCTATCGAGTTGGCACAAAGTGGTGTCACGACTTACGCTGACATGTATTACCACATGGACGAAATGGCTAAGGCGACCAAAGAAGTCGGCCTGCGCGCCGTGCTGGGTGAAACCGTGATTAAATTCCCAGTGGTTGATGCCAAAGAACCTTACGGCGGCATCGAGTATGCCAAAGGCTTTATTGAGCAGTACAAAAACGATGAGTTAATCACACCTGCTTATGCACCACACGCGGTGTACACCGTGAGCAAAGATAAGCTGCAAGAAATCAATAAACTGTCGGCTCAACACGATGTACCCGTGTTGATTCACGTTGCTGAATTCCCGAATGAAGAAAAGCGCATCAAAGACGAAACCAAAGCGACATCGCCAGTTGAATACATGGATGAAATCGGTGTGCTTGATGAGCGTGTCGTGATTGCTCACGGTATCCACCTGTCAGAGAACGATCAAAAGCTACTCAAGCAAGCTGACGCGGGTATCTCATACAACCCAATGGCGAACGCCAAAGGGGCGACAGGCATTGCGCCTGCTTGGGAGATGTATCGTGCCGACATGCGCATTGGCTTAGGCACAGATGGCCCGATGAGTTCAAACCAAGTCGATATCATGCGCACCCTAAGTTACGCAGCAAACATGCAACGCCTAAAACATTCTGATCGCACCATTATGATTCCTGAACAAGTCATTGAGATGGCTACTCTAGGCGGCGCAAAAGCCCTACACATGGAAGATCAAATCGGCTCCCTTGAAGCGGGCAAAAAAGCAGACATCGTGATTGTAGAGACACAATCGGCGAACATGATGCCAAATTACGACCCATACGCGACTCTGGTTTACCAAGCGAACCCAAGCAACATCGACACCACCATCGTAAACGGTCAAATCGTAATGGAAAACCGAGTGATGCAAACCGTTCAGTTGGATGAAATCCGCCAAAGCGTCGATGAATTTGAAGCCGATATCAAAGCGTTTGCCAAAGAGCTTTCTAAGAAGGCGATTAAGTCTAAGAGCTTGATGGATTAGGACGTAAACCTGTTTCTGAAAAATGAACAAGGCCGACATCATGTCGGCCTTTTTTATTGCTGGTTGATCCCCTTAACCTCGGTCCTTTGGATTAACGCAACGCTTCGGTTAGCTAAAGTAGCACTTAGCTAATTAGAGCAGCTATTGCCATTCGGGATACCGCTGCCTAAGAATTCGACGCGAATCTGTTCGACATCTTTTAGATATTGGTTGTTGGCTTGGTCTGTCTCATCGAAATTGTTGAGTGTGACATTCCATGAGGTGAATGGAGTAGGTTGGAAATACGCGTATTCGAACTTATTCGCTACGGCACCGTCGGTGATGATGCTGACATCGTTGGTGGTTGGATCATCTAGACGGTAGTAGAACGCACGTGACACGGGGTTTGAGCTGAACTGATAATCTTGGTTTTCATATCGGTCGGCATAGTTGCCTGAACTGGAGACTCGTAGATTCAGTTGTTTGCCATAAGGTAAGTTTTCACCTTCTAAGAACACTCGTACCGTGGAAAGCCTAACGCGGTCAAATGAACACAATTGGACTTGCTCTAATGGAATAGAGAAATTCAGCTGTCCGGTTGTTGCAAAGTTCTCTAGTTGTTCAGGGCTAGAAATAGTGTAGTTATCGATGGTGAAATCTTGTGGCGCGGGTTGGAAAGAAGACAGAGCATTCACATACTCACTTTCGATGGATGCCAAGTCAAACTGGTAGTCCAAGTAACTTTTGTTCAGAGATGGCGTGATCTCGCTTGGCTTCAATGCCCAGTATTCGTATGCCTGAACATAGTTAGACAACGCAACGAACATCGGGCGTTTGAAGTGCATCAACACTCTTGATAGTTCACGTTCAATCGAATCGAAGCTGTCGGTATCTACTTGATAACCTCCAATAGCATCATTCAGTCTTTGCTGTTGATTGATGGTTACGTTATTGGTTAGCAGTAAGTCGACCAGCTTTGCTTGCTCCTGAGCGAAATTAAGCTGAGTAATGTTAATCGCCTTGCCGAGTAGTACCTGTTTTTCTAGCTCAAGCAAGTACTGCCTTGTCCCTTTAATTCCCAAACTATCAGCATATCTTAAGTTACTGCGGATCTCGGTGATCATCAGATCCCACGCTAGATTACTTTCATTGATGGTTGGGATGTTGAAATTAAAGCCATCCATCGCTTCCGAAATCTTCTGGAACTTGATGGTTGATTTAATATCTGCGGTGAGCTGAGAGATACCAGAAATCGTTTTGGTGACGCTATCAATAATGCCCGTGACAGACTTGATATTGGTCACGAGGTTTTTGGCTTTTTCTAATGCTTCAGGCGTTTTAGCTAACTGCTCGGTTAGGTCATTCACCCCAGAAAGGTTACCTGTGAACACGCCACTCACTGCGCTACCAATCTCAGCGATAGCTTTGAAAATCGCCAAAGCTGCGTTGAGTTGTTGCTGGGTTTTCCAATTCTCGACGCCAACTAAATAAGTCGTTCTTGCATCGAGAGTCACTAACTCCTGAGCTTTGTATTGGCTATCTACCTCGGTCAGGCTATCGCCTATCTTGTCTATGTTGGATTGGGTTTGTGTGATGATCGAGCTTTGAGCGCGAAGAACGTCTTCAATGTTAGCGAGCGCTAACTTAGCGGCTTCTATTTTGTCTTCAATGACGGTGCTTCTGTCTTGAATAATGTTCCATTGAGCTTGATACGCGACCATCGCATTCAGGTACGCTTCGTACTTGTCTTGGTAAAGTACTTTGTCGAGATAAGGAACGTAGTGGCTCTCTTTGGTGCTGAAGCTAATGAATTGCTTGAACGCGACCGTTTGCAAGTACAGGTCTGAAAGAATTGGGTCGTCTTCCACCACAGACCCTGAGTAACGTAGGCTCTGCTCAATCCAGTTGATAAGGTCGAGGCTAAGCTCTGGGTTAGTGTCGAACAAGCTGGCTGCCATATCAAAAGAGCGATTAATTATGTCGGTAAAAGGTTCGGTAGCCAGTTTCATTTGCCCGGTGATGTTCGAGTCGATGGTGGTTCTTCGGTAGTGCTCTCCTGCTAATACTACAGACTCACCATCGCCAGCTTTTCCTGTCAGAGCATCTCGCGTAATGCTGCCATCACTTTGGAAAGCGAGCACATTAATGGGTGTCTCTATCTCCCCCGCAATCACAGAAATAGAGGCAGCGGAACCTTGCTGTCCGAGCACAAACGTCGGCGTACCTTGGCCTACGATTTTACGTGCAAAAATCAGGATGTTTTGGTTGTTTACGAGCAAGTTGAAGTTTTCTGGAACCTCAATCGTATCTGCAAAAACGACGATTTTTGAAGGCTTAGTAACATAAAGGTTCTGCTCAGCAACCCAATCACTGAGGTTGATGTGTAAATCGGATGTTGAACGCGATAACACATCAATGTCGGAATAGGCTGATTGAACCCAAGTTGGGTATTCGGTTGAATTGGGTAAATTGTTCAGTTCAAGCCAGTCGCTAGAAAAAACCTGTTGAGAAAATGAAAGAGAAATAATAATAGGTAGAAGTCTCATGTTTATGTCCTGTCGAAATTAGTATTCGCCAAATTTTGGGTAGCAGAAGCCGCCACCTTAATTTGCTTAAGGTGCGGCTTCTTATTCGGAATGTAATTTGGCTATCTTGTTATATTTTTAGCAGTTTCTTTACTGCGTATAGAGTTACTGTATATAGCGTCGTATTTATCTGTCGCGCTATTTTTCGAGAGATATAGGGACTAATCCATTTTTTGAATATATGCATTGTTTGCGAACGCTTTTGCTTTCTCACTAATATTGCTCCAGTTACTTTCCGCAACTGTTGTATTCGCAAGAGCGCCTATCGCACCAAGCATGGCATCGTCTTTCATGATGTCGGCATTATCCTGAGCTTGTTCTAGTGCAACGAGTAACGAAGTGAAGTCGGCATTCATTTTCTGCCAATTCAGTTTCAGCTTATTAATATGTGGAATCGCATTTTCAATTTGCTGAGAAATTATCTCGATACTCTCTGAAGATCGATGATAAGAGTTATATATCTTTTGCGTGTAAGTTAACTGCTCTTGAAGCTCTTTTACTTCGCTTTGTAATTCGTTACGAAGTTTACGTGCTTTTTCAGCTTTGTCGCCGTAGACGCCCATGATTGGCCCTGCAACCAGAGGGAACCATGCATAAGTCACTGCAGTAGAGGCGACCGTAACGTAGTGAGTGTAATCTTTGTTGAGTTGAGTAATACGCGCATTAATGTCGTTCACTCGTTGCTGAAGTGCACTGCCATCATCGCTTAGATAACCGTTATGTGTACCTTCCAACACATCTAGCTGTAATTTTTGCGTGTCCAGTGTGGCTGAGAATTCCAATAGATTGCCGCCAACGTCAGACACTTCTTGTTGGTATCTCATGGAAAAGTTCTGCAGGCTTTTTAGGTAAGCAATCGCCATTTTTCTGTTGCGTTCTACCGCTTCAATATCTTCCGGTAGGGGCGAGAATGCTTTGGCCAACATTTCATTTAAGGCGTCACTCAAAGGGTTGAGCATGTAGTCTTTGATTTGTGCGTAATTGGCCAAGCTCAATGAAAGGCCAACAATGCTCGGGTAAAGGTCTTTTTTCCAATAAAAGGCAGTATCGTGAATATTTGAGTATTGCTCGACCAGTGCTTGGAAATTAGAGAAAGGAATGTCGTTAGGAATACTTAAAGTCGACTTCATACTGGCTTCTGTCACGGGCAGAGCCAAGGCTCCTTCTACATAAGCTTGGATCTGATACCACTCTTGTTGCTTGAGAATAAAGTTGTCCGTATCTAGGTCAATGAAGACACCATTCTCACCTATGATCGTGTCGTAGGTGACTTGAGGTATGTTTTGTTCAGCTGATGCTTGGTTAGTTTGAACTGGCGCTGCTTGAGAAGTGAAAGTGAAAGAGGAAAGTAGCCCAATTGAGATCGTAGATAATACGAGTGTTTTAGTTATTTTTTTCATTGTTTAGCCCTGTTAGATTTGTTATTAGCTTTTTGCAAAGACAATAATCCCCCTACCATTTAGATGGTATTTTTAAATATTTATGAAGGGTTATTGAATAGTTTTATATTGTTATTCTTGTAGTTATCTTATGGTTTTTAAAATTGACTCCTTTAATGTGTTTTTTGTTTTTATAAGATTTGGCCAATCTATAGCAGATTTATAATGAAAAGTTCTATTTAGATCACATATTTGGATTCATATTGATCGTTTGTTGATCTATTGAATCTAATGACATTTGAATCATTAGTTTTGTTTCTTTTGTCAGGCTAGACACGAAAAGGTCTCGAGAGGTTTTTATTCTATTCATAAAGGTGATAAGTGATATACCCGTGATCATTGAAGGTGCTTGATTTTCTTTAAAATCAGGATCATGCTACGAACCATGAAAATTACACTGACTCCTCAGCAGAAACTACAACTCGAACAAATGCACGACATTGAACGTGATAGTCGGGTCTGCGACCGTATTAAGGCTGTTTTGCTGGCTTCTGAAGGCTGGAGTCAGACTATGATTTCACAAGCTCTTCGTATTCACGAATCGACTGTTGCTCGTCATCTCAGTGATTATGTTTTCTCTGAAAAACTTAAGCCTGAAAATGGCGGAAGCCAAAGCAAGCTTTCTGCAACTCAAACCATGCACCTAATCGAGCATTTGACTGAGAAAACCTATTCTCACACGCATCAAATTGTCGCCTACGTTAAAGAGACATTTGGACTTGATTACACGGTTTCTGGTATGAACAAATGGCTTCACCACAATGGTTTTAGCTACAAGCAGCCGAAAGGCGTTCCACACAAATTTGATGAAGCAAAACAACAAGCTTTCATCGAGGCTTATGAAGCGCTAAAGGCAAGCTGTGGCGAGGATGAATCGATAGTCTTTATTGATGCAGTTCACCCAACACTATCAACAAAAATATCTCGTGGCTGGATACGAACTGGTCAGGATAAAGTGATTGAAACAACGGGTAATCGTAGCCGATTGAACATTATTGGCGCACTGAACCTATCGGATATCGGTGCAACCATTGTTCACGACTATGAGAACATTAACAGTGAAACGATTGTTCGCTTTTTCTGTAAGTTAAGAGAGAGTTATCCGTTAACCCATAAGCTTCATATCATCTTAGATGGTGCGGGGTATCACCGCAGTGACTTAGTCAAAGATGCGGCGTTTGTCCTGAATATTGAACTGCATTATCTTCCACCTTACAGCCCAAACCTCAACCCAATAGAGCGGCTATGGAAAGTAATGAATGAGAAGTCGAGGAACAACGTTTACTTCAAAAGAAAACGGGACTTCAAGGAGGCAATAGACCAATTTTTTGCAGTGACTCTTCCAGAGATCGCAGGCTCTTTGACATCTCGAATTAATGATAATTTTCAGATTCTCAAGCCTGCATCTTCAAGTTGATTCGGTATAGAAGTATAATTACTGTCATTATTTCTATTATTACTAAATCTGTTGATTAATTTGATGAATATATAAATAGAACGAACGTTTTAAATTTGATCTGTGCCAAATAATGTATGGGCGAATTTATATTAATTGAAGGTTTTATTAGCGAATGTTTTATTAGGTAACTTTATATTAGATGGCGTTAAATTAGTTTATCTTTAATTATTGGCGGATTATGTTGTTGGTTTATTAAGGCTGGAACTATTTTAGGAAATAGATTGATACATAGACTGAGAGGCAATCATGTTTGCGCGTGTTTTCGAATGTTTCGGATACTTAGAGATGTTTGCCCATCAAAGCCACGCGCTTTGGCTTGCAGTGTTTGACGGGCAAATATCTTAGTTAGTTGTTATTCATCGCCAGCTTACCGAGTTTCATGGCGGCAGCATGGTGGCGGTGCATCAACTGTTCCATGTCTACGCCAATGACGGCACCATCATTAACTCGCCATTTTCCGGCTACCATCACCTTATCCGCTTGTTGAGCACCACAAAGTAGCAGTGCAGCAAGCGGGTCGTGGCTACCAGAGAAACGAATGTCATCGAGCTTGAACATCGCGATGTCGGCTTGTTTACCGACCTCTAGTGTTCCAATGTCGGTTCTGCCCATCGCTCGTGCAGAGCCTGACGTTGCCCAGCGCAGTGCGTCGAAGTGTGAAACATTGGCAGAGCCATATTGCAGACGTTGTAGATACATCGCCATGCGCACTTCGGCAATCATATTTGAGCCGTCATTGGAGGCGGAACCATCTACGCCAAGACCGACCTTAACGCCAGCGGCTTCGAGGTCGTTGTTCTTACAAATACCGGAAGCCAGCATCATGTTGGACGTCGGGCAGTGGCTGATACCAATGCCCGCTTTACCCAAACGCTTGATCTCTTCTGGGTTGAAGTGAATACCATGAGCGAGCCAAGTGCGTTCGTTGAGCCAGCCCACATCTTCCAGATAATCAACAGGGCGCAGGCCAAACTTCTCGATACAGAAGTCCTCCTCATCGAGCGTTTCACATAAGTGCGTGTGCATCATTACGTTTTCACGTTCGCTGATCTTGGCGGTTTCCCTCATTAGGTCGGTAGTGACCGAGAATGGCGAACAAGGCGCGAGTGCGATTTGGATCATCGCCCCTTCATCACGCTGGTGGTAGTCACGAATCAAGCGTTGGCTGTCATCAATGATGGTCTGTTCGGTTTGAATGGTGTGTCGTGGAGGTAGTCCACCTTCATCTTCCCCAAGGCTCATGGAACCGCGAGTAAATATCGCTCTCACGCCTAGTTTTTCTGCGGCCTCGACTTGTAAATCGATGGCGTGTTCTAGTCCGTTTGGCAGCAAGTAATGGTGATCGGAAGCGGTGGTACAGCCCGACATCATTAACTCGACCAGAGCTAACTCTGTAGCAAGGCTCATCATCTCAGAGTCGAGGTTGGCCCAAACAGGGTAGAGGCTTTGTAGCCAATGGAAGAGCTCTTTATTCAGTGCGCCGGGGTAGGCACGCGTTAGGGTTTGATAGAAGTGGTGGTGCGCATTGATAAGCCCCGGGGTCACAACATGACGAGAGGCGTCGACGCTGTAATCTACGGGTAAAGTTGGCTCTTTGTGTTTGCCAACCAGCTCAATGATTTTATTACCTTTAATGACAATACCGCCTTCTGCATCAGCCAGCGAGCCAGTGTAGATTGCGAGAGGATTCTTAATCCAGATGGTTTCCATTCATAGTAGTCCTTAGCCATCTCAGCCTTTTCAGGGAAGAGGGTCTTTGTTGATATTTGTTGTTGATAGACAAATTCGAATCAGGGGCGTTAAAACGTTCAATGTTCTAATCATTCCCTGATTCAGTGAAAATCGGTTTTACGTTAGTCAGTGAACCAATTAGTTCGCTTTGGGCTCAGGGTTTTCTGAAGCCGCTTGAACGTCTGCTTCTGTGCTTGCTTGTTGAATCTCTAATTGCTCGTCTGAGTGTCGTTCTTCTTCAGCCTGTTCTTTCATTTCTAGCTCAACTTGCGCTTGGCTCTCGGCTAACGCTTCTTGCTCTTCTGCTCGTGAAGATTTCGGCAACACAAGGTTTAGAAGAACCGTCATGATCGTACCGGTAGTGATACCTGAGTGAAGAAAGTTCGCTAGGTCATGCGGCAAGTGTTGCAGTAATCTTGGTTCGAAAGTGACGGCTAAGCCAGACGCTAAACCAACACAGATTACCAAGGCATTTCGCTTGGTGTCTGCGGCTTTGATCAACATGCGGATACCCGCGTAAGCAATCATACCGAACATCACGAAGCCCACACCACCTAGAACAGGTTTCGGAATCGTGACGGCAATAGCGGCTAATTTCGGGAATAAACCGCCTAAAATTAACAAGCCACCGGTTGCAGCTACTACATAGCGACTTGCTACACCTGTGATACCTACAATGCCGACGTTTTGGCTGAACGACGCTAATGGCATTGCCGTTAAAATCGAAGATAAGGTACTACCAAGTCCATCGCCCAATAGACCACGTTTTAAGTCTTTACCGCTGACTTGGGTTTGGCAGTTGTTGCCTAGTGCCATGAAGTCACCTGTTGCTTCAGCGATAACTACGATGTACACCAAGCTCATACTGATGATGGCACTCGCAGAAAAGGTAAAGCCATATTTGAAGGGCTCAGGTCCACCGATCCAAGCTGCAGAGCTGATTTGCTCAAGGTCGACCATGCCGAGTGATAGCGCCACAATGTAGCCGCCCGCTAAACCAATCACGATGGCTGAAGCGGCAACAGCGCCTTTACAATAAACCGATACGCCAACCACAATCCCCAAAGAGATCAGTGCTAGAAACAGCTTTGGTAGTGTGGCGAATTGTTCCGTGTTGGCAGGGGAGTCTCCGACCCAATTCATGGCAACCGGTAAAATGGTTAATCCTATTAGGGTAACCACTACACCACTTACCACGGTTGGGAACAGCTTCCGAACCTTGTCCATATAGAAGCTGGCACCAATTACTACAAATGAGCCGATCAGCGCTGAGCCCATGATCGCGGCGACACCGCCTTCATTGCCGATTGAAATGGCGACGCCCAAAAAGGCAAAGCTCGACCCCATCACAACGGGCAGTCGAATACCAATAGGACCAAAGCCAAGACATTGAGCGACAGTCACAATACCTGACGCCAATAGCGCCGCATTGATCAGCGAGACGATCTCTGTGTTAGGTAGGCCAATTGAGGCTCCAACAATAAGGGGGACAGCAACGATGCCACCAATCGAGGCGAGCATGTGTTGCAATGCGAGTAGAAGGGTTAAGCCGTGAGGCGGTCTTTCATTTAGGGTGTACAGAAGTTTCATTTGATATTCCTCTGCCTGCGTTTCCGTTTACAGACGATTGGCGGTCAAATAATGACTTCTACAAACTGCGTAGGGTCATAAAAAAGGTGCACTGAATCGATAGGGATTCTGCTCTCTCGTCATCAATGCAATTAGCTTTCTTAAAAATCATGTTGTTGCTTGGCTTGCGAACGAGCCAAGCAACGTTGTGAGCAATCAAGAAATGACTGCTCAGGAGCTATAGGGTTAACCGATGAACACGAGCTTCGCGACAAAAATCGCGGCTAAGAAGTACATCGAAATAGAGACGTCTTTTGTTTTACCTGTCGCCAGTTTCAACACGGTGTAGGTAATGAAACCCAGTGCGATACCATTCGCGATAGAGAATGTCAGGGGCATCATTAACGCCGTAATAGCTGCGGGTGCGCCGTTGGTGAAGTCTTTCCAGTCCACGTGTTGCATGCTGCTCATCATTACGAAAGCGACATAAATCAACGCGCCAGAAGTAGCGTAAGCGGGGATCATGCCTGCAAGTGGAGATAGGAAAATCGCCGCTAAGAACAACACACCAACCACAATTGCCGATAGGCCAGTTCGTGCGCCGGCTGCAACACCCGCTGCACTTTCTACATAACTGGTTACTGGCGGACAACCCACACACGCACCTGCCACACTTGAGATACTGTCGGCTTTAAGCGCTTTGCTCAGGCCTTCGATCTTGCCCGTTTCTGGGTTGGTTAGGTTTGCACGCTCAGCCACGCCCATCAAAGTACCCGCGGTATCGAACATGTTTACAAAAAGGAAAGCCAAGATAACGCTGATCATTGAAACATCAAGCGCGCCCATAATGTCCATTTTTAGGAACGTAGGCGCTAAGCTTGGTGGAGCCGCGAAGAAGCCGTTGTAATGCACTAAACCAAGCATCATACCGACCAGAGTCACACTCAAAATGCCGATCAACACCGCACCAAAGACTTTACGCTCACTCAGAACAGCAATGATAAGGAAAGCGATAGCGGCCAGTAGCGCTTCAGGTTTAGTGAAGTCACCTAGTGATACCAGTGTTGCTGGGTTTTCGACGACGATGCCTGCTGTTTTAAGGCCAATTAGACCTAAGAACAAACCAACACCCGCTGTCATGGAGTAACGTAGACTCACTGGGATACTTTCAATGATCCATTGGCGGACTTTGTAGAAGCTCATCCCGACGAACAAGATACCTGAGATAAACACCGCACCCAGTGCGACTTCCCAGCTGTAACCCATCTCGCTTACTACCGTGAACGAGAAGAAGGCGTTCAAGCCCATGCCCGGTGCAAGGCCGACAGGCCAGTTCGCAAATAGTCCCATTAACAAACAACCGATCGCAGCACCAATACAGGTTGCGACGAATACCGCGCCTGCATCCATGCCAGAAGCAGCCATTATTTGTGGGTTAACGAAGATAATGTAAGCCATGGTAGCGAAGGTGGTGACACCACCGACTAACTCATTTTTTATGCTGCTTCCGTGGGCCTTAATTTTAAAGAGTTTCTCTAAAAATCCGTTATTCGCATCTTGGTTGAGTATTTCTGTTTTACTCTCACTCATGTCAGCAAGTCCTTTTATGTTGTGATCCATTTATTGAATACAGCGAGATTTCAATATTAAGTTTTAAGGTTTTTCCTAGCCGCTATTTCTTTAGTTATCTGTTGTTTAGTTATCAACTCTCTAACTATTAACGTTGTTAATATTTTTATATGAGCGTGCTTAATGAGCGCGCATCATTTTAGATGCACGCACGAATCTGTTTATTATTCGATGGTTGAGCCTAGTTCGAAGTTCTAGGACACGGGACTAACTGCCCCGATAGGTTGAGAAACTGTAAGGCGAGACGAGAAGAGGAACGTGATAATGCGCTTCTGGATCATCTAAGCCGAAACGAATAACCACATCGTCTAAGAAAGGCACACCATCCAATTCCACACCTTTGCTTTTGTAGTAATCCGCAACGTAGAACACCAATTGATATTTCCCCGGTCGGAACTCATTCCCTGCCAGAATCGGCGCATCGGTTCGGCCATCGGAGTTCGTGATTACCGTCGCCAGCTTTTCTGTTGAGCCTTCATTGACCTTATAAAGCTCTACCTTGATCTCTGCACCCGGTAAGCCGTGAGTCGTGTCTAATACGTGTGTTGTTAGTCTTCCCATAGTCCTTTAATAGCGCTTTTGGCGCTCCTCTGTTCCGTGGTTTATCTGTCTGCTTCGACCTTGCAAAGAATGCAACTGGTCACTTTGTTATCACTAACTATGTACGAACTGTACACAATTAGTAAAGCAAATTGTTGTGAAAATGTTAACCACTGTGTCGTTTTTTCTGACTTTATAGATCTTGATTATCGTTTTTTGGTGAGCTTGTGTTTCATTAACTAATTGTTTTTAAATGAGTATGGTGCGTAAATTTAACTTGAATAACAAAATCTTTACATTGAGATAAATAATTGTATACAATAAATGTACAGGGGTAAGGTTGCTTTGTTTATCGAGGATCCATTTGGTGACTCAGTTAAAGAGCGGCTAAGCCAACCACTTATGTTAGGAGTACTTGGATGAATAAGGATTATTCAAGAAATTTGATCGGTTACGGAGCTAACCCTCCAAACCCTCAATGGCCAGGTAATGCGCGCGTCGCGGTTTCTTTTGTATTGAACTATGAAGAGGGCGGTGAGCGTTGTTTGTTACATGGAGACGACGAGTCTGAAGCCTTTCTCTCAGAGATCCCGTCAGCACAACCGATCAAAGGCGAACGTCACATCAGCATGGAATCCATCTATGAATATGGTAGCCGTGTAGGTGTGTGGCGTGTTCTTCGCTTGTTCGATGAATATGAAATCCCACTGACCGTATTTGCTGTTGCAATGGCGATTGAGCGTCATCCAGACGTTGCCAAAGCTATGGTCGAAGCGGGGCATGAAATCTGTAGCCACGGTTATCGTTGGATAGACTATCAATACATTGATGAGTCTGAAGAGCGTGACCACATGACCAAAGCGATTGAGATCATCCAACAAGTGACGGGTCAACGTCCACAAGGTTGGTACACAGGTAGAACGGGTCCAAATACGCGTCGCTTGGTTGCAGAAGAGGGCGGTTTTCTTTACGACTCTGATGCTTATGACGATGACCTGCCTTATTGGCACACCGAGACTGGTCATCCGCAATTGGTGATCCCATACACACTCGATGTGAACGACATGCGCTTTTCAACCGCGCAAGGCTTCAACTCGGGTGAGCAGTTTTTCCAATACCTAAAAGACACGTTTGACACCCTTTATATGGAAGGTGAAACCGCACCGAAAATGATGTCGGTTGGGCTGCATTGTCGTCTGATTGGTCGCCCCGGTCGTATTGCTGCATTAAGACGTTTCTTAGACTACGTAAAACAGCACGACAGCGTGTGGTTATGTCGTCGAATCGATATCGCCAACCACTGGCACCAACATCATCCATATCAACCAAATAACGCTATTCATCAACAGCAAAAGTAGCAGTGAAGCAAGGAGGCTTAACGTGACTGAATTTCGATCATGCCAACCAACAACCATGGACCGCGATACCTTTGTCGCTCACTTTGCTGATGTCTACGAACACAGCCCGTGGGTTGCAGAAGCGGTGTATGACCAAGGTTTGAATACCGAAGACGACCATATCGAGAATCTTCATCTGAAAATGGCATCGACCTTGTTAAGTGCAGACCAAGGCAAACAGTTGGCTTTGATCAACGCTCACCCGGATTTAGCCGGTCGAGCAGCAGTAAACGGCGAACTCACTGAGTCGTCGACCAAAGAACAAGCGGGGGCGGGCATCGACCAGTGCAACGCCGAAGAATTTGAAAAATTCACTTCTTACAACAACAGCTACAAAAGTCGCTTCAATTTCCCTTTTATCATGGCGGTGAAGGGAGCCAATCGTTACCAAATTCTTGAGTCGTTCGAGATGCGATTAGGAAATGATAGTGAAACTGAGTTTGCTACGGCGATTCAAGAGATCAACAAGATCGCGATGTTTCGTCTGTGGGATATGTAAGTTAACGGAGTTAACAGCTATCTCAGCCCAGTCTTAGTGAGCCAAGAGCTTTGTTTATCAGAGCGCTGTTTATTAGAGCTTGATTTATCGAAGGCTTGTTTATCAAAGCCTTATTGAATAAAGCATAAGCCACTAAGTTCTCATTTTATTATTACTTGATTAATTTCATAGGATTACACGGACATGACCCATAAATTTGAACAGTACATAAACCTTGCAGACGAAAAACTCGGCGCAGAAGCTATCTTCGCAACAGACGATTTTTTCGCGGATAAAAGCCGTCTACTCAGCCACGCAGCACCAGAGTGGAAAGACGACTTATACGACGACAACGGCAAGTGGATGGACGGTTGGGAAAGCAGACGTAAACGCGGCGAAGGTTACGATTATTGTGTCGTTCGCCTTGGCCTAGCTGGCACCATTGCTGGCGTTGATATTGATACCTCATTCTTCACAGGTAACTTCCCACCTTCGGCATCAATTGACGCGTGTTATTCACCACAAGGTGAGCCAACTGATTCAACAGAGTGGCAAGAAATTCTGCCTTCAATGGCATTGCAAGGTGATCATCATCATCTTGAAGCAATCGAAAGTGACCAAGTATTTACGCACCTACGTTTGAACATCTACCCAGATGGCGGTGTCGCACGCTTACGTGTTTATGGCCGACCAAGTGTGGATTGGGAAGCAATAGATTCTCAGCAACAAGTCGACCTAGCATCGGTTGAACACGGTGGCCGAGCACTGGCATGTAGCGATGAGCACTACGGCAACAAAGCCAACATCTTAGGCCCTGGCCGCGGTGAAAACATGGGTGATGGCTGGGAAACAGCACGTCGTCGTACACCGGGTAATGACTGGGTTATCGTGGCACTAGGCCACCCAGGTAACATTGAACGTATCGTAGTGGACACGGCTCACTTCAAAGGTAACTACCCAGATAGCTGCTCAATTCAAGCCGCTTACGTGAAAGGTGGTACCGACGACCAAGTAGAAACACAAAGCCTATTCTGGCGTGAACTGTTGCCAGCACAAAAGCTACAAGCACACGAGATTCACGAATTCATTTCTGAGGTAAACGACCTTGGTGCGATTACCCACGTACGTGCAAACATATTCCCAGATGGCGGTATCAGCCGTTTGCGTCTGTTTGGTACGAAGGCGAAATAGGTAAGGAAATCAGATATGAGTAATGGAATACGTCGTTTATCCATCGAACCGTTAACCAAGCAGGATTTTGCAGAGTTTGGCGATGTTATCGAGTCCGATAATAGTGATTTCTTCATGATCAACAGTGGATCAACACGTCGCTACCACAAGCTAGCGACAACGGATGTGCAAGACCAAGACGGAGAAGCGATCATCAGCATCTTCCAAGCCACACCGTTGAGCTACCCACTGACCATCAAAATGTTAGAGCGTCATCCACTTGGCTCTCAGGCATTCATTCCATTACTTGGTCAACCCTATTTAATTGTTGTTGCGCCAAAAGGCGACGATCCAACATTAGCCAATAGCCGAGCTTTCTTGAGCAACGGCCGTCAAGGAGTGAACTATCACAAAGGGGTGTGGCATCACCCAGTTCTTGCGCTTACTGATCAAGACCAGTTCTTGATCGTCGATAGAGGCGGCGAAGGGCACAACTGTGACGAAGTTTATTTCGACAGCGACCGAGTGGCATTGCATTTGGACGATCTGCCAACGGACGACAATAAGGAAGAGCAACGCTTAGCTAAAGCGTTGTGATACAGGAGTTTATTATGGATCCGCATATTACAGAGTGGTTGAACTTAGCAATACGCTGGGCTCACATGATTGTTGGTGTTGCGTGGATAGGCGCATCATTTTACTTTGTTTGGTTAGAGAATAATCTTAACCGAGTAAACCCAAAAACGGGCCTTTCGGGCGACTTATGGGCGATTCACGGTGGTGGTATTTATCACCTAGAGAAGTACAAACTTGCGCCATCAGAGATGCCAGAGCACCTGCACTGGTTCAAATGGGAAGCTTACTTCACGTGGATCACCGGTGTGTGTCTACTGGGTGTGGTTTACTACCTCAACGCTGAGATTTACCTGATTGCACCGGGCTCTGGTCTTGATTCAACAACCGCAATCGCGATTGGTATTGGTTCATTCGTTGCTGGTTGGTTTATCTACGACTTACTGTGTGATTCACCATTAGGTAAAACCCCCGTACTGCTTGGCGTTGTGCTGTTTGTATTGCTCGTCGCTGCGACGTACGGCCTAACTCAAGTGTTCAGTGGCCGTGGTGCTTACATCCACGTGGGTGCCATCATTGGTACCATCATGGTGGGTAACGTATTCCGCGTTATCATGCCAGCGCAGCGTAACTTGGTGAAAGCGATAGAAGAGAAGCGCGAACCGGATCCGGCACTGCCAGCGAAAGGTCTACTGCGTTCTCGTCACAACAACTACATGACACTGCCAGTGTTGTTCATCATGATCAGTAACCACTTCCCAAGCACTTATGGCTCGGAATACAACTGGTTGATCCTTGCTGGCCTAGCGATCTTCAGTATCTTAGTGCGTCACTACTTCAACACCCGTCATGGTAGCCAGAAGTTCGCATGGACAATACCAGTAGCGGCATTGGGTATGATCACGCTTGCGTTTGTTACCTCACCTTACGCGAAAAAGCAGATGACTCCGGTTGTGCAAGCACCAGTGGTTCAAGAAGTGCAAGTAAGCGCGACCGAATCAGCGACAGAAGAACTTGCTGCAAACGGTACTGCTTCAACTACGGCTGTTGTTCCAGCTGGTCATGCAGCGCAAACCGCTAGCGCAGGCGTCAGCTTTGAAACTATCAACAAAGTCATTCAAGAGCGCTGTTCTGTGTGTCACTCATCAACCCCGAGCCACGCGGCTTTTGCTGCTGCGCCAGGTGGTGTGATGTTTGATACCCCAGAAGAGATTAAAGCCAACGTCCCAAGGATTGTTGCTCAAACCGTAACAACCAAGGTGATGCCGCTCGGTAACATGACTCAAATGACTGATGAAGAACGCGCACTCATCGGCACTTGGGTAGAGCAAGGCGCTACGCTTCAATAACCGTACTTTGCAATAACATTACTCAGCATCCTTTACCTAAGAGCATGAGTCTTAGGTGAGGCTTGGGGAGAGTTTGGTTTACGGGCACGCGCCAAACTCATCCCACCCTGTTTCCCCGGTTCCTATAACCGGGGCTTTTTGTTTTTGGACAATCGGCAATAGGAAACAGGAAATGTGAAGCTGAATATAGGTCGCTTTATTCGTTAAATTTGCAGAATGAAGATAGGCGAATTAAGCGGATTGGCGAGATTGAATATTACAAACCGCATAGCCGATGCAGTGATAGATACAGTCGAGCACTTCTTGCTCTTCGCCTTGGATCTTAGATTGTAGCCCTTTGATGCCTTTCTCCGTTGGCATAATAGGACCAAATGCAATAATAGCTGCCACAAAATTCGGTTCACTATCAATGGCTTTCTGCCACGTCTTCGAAAACGCCGCGGTCGACTCGTAATTTAAGTGCTCATTGATGATCTTTGCAAACAGAGGCTCAAGCTCTTTGGCAATATCGGCTTTTCTGTCGAAGTGAGCATTAATCCCTGACTTAGACACACCGGCTTTTTTAGCAATATAAGCAAAGGTTGCCTTGTCGAAGCCTTCATTTAATGCGATATCAAATGCAGCATCGATGATCTTTTGTCGTGTAATAATCGCTTGTGCAGCGCTTGCTCTTCCCACTCTTGCCTCCGAACGTTGGATGATGGTTGTATTTTATTGCCATCGATAATAAGCAGTAACAGGCCGTAGAATAAAGGCACAAAGCTTGCGATACAATCGATCGTTGAGTAACTGAACATTAATGGGCTCAAACAGGCCTCATCGAGTTCATACTATTGAAATTATACATTTAGCATATAGAATAGAGGTTGTTAACCTTTATTTTTTGAAAGGCTCGAAATGATGACCAACCTGATACATTCCCCATTGAGCAGTCACAAACTGAATAGCGCCACTGATTACATCAACACGACGTTTTCAGCGAACAAGGCCGACCTGTCAGCCAAGCTAGATAGCCACAAGCAAATTGTTATCTCATCGTCGAATGGAACGGTATTAAAAAGGATTCAAGGTGAAGATGTGGTTAAGAAGATGAATAAAATAGATCTGTACGTATAGCGGTTTCAACTAGCGTTCAAGGTTGTAGAAAGTCCTTTTTCTAAACCAGTTTCATTGATATTCAGTCGCGTTAAATGCGCTCAAGCCATTAGAAAGTGTAACTTACTCCAACATTCCCAATAACCGATGTTGTACTTTCAAGTATCGGGCTTTTCTCGATTTCAGAGTCGAGGTTTTCATATCTAACCCCTCCCGTTAAACGTAATTGCTTTGATAAGTGCATGTACCCGGTCAAACCGACAAAGTAACGTCCACTCCAGTTTGGGTTAAATTCTTCAAAGCGAGTATTGGCTGCTTCAGACGCCGAAACACCATACAAATGCTCATTCAATTTATCGCTATTGAGTGAATATCCTATCGCTGGGATCAAACCAAATGGCCCCGTATTGATGTGGTAGCTGTACCGAGTTTCTGCATAAAGGCCATTGTGAACTGAACCAATATCGGTACCCACACCTGCTCTGAGCTCTCCAACATTCGTCGTCAATACATAAGCGACCCCACCCATGAATGAAGGATCGCGATCATTCAGCTTCTTGATATCGGGATCATCGGACTCCTTCGCGTCTAAGGTGCGAGGATCGTAGGCCGCAAAGATAACGAGATTGTTCACGCTGCCTTTTGGAGCCAAGCGATAGCCAGCTTGGACACCTTCAATGAAAAAATGGCCATTATCGTAACTAATGAGAGGGAACGGCGTAACTTCGGTATCGCCTCCCTTGTAAACATTTGGCGAGTAACTGGCGGTTAGGCCTACGCCAATTTCAGCGTTAATTGGTGCCGATAAAGACATGGCTAAAATGAGGGTAGTGAGTGCTGCTTTTTTCATGTTTTGCTCTTGTAAGGGGTGACCCTATGTTCAAATTTAGGAACCCAACGCCAATAGAGTTGAGCGGTTATTCTGACTTTTGGTTACGAAGTAGCTTGACGATAAGTCTGACTAAACGTAGACTTCAAAAAAATAAAGGGTGACACCCTTTATTTTGGGCGAGTATAACAACAGTTCGTTGGCTTTGGCTAATTAATAATTAGCGATAAAACAAAAATCACGGCCAAATAAAGGGTGTTAACCTTTAAATTGTCATTAAATATTAGTGTGCTACTGATGATGTCAGAGTCATCGAGGCTTATTTCTGGAGAGAGTGATGGGAGAAGAAGTGGAACCAATTTACGTTTTTCTTGGTATTAGCAGCATCGTGATGACTGTTCTATGCATTGTCGCTGCATTTCTGGTTTATCGCATGATCAAGCGGAATATAGAGGATGGATGATGGCTTTCTCAGACTGAATCGTTAGCAAAGTAAGACACGACATTTCAACAACCATTTGCCAATCCCTCAACTAGGACATCAGCTTTAGATGAGGTTTCGGGGGAGTTTGATCGCAGGCATACGTCAGACTCATTTTCCCATCTTCCCCCCGGCCCCTATTGCCGGGGATTTTTTGTTTAGGGAAGTTGTTTCTTGGAGTAAATGGTTAACTTCAGGTATCTGTCGCTGCCCAACTCCTTGATTAAATTTGAAGTGAACTGACCGAAACATAAGTTAATGAAATTGCAGATATTAAGTAATGAGCATTCAAGCCTTGTATTTCTTGTGTTATTTGAGGCTTTACGCTCGCGACTAATAGTACCAATGCCATTGGTAGCATCGCTGCGGATTGAGCATGCACAATAAGAGTATCTAGTTCTAACCCTTTAAATGAGAAGTCATTAAGCCAAAGTAGGCGAGTACAAGCTGTGCAAGCACAACTAATCGAACTTATGTGAACAATGCTACTCAATTCCATGTTTACCTTTACTAAGAATATACAAGTCAATGTTGATAGGTTTTACCTATCATTATTAATCAATAATACCATTTAACTTTAAGATAAGTCTATTGAAGCTTGAACTTTGATAGTTAAAACCTATCAAGGTGAGCTGGAATGTCTGTAGGAGGTGCTCTTAACGAGTGTTATTCCTCACTGAAAAATGATCTTCAATTATTTTACCTTAAAGGTTCGGGAAATGTTTTAAGCATACTACCCTGTATAACTTACTTGATATGAATCTCTACCCGTGGCATTTTCTGTTCCAAATTGACTTTAATTAGGACAAAAAATGGAAGACTTGATAGTCGCGTATTTTAGGGCATTGAGCTCATTCTTTAGGTATCTGTTTCAGTCGATATTGATTGAGTTCATTGGTTACGGAGCTGGCTGGATAGTCTGTAAAGTATTCACATCAGGACGCTTCCCTTCATTGACTCCAACTGAAAAAGAGCGAACCAGAATCTCTTATATCGGTGCGATTAGTCTCGCGCTATTTCTGATAGCTATCGGTGTGTTCAATAGTTTTTAATGCTCAGAGCTAGCCATAGAAGTGAGTAAGTATGAAATTCTACCCTGCTGAACAATACCAAGTGGCTTGCAATGAGCTGTTTATCCGATACGAACGTGACATCAAAAAGCTAATCCCTAATGCGAGAGTTGAGCATGTAGGCGCATCTTCGATTCCATCTGCAGTATCTAAAGGCGACTTGGATATCTTCGTAGGTGTTGAGCTTGGCGAATTTGAGGATGTTATAGAGAGACTCACAACACTCGGCTTTAAAGAGAAACTCGATACCTTAAGAACGCCCGAGCTGTGTATGTTGGAGTCTACATCTGGGGACGAAGTGGCGTTGCAAGTGGTGGCCAACGGTTCTGAGTTTGAATGCTTTCTAACGTTTCGTGACAAGCTAAGTACGAATCCGGCATTAGTGGAGCAATACAATGCCCTCAAAATGTCTTGTGAAGGTTGGCTACAAGATGAATACCGCGAAAAGAAGTCGACTTTTATCGAGCATGTGTTGGGGCTGAAATAGTCAGCATTCCTTACCCCCTTTGTCTCCAATCTATAAAACCTAGTTAAACCACTAGACGTACGTTTTCTAGTTCTCACTATCTAAAGGCTTTTACCTCGGAACATCTCCTGTTCATTAGAAGTGATTGCATAAAATAGATCCTCTAACCATTTGATTAAAATTGCACGTGAGTGATTAAGTTTATACAGAACAATGGTTTAGTTCGATTCATCTACTTTTCTGAATTTTAACTACTCATTATGCAATGTGGCTCACATATATGCATGGGTATTTAAAATTAAATCATTTGCATATGTTATGTTTCTCGCATTTTTATAAAGTCTAGGTTATTACATGAAAAATAAGGTATTTCTTTGCTCTGCTCTTCTTCTCGCATTATCTGGGTGTGCTTCTGTGCCAACAGTCGATTCTTCAGTTTCTGATCAAGCGAAAACGTTCCCTGCTCCTAAAGAAGGTAATACAGGCATCTATATCTATCGTGAAGATACTTTTGTCGGTGGCGCGCTCAAAAAGTACGTATATGTTGATGGAGAATGCGTAGGTGAAACGGCTCCTGGTGTGTTCTTTTATCACGAGGTCAAAGGAAACGAAGAGCATGTCGTCAGTACGGAATCTGAATTTTCTGAAAATCACGTCTCCCTTTTTACTGCTGAAGGTCGGAATTACTTCGTTAACCAATACATCAAAATGGGCGTTTTTGTCGGTGGTGCAGGTGTTGAGTTAGTCGATGAAGAAGTAGGGAAAGCTGAAGTACGTAAAGTCGCAATGGCTGAAAGCGGTAACTGCCCTTCTATATAGTGATTCAATCTAATTCAAGATGACGTCAGAGCTTCGAGTTTCTGACGTTTTTTAATTTATAGGTACTTTGACGTTAGGAAAGGACATGTCTGAAGTAATAGAAAACACCCCTACAATTGTACTCGCGTCTCGATGGTCTCGAGTAGGGGCAAGTTTGATTGATGGCCTGATTGGTATAGCTATGATGACGCCAATCTTTCTCTATACCGATTATTTTCAAAAAATATTCGATACAGGGGAAATTGATATGACAGAACTACTTGTAGTCTCAGCTTACGGTTGGTTGGTGTTCTTTTTGTTACACGGATATTTGCTGCATAAGAAGGGACAAACGATCGGTAAAAATGTAATGGAAATTGCGATTGTTGATATGGAAGGTAAACAAATAGGGTTATTAAATATAGTAGGCAAACGAATGATGCCGATGACAATCGCTACGTACATACCTGTAATTGGTCATTTTATAACGACGCTAGATTGTCTGTTTGTTTTGCGCAAAGACAAGCGTTGCCTACATGATTTAATCGCAGGAACTCAGGTTGTTAGTGTTGCTGTCCCTAGAAATCTAGATTTCAGTACTATCGAATAATTCCAAAGTAAGCTTTGTCTCGGTTGCTATGTGCTCAAATAAACAGCGCTAACGCAAATTGTTGGTGCTGTTTTTACTTTCCCCTTACACTCTTTTCTAATATCGAACCTAGTATCAAATTTCTCTTTGTTATACAGGCAAGTCTCTCATTATGAAGAACTTCTTCGATAGCGAACTCATGCTCTCTAGCTCCTTGAATTTCGTTTTGCTATCACTAGGGCTAACGCTCATCTTACATATTCCAATTTGGTGTGGGTTCAACTTGAGCCGACGCAAATGGAAGCTTATGGATTATTTATGGCCGCTGTTGGCGGGTATCGGCATGCTGGGTGCGGTGTCTGAAATTCGCGCGTCGGTGGCCGGTGATTGGGTCGAGACGGAACAAACCAGAGCAGTCACTATTTTAGAGTCGATTCAGCAGTTCTCTTTGGATAAATTAAGAAGCGACATCTGCACAGGTCAGCCGTCTTTAGACACTCATGGCCAGCACCATGAGGCGTGTTTGTGGTATTTGGATACAGCTATCACATTCAAAGATGTTGATTTCACCTTGCTACCGAACGCCGCTGATTTTACGGTTCCTGCGCCTAGCGTATCGCTGGTGGAAAGTGATGCCGTGTGGGTGAGTGGCATGCTGAGTCAGTATGAGAAGCAGAAAAACCAATATATAAAAACCAGAGAAGCGCAGGTGAAGCAGCCACTAGAAAGCATCTTCTGGTATGTGAGTCCTTACTTAGTGTGTTTTGCGATTGCGTTGCGTTTGACGAAAGTCACCGCAGAGCTCAAATTAGATAAATGCGCGTAACTTGAGTTCTTAGTTCTTAGTACGTATATCCAAACAGAAAAGGTGAAGTAATGAATGTGAGTGAGTTTTCTCGGTTGGTGGGTTTGTCTGCCCATACGCTTCGCTACTATGAAAAAATCGGCTTGTTGAAAAATGTTCAGCGGAATAGTAGCGGTCATCGAGTCTATACATCGAAGGACGTTACCTGGATTGAGTTTGTGAAGCGGTTGAAAGACACTGCGATGCCACTGGATGAAATTCTGGAATACGCAAAGCTAAGGGAGTTAGGGCCAGAATCGACTTCTCAGCGCCAAGTGTTGCTTGAACAACATCAACAGAATTTGCGTTCCCATATTGAAGAACAACAAAAGCATCTGGCTGCGCTAGAGGCAAAAATTAGTTTGTATCGAGATGGAAAAGTCCGTTGACTTAGAGTCTACTCTAACTTGTAAGGTGTTCCTGTAATCCCAAAAAACAGGAACATTTCCATGAATCAATCACGTTTTGAAACTGGCTTAGAAAGACTTAATTACATCGACGGAGAAACAGGGCAAAAGGTTATCGACAGCCTGCAAGATATCTGCCCTGATCTTGCCAAATATATTATCGAATATCCCTTCGGTGACATCTACTCGCGCCCCGGTTTGGATTTGAAATCACGAGAGATTGCGACCGTGGCAGCTCTCACTGCGCTCGGCAATTGTACGCCTCAGCTTAAGGTGCATTTGAATGCAGCGCTTAATGTCGGCTGCAGCGAGGAAGAGATTAAAGAAGTGATACTGCAGATGTCGGTGTATGCGGGATTCCCTTCGGCACTGAATGGCATGTTCGCATTTAAAGAGGTGCTTGCTGAGAGAAACACAGCTTAAGATAAATAGAAAATATAGTCTGAAAAGGGAGCGTCAACTTTGCTAAGTTGCGCTCCCTTTTTATTTATTGGCTAAGTTTTCAAGGCCCTAAACCTGAGGGTTCGCGATTCTTTAAGGTGACAAAGACAGCGCGAACGACAGCAAAATAGGCAAGGTAACTACGCTCAGAAAGTTGCCGAACAACACCATAGACGCGACCTTAGGTGGCTCTACATTGAACCTTTCTGCGAACAGGTAGTTCATTACTGCGGGTGGCAGCATGGTGAACAACACCATCATTTGTAGGTGCAGCGTAGGCAGTGGGATAAAGAAGTAGATGATGGTAAAGGCGATGGCGCCAGTAAACAGCGATTGAGCCGTGCACAACAAACCGACCTTTAATCCGCTCAGCCTCAAGTTGACCATTTGCGAACCCAGCGACAACAGCATGATAGGCACGGCGGCTTGGCCAAGCAGCGATGTGGCTTCGTAGATTGGATTCCACACTGCAATGCCAGATAAGTTGAGCGTCATCGCTAATGCGGCGGCTAAGAATATCGGCATTTTGAGGATCTGTTTGATCGGATTACCTTCGCTTAGTAGCGCCAAACCGACACTGATATGGACACACGCCGACACCACAAACAGTAATACCGCAGGGGCTAATGCGCTCTCGCCAAAGGTATAGGTGAATAGGGGAATCGCGAGGTTGCCACTGTTGCGAAACATGTGTGGCGGCGCCCAGGCTTTGAAATTGAGCTTAAAAATCTTACAGATCGGAATCATCAACAGTGCTGGCACCAACACCGCGACCAAAGACGCAGAGATAAGTGGCAGTTGTTCAGTGTCGAGGGGCATGGTGGTCAGCGATGCAAACACCAACGCAGGAATACAAACATCCATGTTGATGCGATTGATCGGTTTGAAATCGGGCTTGAGCCAACGACCGACCGCAAAGCCAGCACTGGCTAAAGCAAAAACGGGAAACAGAATGCTGACGACCTGTTCGAACATAGAATTCCTTTCTAGATTGAGTGCTTCCATTTAGCTACGAAACGAATGTTTTAGAGATACGCCAAACGAAGTATGAAGTCGATATGTATAAACATTAACCTATCAATATAATGACTTGGCGTCACCGAAGATCGTTGTCTGTGAGCGGTTAATTTATATTTCTTTGAATGAAGCACAAAAAAGACCAGTGGCATCAGCAACTGGTCTTTAAAGGCTAGATAAATCTGGACGGATTTTTAATTAACGACGGCTGTCGCTGTCTAGCGATTGTTACTCGGTTTTAAGCCTAGCTAACGAGCTTCTTGTAATCTTTGAAGTTCACATCGTAGGCTTTTTCGCCGTAGATGTAAGTCTCGCTGACGGTTCTGTCGTCACCTAAGCTCATTAATACAAATAGCTTCTCTTCAAGCTTGGTGGCTTGTTCCATTCTAAAGCGCATCAGTTGTGTGGCGTGCAGATCTAGCACCACGAAATCTGCTTCTTTACCTACTTCCAAGTTACCGATCTTGTCTTCTAGATGCAGCGAGCGAGCACCACCTAATGTTGCTAAGAATAGCGATTTAACTGGGTGCAGTTTCTCTTGTTGAAGCTGCATGATTTTGTAGGCTTCGCTCATGGTTTGCAGAATTGAAAAGCTGGTGCCTGCGCCCACATCAGTTCCCATACCGACACGAATGCCGTGTTCTTCCATTTTTGGTAGTTTGAACAGGCCAGAGCCTAAGAACAGATTCGAAGTTGGGCAGAAGGCAATTGCAGAATCGGTATCCGCGAGGCGTTTACATTCGCAATCTGATAAGTGGATACCGTGAGCGAATACCGAACGTTTGTGCAACAGACCGTAGTGGTCATATACATCCAAATAGCTGTCGCGTTCTGGGAACAGTTCTAATACCCAGTCGATCTCTTTCTTGTTTTCAGAAAGGTGCGTGTGCATGTACACATCTGGATATTCTTCTAGCAGCTTACCTACTGTTTCGAGTTGTTCTGGTGTGCTGGTTGGCGCGAAGCGAGGTGTTACGGCATAGTGCAGACGACCACGTTTGTGCCACTTTTCGATCAGCTCTTTTGAGTCGGCATAGCCCGATTCTGGTGTGTCAGTCAGGTAGTCTGGCGCATTGCGATCCATCAGTACCTTACCCGCGATCATGCGTAGGTTACGCTTCTCAGCTTCTTCAAAGAATACGTTGACGGACTCTTTGTGTACGGTACCGAATACCAGTGCCGTGGTGGTGCCGTTGCTTGCTAATTCATCTAGGAATAGCTTCGCCACTTTGTGTGCGTAGACTGGGTTTTTGAAGCGTTTTTCTTCTGGGAAGGTGTAGTTTTCTAACCAATCAAGAAGCTGCTCACCGTAAGACGCGATCATCCCTGTTTGAGGGTAGTGGATGTGCGTATCAATAAAGCCAGAGGTGATCAGCTTGTCTTTGTATTCTTTTACTTCGAGTGTTTTAGGTTGGCGAGCTAATACCTCGTCGGCATGCCCTAGGTCGACGACATGGCCGTTCTCAACCACTAAAACACCGTCTTCAAAATAGTCGTAAGACTCATCGATACCGACGTCTTTTGGGTCGGCTACGCTGTGTAAAATACTGGCGCGATAAGCTTTGCGTTGCGTTGTCATGTTTACTTCCTTTTAATGACTTCAGCGACTTGATGGCCACTGAAGCTTTGCGACTTTTGTTAGGCGATCTTCTCTTCCAATGGTGGTTCGCCTACGTCGCTTGGTTGACTGTGTTGATCGGTCAAATCCTGATTTCGATATTGTTTGGTTGGGCGCTTTTGTTCAAGCGCTTGGCCTTGATAGTGTGCGATCAGTTCACCCGCAACCGACACCGCAATTTCTGCAGGATGTTTACCATTCACCGCGCTTATACCAATCGGGCAAAGCATGGTTTCAATTTGTTCTTGGCTATAGCCGCGTTGCTCTAAGCGGAAGTCGAACTTCTTGCGCTTAGTGAGTGATCCAATCATGCCAAAGTAACGGCTGTCTTCACGGTCGATAATGGCTTTAGTTAGGTCAAAATCGAGCTGGTGGTTGTGCGTCATCACTAGGTAATAACTGTTCGGCGGCATGTGTTTTACTTCGCCGACCGGATCGTCTGAGACAAGCTTTTTCACACCGTGTGGTAGCGCTTCAGGGAATACTTCTTCACGTTCATCAATCCAGGTCACGCGGAAGGGCAGAGTCGCCACAATGTGCAGCAGCGCTTTGGCAACGTGGCCTGCGCCAAACAGCACAAGGTGGTTCTGTTGAGTGCCAATCGGTTCAAAGCTTAATGTTGCCATTCCGCCACAACATTGGCCTAAGCGAGCACCGAGGTTGAAGCGTTCCACTTTGAGTGATTTCTCGCTGGCAATCAGCATCTCGCGAGCCATTTTAGTGGCCACATGTTCAAGGTGACCACCACCAATCGTAGCGATGATTCGGTCACGAGTGACAAGCATTTTGGTGCCCGCATCACGCGGCACTGAGCCTTTGTCTTCAAGCACTGTCACCATCACACATGGCTCGTAGTTCTCTTCCAGTTTTGCCAGTTCGTGAATCCAATTATCCTTAAACATATGTCCTCCTAAATCCCTTTTATGCTTCCCTAGCTGTTCATTACGCCCTAAGCCGTTTCTGATTGTGCATCGACCGAAGTCGGAGCCGTTTCAGTGACTTCCTGTATCGCCATCAGAATGCGTTCTGGCGTTGCAGGTGTGTTGAGCTTAGGAATCGCACCATCGACAGCGACATAGCTAATCGCATCTTTCAGTGCGCTCCATACCGACATACCCAACATGAAAGGGGGTTCACCCACGGCTTTCGAGTTGAATACTGTGTCCTCTGGGTTGCTGCGGTTTTCCAAAAGGTGCGTTCTGAAATCAATCGGCATATCAGCAATCGCAGGGATCTTGTAACTCGCCGGGCCATTGGTCATTAAGCGGCCTTGTTGGTTCCAAACCAACTCCTCCGTTGTTAACCAACCGACACCTTGCACAAAACCACCTTCGACTTGGCCGATATCAATTGCTGGGTTCAATGAAGCGCCCACGTCATGCAGAATATCGACTCGAAGAATCTTGTTTTCGCCAGTTAGGGTATCGATGATGACCTCTGAACAAGAAGCGCCATACGCGTAGTAGTAGAACGGGCGACCGCGTGCTTTCTCGTGATCGTAATAGATCTTTGGAGTACGGTAGAAGCCGGTGCTCGATAGCGAAACTTGGTTAAACCATGCCAGCTCAACAAATGAGTTGAAGGTCATGATCTCGTCGCGAATCTGCACTATGCCGTTCTTAAACACCACTTCTTCAGGCCACACTTTGAAGTGCGAAGAAGCGAAGTCGATCAGGCGCTGCTTAATGGTTATTGCGGCGTTTTGCGCGGCCTTACCGTTGAGGTCGGCGCCCGATGAGGCTGCGGTTGGTGATGTGTTCGGAACTTTGTCTGTGTTTGTAGCGGTGATCTGGATACGTTCGACATCGACTTGGAACTCCTGTGCAACGATTTGTGCCACTTTGATGTTCAAGCCTTGCCCCATTTCCGTACCACCGTGATTCAAATGAATACTGCCATCGGTGTAGATATGGATGAGCGCACCTGCTTGGTTCAAGAAAGTCGCAGTAAACGAGATACCGAATTTCACTGGCGTGATAGCAAGGCCTTTCTTCAAGATAGGGCTTTGCTTGTTGAACTCAGCGATGTCTTTACGACGTGCGTGATAGTCACTGCTGCGTTCAAGCTGTTCGGTTATCTCAGGTAAAAAGTTGTCTTCAACGGTTTGGTAGTAATGGGTTACGTTACGGCCTTCTTCGCCGTAGTAGTTCGCCTTACGTACTTCCAAAGGATCTTTTTTCAGGTAACGCGCAATCTCGTCCATGATGTGCTCGATTGTCATCATGCCTTGCGGGCCACCAAAGCCACGATATGCGGTGTTCGATGCTGTGTTGGTTTTGCATCGGTGACCGACCACTGTTGCATCGCCTAGGTAATAAGCGTTGTCTGAGTGGAACATCGCGCGGTCTACGATTGAGCTTGATAAGTCTGGTGAGTAACCACAGTTACCTGCAACGGTAATGTCGGCACCTTGAATCACACCATTGTCGTCAAAGCCGATCGTATATTGATTGTAGAACGGGTGGCGTTTACCGGTTTGCTGCATGTCTTCGTTACGCAGCAGACGCATTTTGGTCGGTCGGCCTGTAAGGTGGGCAATAACCGCAGCCATACATGCTGGAGAGGCCGCTTGAGTCTCTTTACCACCGAAACCACCACCCATACGACGCATATCAATCACGACTTTGTGCATCGGTACGCCAATCACTTCCGCAACCAGTTTTTGAACTTCGGTCGGGTTTTGTGTCGAGGTGTACACGATCATGCCGCCATCTTCAGTGGGCATCACGCTACTGATTTGAGTTTCTAGGTAGAAGTGCTCTTGTCCGCCGATCTCTAGGTCACCAGAGATCACGTGTTTTGCTTTTGCCAGTGCAGCTTTCGAGTCGCCACGTTGTTGAGTGTGACTTTCTGTTACGAAGTGCTCTTTCTCTAGCGCTTCTTTTACATCAAGAATGGCGGGTAGCTCTTCGTATTCAATAATGGCTGCATGTGCGGCTTTGCGTGCAGTTTCTAAATCGTTGGCTGCCACGGCAATCACAGGTTGGCCGTAGTATTCTACTTTGCCGTCTGCAAGCAGTGGGTCACCCGGTAGGATGGCGCCGATATCTAGCTCACCTGGTACATCTTTCGCTTGAATGGCAATCGCCACGCCTTCGAATTCGTAACATGGTGATAAATCTATCTTGGTGATGTTGGCGTGTGCTTGCGTGCTCAGGCGTGCGTATACATGCAGCTGATTTGGGAACTCAAGGCGGTCGTCAATGTATACCGCTTCGCCCGTTACTTGCTTGGCTGCACTGTCGTGTTTAACGCTTTTACCTACGCCAGTTTTTAGGTCTTGTTTTGCAATGGTAACCATCTCTTCGTGGGTCATCGCATGCTCGTGTGATTTAGACATAAGACGTTACCCTTGTTTCGATTTGGTTGTTTTTGTTCTGTCGTTCAATGAAGTAGCGACGCAGCATGTTGGCCGCCGACAATGAACGGTATTCTTGGCTTGCACGGAAATCAGATAGCGGCTCAAAGTCGTTATACAGTTCCTGCATCGCTAACTTAATATTAGCGTCTGTCCACGGTTTGCCTAATAACGTATTTTCACAACGAGTTGCACGCTTAGGCGTTGCTGCCATACCGCCGAAAGCGATACGAGCGTAAGAAACCTTGCCATCTTCAATTTGAATATCAAACGCACCACACACCGCAGAGATGTCGTCGTCTAAACGTTTCGACACTTTGTAAGCTCGGAAGCTGTCATTGGTTGGCTTAGGAATGATGATCTGTTCGATGAATTCACTCTCTTTCTGCGCCGTCACTTTGTAGCTGATGAAGTAATCTTCAATCGGCATAGTGCGAGACTCGTCTCCGCAGCGAAGTTTGATCTTCGCGTCGAGAGCAATCAGCAGAGGAGGGGTATCACCGATAGGCGAGGCATTTGCCACATTACCGCCAATGGTGCCTTGGTTACGCACTTGCAGTGACGCAAAGCGGTGTAGCAGCTCACCAAAATCTGGGTAGTGTTTTTTCAGTAGTGCGTAAGAATCGCTGATAGGTAGGTTGGCACCAATGATTAAGTCGGTGTCGGTCTCTTGGCATACCTTCATATCTTCAACAAGGTTTACGCTGATCAGTGTTTCAATCTCGCGATGGAATTGCGTCACTTCCAGTGCTAAATCCGTGCCGCCAGCAACCAGCTTAGCGTTCGGATGTGCTTGAAAAAGCTTGGCCAGCTCATCAGTGCTTTTCGGGGAAAAAGCGGTGAGGTGACCAAGGCGTAAATTGGCTTCGGTGTCTTGAATACCTTCTAGCTTCTTGATGGTGTTGCGTTCAAGCTCAGCGAATTGGTCGATCAAAGGTTGGTCTGTTGAAAGTGACATCGCAGCATCAACAATTGGTCGGTAGCCAGTACAGCGACATAGGTTACCTGCCAGTGATTCCATGACGTCTTCTTTGCTCGCATCGGGTTTGTTCTTGCCTAGGGCAAACATCGACATGATGAAGCCCGGCGTGCAATAACCACACTGTGAACCGTGAAAATCCACCACCGCTTTCTGCACGGGGTGCAAAGAGCGATCTCGGTTTTGTAGATCTTCTACTGTGATCAGTTGCTTGCCATGCAGCGCTGAAACGAAAGTCAGGCAAGAGTTCACCGAGCGATATTGTAGCTGTCCATCAACCACTTCACCGAGAACTACCGTACATGCACCACAGTCACCCGACCCACAACCTTCTTTTGTACCTGTCTTGTTAACCTTGGTACGAAGGTAGTTGAGCACTGTCATATTTGGCGACAGATTATCTTCACGTCTTATTTCCTGATTGAGCAAAAAAGTAATCAAGAGACCTCCTTGTAAATCGACATATTTCCATGTGTATTCTTTTTGACTTCTAGGTCAATAATTATCCATCCTGACCCTGTGGTCAACTATTTATTTACAAAAATGCAACAAAGAGTCTTTGGTTGGCATTGTATACAATCTATATTTTATTTTAGTTGTTTGTTTTATATAGGGTTACTTGGAGTGGGTTAAGTTTGATGGTGTGAATGATTTTGGTTCTATGTATACAAAATAACGAGATGCTATGAAGTGCTTTATGGCAAGAGGTGAGGCTGGGTTGTCCCGACAAGTATTAACGCTCAACCTCGGTTTGGTAAGGGTTTCAGTAATGTTGGTGTCGGTTTTCTAAGCAAGAGAGGGTAAGTAAGGACATAAAAAAGAGAAGTAAACGCGAAGGCTTACCTCTCTTGATTTGTTAACAAAAAGTTGTTAAATCTTCTATGACTTGCTCTTAAGCAGATCAGAGAAAACGACATGCAGGTCGCTCGATGCAGTGCTGCTGTCTAGGTTGAGCTTAGAGCGAATGTGGCTTAGGTGCTCGTGCATCAATTCTACCGCTTGTTGTTCGTTGCCAGACTCAATCGCATCAAGTAAGCCTGAGTGCTCGTCTAAAGAACAGTTCGAGTGGTTACCGGTTTCGTATTGAGCGATCAGCAGTGAGGTTTGCGATACTAAACTGCGTTGGAAAGCGAGCAGTGGTGCGTTCTCTGCCATTTCAGCCAGTTTGATGTGGAACTCACCAGACAAACGTAGGCCAGAGCCGTAATCACCTTGGTCAAAAGCGCAGTTCTCTTTCGCGACTAATTTTCTGCACTCTTCGATTTGAGCTTTAGTTGCGTTTTTAACGGCTAGCTCAGTGATAGCAATTTCCATCACTTCACGTGCTTTAAATATTTGCTTAGCTTCATCCACTGTCGGGGCTGCAATCATTGCGCCTCGGTTTGGACGGATCACCACAACTTGTTCTAAAGAAAGACGCAGCAAGGCACGACGGATGATGGTGCGGCTAACGCTAAATATTTCTGCTAGCGCTTCTTCGCTTAATTTGGTGGCTGGTGGCAGCCTTTGTTCTAATATCGCGTCGAAGATATGGCAGTAAACAACATCGTCTTGAGTCTGGCCTGTTACTTTCGTTTTTACACCTTTGGAGACAGAATTTTTGAGAGCTGTCATAGAGATAAGGGCCCTTGTTTAGTCGAGTTGGGTAAGTCGAGAATAATTCATGAGAGTTACTCTATATTGTATACATTTATCTATACAATGCCACCGGATGAAAGTGCGATGCACGCTTATTTGTTAATGACTTATAACATTTAGTTTGCAGTGAACTGTGTGCAATCTAGAGCTTTCAGTCATTCTTCTCAAAACTAGACGCGATTATCACCGCAACTGTACGCAACAATCTGGCTTATTTCGCTCAAGCTACGGCCTGATTGTTGTTGCCATTCGTTGAAGGCTTTACCCGCTGCCAGTTGTGCTCGCTTGGTGTTACGACCGCTATCGACTACATCGGTACTGCGCAAATGCGCTTCAACGTCAGAAGATAGGATAAAGGTGTCTTTGCCCATTTGGCGTAAGGTGTAAGCGCCAGTATTACCGCCTAGTCGCTTACCGTGTTTCTTCAGGTAATCCCAAAGTTCTGTAATGCGCTCTGATGGCCACTCGGCAATCATTTGCGAGAATGAATCCGCCTCACGCTTAGCATTATGAATCATGGTGGCATTGGCAGGGATGGTCATCACTTTGGTGAGGTGGCGAATAATACGCGGGTCTTGTGCTTTCTGTTCCCACATTTCATTCGGCAGCATCAGCATTTTTTCGATATTGAATTCAAAGAACACTTCTTCAAATTGCGGCCACTTCTTTCTCACCACATTCCACGAAATACCACATTGGAATACCTTTTCAGTAAAGGCTGCTAACCAACGGTCGTCTGTGATTTGTGATAGCTCAGCTTGTGAAAGAGGCGCACGAACAATCTTTTCGAGCTCTGCTGCGCCGCCTTTACGGTGAGCGGCACGTTGATAAATGGTGTCGAATTTTTCTTGGGTCATTGAAGGTTCCAAATTACATCTGTGTAGCCAATGTTTAATGATATGGGGTCAAATCTGGCAATTAAAATCATTCTGTTAATTAAAACGATCGAGCCGAGTAAAACATACTAACCGAGCTTTAATTCCATCTGATACAAGGGCCAGGTTTTGCCATTGAATTCTTTGACGCTCGGCTCTTTGTCTACCACCTCAAAGCCCGCTTTGTCGTAGCAACGTTTTGCGCCGATATTCTGTTGAAAGACCGCCAAGCTGATGGTGGTGACATCTGGTATTTGTTTCGCTGCTTCTAATGCACTCTCTATCATGGATTGCCCAAGCCCTTTGCCTCGTTGGTTTGGGTGAATCGCGACTCGGCAGAAACGAAGTTCGTTGTCTGACATATGTTGAAACTCCATAAAACCGAGCAAGTCATTGGCATTTGAATTAGTGCAAGGCGTGGAGAATGTGTAAAGCTCGACATGTGGCTCTTGAGATCTCTCGATGATGGAGGCTGCTTCTAACGGCCAACCAAATGTTCGCCCGCCCCACAGTACGTAGTCTTCTAGGGATGTAAACCAAGTGACTATCTCTTCGGCGTCGGATGCTTTAAAGCGGTTTATTTCCATATCCTTCTCTCTTCCTTATTGCCTGCTTCTTTTTCTAAGCCGCTAAACTTCCGAGCCCAACTGCTCAAGAAAACCACGCATGTAGTCGGTGCGCTTGTTGGCTTCAAACTTGGCGGATTCTGTATTCATGGTTTCAGCGAGTTTAAACAGCTTCACGTAGAAGTGGTCGACGCTGTAATGCTTGTCATCCAAGTCACGATGTTCAGCGAATGGATCTTCGTGGTTATAGAGTTCAGCGTTAAAGCTCTGACCTACGTACAGGCAGCGAGCAATACCAATCGCACCGAGAGAATCTAGTCGATCCGCATCTTGCACAACCTGCGCTTCTAAGGTTTCAGGAGTGATGTTAGCGCTGTAGCTGTGCGTGACAATGGCATGATGGATCTCATCAAGATAGGACGCGGGATAGTCGACAGATTTGAGGAAAGAGATCGCCTTGTCTGCTGCCATTTGCGAGCTTTGGGCTCTGTCTGGATGGTTCTTAGGAAAGGTGAAACAATCATGAAGGTAAGCGGCAGGTAAAACGACTTCAAGCTTAGCCTGTTCTTGAGCACACAAAGTCTTGGCGGTTTTGACTACACGCTTGATGTGGCTGATGTCGTGCGCAGCATCTTGTGTCATTTCTTGTTTTGCAAAATCAAGCAGTTGGTCTTCAAACTTTTCCTTCACGCGTCTCTTTCTCCATATTTAGACGTTAGCAATCTTGCTTATTAATTAGCATATATTTCACCTCGACTTTAACAGTTTCAAGCGCGAGTTTTTATCTTTTATAAAAGGAATACCAACAAAAAAACCGACTCTGTGAGTCGGCTTGATAGAGAGGCTTGTCTACGTATTTTAGGACGAGACAGATAAAAGCATTATCAACGGCAGTTAGAGTTTAAGCTGCAGCTTGTTGAAGTTGTGCTAACACATGATGCAGAGAAGGGCTGATGGTGTGTCCAAGCGCTTTCACTTCTTCGCATGGCTCTACTAAATCAGGGATCTGGAAGCTGATCATATTCGCAGCCATAGATGCGCGAATACCGTTGTTTGAATCTTCAAACGCGAGACAAGTTTCAGGCGCAACACCTAGGCGTTCTGCCGCTAGTAAGTAGATCTCTGGGTGAGGTTTGCCGTGAGTCACTTCGCAGCCTGTGCTTAATGAGGTGAAGTAAGAATCTAGGCCTGCGAGCTCAAGTTTCTTCTTCGCGATATCAAGCTGAGTTGAGGTCGCTACCGCGATTGGAATGTCGTTTGATTTTAGCCATTCAAGAAGCTCAATCACGCCATCTTTAACTGGGATAGCTTGGTGCTTAACTATCGCACTGTAGCGGGTGCGCCATTCATTGTTCAGTGCTGGGTAGTCTAGGTTTTCACCGTAGCCATTTCTAAAGATCTGTTCGATGGTTTTTGCGTTACAGCCAATAATGCCTAGGTAAACATCCTGCAAAAACGGAACACCTTGTGCGTGACATGCTTCTTCAAAAACCTGCATACAAAGTCGCTCGGTGTCGAGCAGCAGTCCATCCATATCAAAAATAGCAGCTTGAAAATTCATATACGTGGTTCTTTCTGTGTTGTCTTCGTGAGGGCGAGTATTTTGACATAGTGCCTGGAGATAGGCGAGTCAGAGTTCAGTAAAACAACGATAATTGTATTACAAAACTTTAAGGGAACAGGTGCAATCCGTTATGGGCGCCTGAATGGGTGATAGCGTTTAGTTATGATATGTAAATTTTATATATTCAGGGGTTCTAAAAGAAACAATGAACATCAGAATGCATAACAACCCTTGAGCTTCGTTTGAGTGAAAAATTACATTTTCGATACTTATTCGGCTGTTATCGTGACCCTAATCTTATAAAAAGCAATCCATTAAAACGCTCAATAATTGTGTGACCTACCAATAAGTAAAGTATTGAACATACAGACAAAATATCCCTAGTCCACATTTTTAGCAAGGTTGCTTATGTTGTATTTTGAGTTTCTATTTTTATTGGTCGTGCTTTATATCGGGTCTCGGTATGGCGGTATCGGCTTAGGTGTTGTTTCTGGGATTGGTTTGGTTATCGAGGTGTTTGTCTTCAAGATGCCACCAACGTCTCCACCTGTCACCGTAATGCTGATCATCCTCGCTGTTGTTACCTGTGCTTCGATCCTCGAAGCGGCTGGTGGCTTGAAATACATGCTTCAAGTCGCGGAAAGGGTGTTGAGAAAGAACCCGAAACGCGTCACCTTGATAGCACCGTTCGTGACTTATTCGATGACTTTCCTATTGGGTACTGGCCATGCGGTTTACTCAATTATGCCTATCATCGGTGATGTGGCATTGAAGAACGGTATTCGTCCTGAGCGCCCAATGGCGGCAGCATCGGTGGCGTCTCAATTGGCGATTACTGCATCGCCAATCTCGGCAGCAGTGGTGTACTACCTCGCGCAGCTTTCAGATATTCAACACTCTATTACTCTGCTTTCTATTCTGATGGTGACGGTTCCTGCAACGTTGTTCGGCACACTTTTGCTTTCTCTGTATAGCTTGAAACGTGGTAAAGAACTGAACGACGATCCTGATTACCAAGCGCGTCTAAAAGATCCTGAGTGGAAAAAGCGCATTGAAAGCACAACGGCAACCTCTTTGGATGAAGTACTGCCAACTTCGGCTCGTAATGCGGTATTGATTTTCCTATTGTCAATTGTGGTGATCGTTATCGTGGCGATGGTGCCAGAGATCAGAACTATCGTAGACGGCGGCAAACCAATCAAGATGTCGGTGATCATCCAAATGATGATGCTCTGTTTCGGCGGTATCATCTTGTTGGCAACCAAAACTGACCCACGTGATGTACCAAATGGCGTGGTATTTAAATCCGGTATGGTGGCGGCGATTGCTATTTTCGGTATCGCATGGATGTCAGATACTTACTTCCAATACGCAATGCCTCAGTTCAAATCTGGCATCGTGGAAATGGTAACCAACTACCCATGGACGTTTGCACTAGCGCTATTCATCGTATCGGTTGTGGTGAACTCTCAGGCTGCGACTGCACGTATGATGCTACCTGTTGGTCTTGGCTTAGGACTAGACCCAGCCTTGTTGATCGGCTTAATGCCAGCAGTTTACGGCTACTTCTTCATCCCGAACTACCCATCAGATATTGCAACGGTTAACTTCGATGTGTCAGGCACCACTAAGATTGGTAAATGGTACTTCAACCACTCATTCATGTCGGTCGGTTTAATCGGTGTAGTCGGCGCATGTTGTTTAGGTTACGCACTGGCTCAGATTTTTATCGCTTAACCTAGCTTTCGGTCGCTTAATCAAACTAACGATAGCGAGATAAAAAACGAAAACAGCGCCTATTGAGGCGCTGTTTTTGTTTGTAGTGTTTGGAGAGCGTGATTCGAAACTAGGTTTCGGATTAATAACCAATATTAACGTGGCTCAAAAGCCAAGGATTGAATCGCTTCTTCAATCGTTAAGAAGTGAATCTTCATCAGGCACACTTCTGCCTTCTGGAACTCGTGATTTCGAATAAGTTTAGTCACGCTTTCAACCGAATACTGGTTTGCTCGCTTCGCTAGCGACAGTTGATTTGAGCTCGATTGAAGTGCGTAGCTGTCACCTTCAGAATCAATTAGATAATCATCTTCGCCTAAGATCATGTCTGAGCATTCTGCTTGAAAATCGTTCTCGGATGCGACGTAAATAAGTTCATCATCACCGTCGAGTTTTACTAAAGATGGCCAACTGATCATTACTGCCTCTAAATCATGGATGTTGAAGTTTGAGCCTCGACTATAAACAGTTTTGAAGATTGGGTCACCTATTGTCCTATCTGACTCAAAACGCTACTTACTTAAAGAGCTACTTGCTCAAAGAGCGGCCTAACGGTGCAAAATAGCCTTGCATCGCATTGTAGATTTCTTCTCTGTGCTCAAGGTCGGGATACAAAGGGTACATATCCGGTTTGGTCGTGCCATCGACTAAGTAAGAATTTTCGATCTCTGAGCAGGATTCAATTGCAGACTCAAAGGCGCGAGCCATCATTTCTGTAGGTAGTGAGAAGTAACGGGCAGACGTTGCCTTGTCGGCAATAACACTGCGTGCAACGTAGTCGTGCTTATCCAGGTTGTTGTCGCTGAGCAATGTGGCATCGAACAGAGACATCAAACTCTCGTTTAATGGATGAGGCCTTACCTTTCTATTGTGTAACCAACAGTCACTGGCGAACAAGATGTGTCTTCGAGGGCCTGAGGTGTCACCAATTTCAAAAGCCTTTTCAGCTATGTAGTGGTCAAACGCATGCCAAAACTCGTGGGCGAGTGCACCTGCGCCGGCGTTCTTAGCGAGCGCTAATTCTCTTTGGTTCGGGGCGTAATGTGCTTGTACGCCTTTTCTGCCGCCACTGCCAAAGGCTAAGCCTAATGTGCCACGCAGGCCAATGGCTTCTGGCGGCAGAGCCAAGATGTAAGCTAGGTCTGCTAGCGAGTCGAATATCAGATTCGCAGCCAGATCCTTCTCTTCTTTCGTCACCCAAGCGCCCACGCGAATGCTGCCCATACCAAAGGTCTGCTTGATGTCCATGAAAGACACCTGATCACCATGGCGATAGTCTGGGCCTTTGCGAGTCTTGTATTTAAAGTGAGTTAACTTCAAGGTGTTCCTTGGAAACAGACGTTAGGTTGAGTGATGAACTGATTTCGGACGCATCTCTTTCAAGCGCATCTATTTGAATCGTACTTAATGAGCAGTACTTGTGTGAATTGTATTTTAGCAACGAGAGAAAGTTAGCATTTTTGACCGCAACTTTCCGGACAAATTAACCTAAGTTGAGTTCACGTGCTTCCCATGACGTTGGGCTTCCTTCACGAGTCAGAGGAAACAGAGACTTGTCTGGCTTGGCGTAACTCAATCGGTGAAGCCTTTGCGTGACGTGGTAGCTATCGAGTCCTGAAATCGTGACTAAATCTAGCGCTTCTAAATCAAGGTAGCCATCCGGCATCACTGCACGCTTGGGTGCTTGAATCGTAATAACCTCTCCAATCAACATCTGGGTTTGATTACTCTCTATTGAAATCTGCTCTTTCAAAACCAGCCCTATCTTGAGTGCACTTTCTAATACAAACGGCGCGGGAAACATGTCGTCATAATAAGGGGTGAGCCCGACGGCTTTGAATTCGGATGCCGACTTTGGATAACGAGCTGAAGTTTGATGCGCTTTTTGAACAAAATCAGCGCCGATGCTGTTGATGGTGAAGTGTTGAGTTTCTAGGATATTCTCTAATGTGTGACGACGACTCTCTGCTGGCCGAACTATGAAGCCAAACAAAGGTGGGTTCGACCCTAGATGAACCACAGAACTTACCACCGCAAGATTTTCCAGCCCTTGTTTATCACAGGTACCAATCAAGTTGGCGCTTTTGAACCCCGATAAAGAGTTAATTAAGCGAGCGCGCTCTCGCTGATCCATCGTTTGGATATCTTTTCTTGAAAGGGTCATGTCTTTCATATCTTCTCTTCTTCTCATTTTTTGTTTTCGACGACTTGTTCACTAACCAAATCATATTTACGCGAAAGCCCCCTCTAACGATCAGGTGAGCGTGTGCCTTTGCATAGATTTACGTATGTTGACGTTGCTTTACATCACGCAAGCTAAAGTAATGATGTCGTCTTTATGAGTGTTAAAAAATGAAAACAGTCCGCAATATCCTCTGGGCAATGATTGCCATAATGTCAGCCTTTTGGTTTGCGATGGAACCGCAACTTTTCGCTTCAAACAATGTATTTGAATGGCGCTCTGCCATGATTCAGTACTCGGGTATGTTGTCTCTGATGTTAATGTCCATCACCATGATCTTGGCGATGCGTTTGCCTATGGTTGAGAATTGGCTCAACGGTATGGATAAGGCGTATCGCGTCCACAAATGGTTAGGTATCGGTGGCGTAGCTCTGGGTGTGACACACTGGTTGTGGTACCAGATCCCTAAGTGGCTAGTGACGTCAGGAGTGTTGGCTAAACCTGTTCGTCATGACGGCTCTGGCCCTGCAAGAGCTTTGTCTGGTTGGGAAGCGTGGGTCAATGGACTACACGGTTTCGCTGAAAATATTGGCGAATGGGGTTTCTATCTATTGCTTGTTTTACTGGTGGCGTCGTTGTGGGCAGCAGTAAAATACAAACCGTTTAAATTGTCACATCGCTTGATGTCTGTCGCGTATCTGTTGATCGCGTTTCACTCGGTATTACTGCTCAAACATGCCTATTGGGGCCAGCCTATTTATTACCTAACGGTGGCCTTTGCTTTGGTTGGGTCTATCGCGGCGATGTACAGTTTGTTGGGTTTTGTAGGGCGTCGTAATCGTCACTCTGCTGCTGTTTCTTCCACTCGTTACTTTCCACAAGCCGAAGTGATGGAGTTGGTGCTAAAGCCCGGAACATCTTGGCGAGGCCACAAAGCAGGGCAGTTTGCGTACCTGCGCTTCGGCAATGAAGACCCGCACCCGTTTACCATTGTTTCGGGCAGCGAAGATTCAGAACTGCGTTTCTTGATTAAAGAGTTGGGTGACTTTACGAATGGTCTTTATGAACGAGTTAATGCGGGCGATACGGTTACGGTGGAAGGGCCTTATGGTCGACTTGAGTTTGACTTAAGTAAGCCACAAATTTGGATTGCGGGTGGTGTCGGGATAGCGTCGTTTTTTGCAACGCTTGAAGCGCTCAAAACAGAGAAGACTCACTCTCGCATCGAGCTATTCTATTGTACTCGTGGTGTCGATGAGCATTTAGTGGATGAGTTATGGCACCTTGCACATCAAGTTGGAGTGAATTTGAACGTGATAGACACCTTGCATTCACCTCGATTAAACGCTGAACGCATTGCTAACCAGTGTGGTGATTTAAACGATTATGAGCTGTATTTTTGCGGGCCAGATCGGTTCTCAACATCGCTTAAAAAAGAACTCGATGCGTGCAAGTTCAACGTTGATCAGAACTATCACGAAGAGCTGTTCGTGATGCGCTAAAAAGGCCGAAAGAGCTATTAATAGCGTTAAGTTTGGCTCTTTGTTGCGAGGCTGGATCAGCAGTTCGATTTGTTGTTATTGATACCTGACTACAAGTACTCGTTAAAAAGGCAAAACTTGGTCAACTTTTTATTGCAGCGGTTTGCTATTGAGCGATACCATGTACGGCTGTTTTATTGGTAAAGATCGCAAAATGTCAGATGAAAAGCTCGCGCTAGAGTGGATGCGCCAACAAGCGCACAAAATTGATCCGTATGTTATAAATCCATCATTTGATGAGTGTGTCGAACTGCTTGAGCCTGCTTTCAAAAAAGGGAAAAGTGTCGCGCAGCTAAAATATCTATTATCAGAAGCCGATCGTCGAGCGGGGGCTGCCGAGCGTAAACATGCCGCCTTAAAGTTCGCCAAAGAAAAAAGCCCAAAGGCAGGTCAAAACCTTCGCCTTCAAAGCAAGCTCCAGCAAGTGCAGTTAGCGCTAAAGCTAGCAACTGGCGACAACAACATGACCATATCGCAGTTTTGTTCTGAGTATGATGTCAGCAAGCGAGACGGCAACGTAGCGTGGAATGAAAAGCTGGTTGAGCAGAATAAGAAGAAGTGATTTTCGCAATACCTTATGCTTTTTGAGCTGATAAGTGATAAGGCTTCATCGCTCAAATACCAGTTTTAAACCCTACCAATAATGCCGTTCAACAGTATTTAAAAAGCCTGAAAAGCGTCTTTTCTTCTCAGGCTTTGCTAACGACTAGTGACTTCTCTGTTCCGTCTTAACGGTTAACCTCTGCTAAAAGTATCGACGCGCGAGTGCCAGACGCTAAGGTCGGATGTTATTAAAGCTGACCTTCTGTGTCCCATCGTCTTTATTTTCTAGCTCCACCACATCGCCTTGATAGTAGTAAGGCTCCATTGGCATCTTGCTGTTGGTCGGCCTTGCATAGTGAAGTACAGCAGGTTTGTCGTCGACCTGTTGGGCATATAAATAGCCAATCAAAGCATGTTCAAATTGATGATAACCATTGCCCCAATGGAAAGCTTTGGTACGTTTAGGTTCAAGCCCTACGCCGCCATATTGATGGTCGACCCACACATCATGAAACGTCGGTAGTGTGTATTGCAGAACTTCTTTCATTGAACCATCGACCAGCGATACCGTCATCGCAGCTTGGTCTAGCTCTGCCCACTCCCATGATGAAGCCCAATTTGTGTTGGGTCTGCTTTGCCAACCGGTAATTTCTTGTCCTTTCCATGCCTTCTGAAGCTCCTCGCCAAAATATTGGGATACGCTCACGAACTCTTTTTGATATTGAGCTTGGGCTAAGGTGTGTTTCATCCCTTTGATGCCAAACTGCGACCATTCAGAATTCTTCAATGTTTGGCCTGTCAGGTAAGTCATCCAATACGCCTTGATGGTGTGTCCAAAATCATTGTGATTGGCATTGGGCATCATCGCTGCTTTGCTGTGAATGGCACCGTAGAAACGCTGCTCATCTTCTGAATGATAGTGGTCGACCATGGTTTGGGTTAACCAACTTAGATCATCAAGCCATTTTGTCTTGGTGGGCTCTTTTAACAGGGGAGCGACTAACAGCATGTAGCCGTTAATCTGATCAAGTTGTGCGACCAATTCACGTCGTGTGGCTTTGCCATCTTCACCGTCAGCAAGTACCCACGCTAGGCCGCTGTTGTCGTTAAGTCGATACTTATCAAAGATAAAAGCTTGTTGGGCGATGAGCGCTTCTTCTATCTTTTTGTCTTGGGTCAGGTAGTAATACATGGCGAGGCCGACCAGCGCATACGCTTGATCTTGAGAGGTACGCTGTTGCCACTCAAGTCCCGCTTTGCCGTCTTTGGTGAAGCTTATGAAGCCGCCATTTTTCTTATCTTCTAGCTGATCTATAAGGTAGTAAGCCCCTTGCTTGGCTAGCTCTAATGCCTGCTTATCGCCTGTAAGATGATAAAGCACGCCATAGGCATAGGTTTGACGCGATTTCATACGCGTGAACTCTTTGCCAAAGTGCGGCGTGATCCATCCTTTGTCTAACTCAGGACAAACGTTAGAAACATCGAGGAGTGTTCCATCATCACAGCGGAAAGTCGGGAAGTTGCCTATTGGTTCTCCCTGCGCGCTAGGTATTAGCCAATAAGGTGCCAGCCCTTCAGAAGCATGATTGACCCAGTCTTCTCCAGAGGGAAGGGTGACATTGGCAGATACAGCGAAACTGGTCGCGCTGAGTAATGCGATGGTTGCTCGTAACATGATGTTTATCTTAATGATTTGAGTTTCGTTGAATATAAACAATCAGGTCTGCACATTGTGATTCGGCGATCACAATCGATCAAATTATTAGGAAGTAAATGGAAGTCTGATGAAAATGGATTATTGGGTTGAAGTTTTTAGAACCCGGAGGTTGTCTATCCCATGTTATTGATAGAGCAAATACTAGATCAGCCTTATTCCATTAAACTTAAATCGATATAAAATTATCGTTTATCGATAATTTTTTGTTGATCATCATTTATTTTAATCTTAATATCCTCTCCGTCAATTCAACAGGAATCTAAGTATGTCCAATATTCAAAAACAAAGCCGACGTGTACGTGTGCTATTACAATCCCTTTTTGTACTTACTCCTATAATGGTGTGTTACTTCTGGCTAACAATTGAGACTCCCTATGACTTTATTAGTGCGACGGGCATTTTTTATCTTACTTACGACATCGGGTATTTCACGATGTTACCGCTTACTATGACAACAAGAATCGTTGCTGCGTTCACAAGCTTATTGATGTCGAGCATCCTTATGTACGCACTGATGGTTCTGATACGTTTATTCCGTAACTATGAGCGAGGTGAAATCTTCTCTTTAGAAAACGCAATGTCCTACCAGAAGCTCGGATATAGCCTGTTTTATTGGGTACTAGGTTCAGTTATCTACGGTTCATTGATGTCAGTGATTCTGTCGTTCAATAATCCACCAGGTGAACGTATCTTTGAGATTAGTTTTGTTGGTATGGACTTTTTAACACTGATATTGGGTATAATTATTTTGATCATCTCATGGGTGATGAAAGAAGGTTATATTCTGGCTGACGAACATAGCCAAACCATTTAAAGGACTTGTCATGACTATCCGCATTAATTTAGACATTATGATGGCCAAACGAAAAATGCGATTGAAGACATTGGCAAAAGAAGTTGGGATTACTGAAGCCAACTTATCAGTATTAAAAAATGGTAAAGCTAAAGCGGTAAGGCTATCGACACTCGACAAGCTGTGTGAAGTTTTAGAGTGCCAACCTGGTGATATTTTGGAGTTTGAACCGAATGATCATCAAGACAGCGTTGCTGAAGAATAGCCTGTAAGGACATTACTTTCTAATCATCTAATAATGAACGAGTCTCGATGCCCTTTCGAGACTCATATTGATTTATCTAAACAGGCTTGCCCGCCTCATCCTCTTCAACTACATCGGTTTCTAAACTCGCTTCTGCTTGCCATTTTTGTATTGATACGCTGTTGAGCACGCGTTGTTGGTATAGCGCCGCTTTTTCAGAAAGCTCAATGCCATAAGTTTGTACTCGGATGGCGACAGGGGCAAACATCGCGTCTGCAATTGACCATTCACCAAACAACCAACCCTCTGGGTATTTTTCCATTTGCGTGGACCATATTTGGTCGATACGAGCGATATCTTTAAGAGCGCCTTCACTGAGTGAGAGTGTTCTTCTTGCTCGGCAATTCATCGGCATTTCATTTCTTACATCAGAAAAACCCGAATGCATTTCTGCAGCAATTGCTCTGGCTAGAGCACGTTCTTCGCGTGATTCAGGCCATGCAGCACCGTCTAAATAGGTTTCGTTAATGTATTCAAGAATCGCCAACGAATCCCACACTGCGACATCACCATCGACCAGAGTTGGAACCTTAGCCGTTGGTGTCACTTTCGCCAGAGTGTCGTAGAAATCAGAGGTGAAAAGCTTGAGTTTGATGACTTCGGCATTCAGGTTGTAATTATCGAAGATTAGCCAAGCGCGCAGTGACCAAGTAGAGTAGTTTTGGTTTCCAATATAAAGCTGCATAGATGCTTCCCTGTGTTTGGTGAATATGCTTTTGAGCTTAAGGGATTGTATTGCGGCGAACTAACGGATAATTTTGATGTATTACATTAATAAAAACGATGGGTGGTTAATTCAGCATGGATATTGATGCTCTGCGAGGCTTTCTCGCGTTCGTGGAAACCAGTAGCTTCACGCGTGCTGCGAAACAGATCAATCGCACCCAATCCGCGTTTAGTGCGCAGATGCGTAAATTAGAAGAGGAACTTAATGTCACTCTTTTTCAGAAAGAAGGTCGTAACTTAGTGCTTACTGAGGCGGGACTGGCGCTGCGTTCTCATGCAGAGCAGCTGGTCGCCCTTCACAATACCGCGCTGAAACAAGTAAAGCGTTATGAGGACAAACAGCCACTGCGATTAGGTTGTCCTGAAGATTATAACGACACCATTTTGCCTAAAGTGATTCGCCTGTTACAGCAAGCAGAACCTACGTGCTCAATCCAAATATTTAGCCTGCCAAGCATTACGCTGAGAGAGTGGTTGGATGATGGCCGTTTAGATGCGGCGATTGTCACCAGAGCGCCTGACAGCGAAGAGGGGCATTGGCTCACCAGTGATACCGGAGTTTGGATAAGCAGCCCTGATTTTATGCTCGACGATTCAAAACCGATTCCATTGGCTCTGTTTCAGACCGATTGTAAATATCACGCAGCCGCGGTCAATGGCTTAGCTAAACAGGGAACGCCCTATCAGTTATTGGCGTGCAGCAATACCGCTTCAGCGCAGCGCGCGATAGTAAAAGCAGGGTTAGCGATTGGTGCGATGGGTAAGCTCAGCGTGACGCCGGATTTAAACGTTCTTGAAGATATGCCGCCGTTACCTTCGGTCGATATTGTGCTGATCTTAGCGAGTAAGCATCATCCTGTATTAGACAAAGAAGTGCTCAATCAACTTGTCGAGTTGGACTCTGATTAGCTTTCTGTTGGGAGATCTTTGTTCGGTGAATTTCGATAGATGAGCTGTAAGATGAGAGGATATGAGGAAATTGATAGGCCGAGAATATTACGTTTCTCGGCCTAGTTATTATGAGACGGTACTGGTAATTAAGAAAGCTTGAACTTGCTTAACTCACCGTGTAAATCTCCGGCTTTTACCGTCAACTCGTTACTGATTTCTACCGACGATGTCATAGTACCCATCACTTCCACTGCGGTGTCATTGATGATCACTACATTGCGGTTAATCTCTTCTGACACTGAGCTTTGCTCTTCAGCAGCCGAAGCAATCTGATTGTTCATGTCGTTAATCACTTCAATCGCTTGGTTGATTTCCGACAAGGCGAGATGTGCTGCTTGAGTTTCACCTTTGGTGTCATTCGCTTGCTTCTGGCTTTGCTCCATCAATATCACGATAGATTGAGTCTCTTGCTCTAGGCGAGCCAACATCGAGCGAATCTCTTCTGTCGAACCTTGAGTACGATTTGCTAGGTTACGTACTTCATCAGCAACCACAGCAAAGCCTCGTCCAGCTTCACCCGCACGTGCTGCCTCAATAGCGGCATTAAGCGCAAGTAAGTTGGTTTGTTCTGCAATGCCACCAATTTCGCTCAAGATACCTTGAATAGCGGTGCTCGAATCGACTAGGTTTTGTGTTTGTTGCTGCGCATCATTAACCTGAACAGCTAAGCTGTCTACAGCACTCGCGGCATTGTCCATACGCGTCATGCCATTGAGACTGTTGCTTTGTACTTGGCTTGCTGCCGCGGCTGCTTGAACGGCTGAACTTGCTACTTCTTGCGCAGTCGCACTCATTTCATTAATAGCAGTGGCAAGTGAGTTTACCTCGTTAACTTGAGAGTTCAGTTGATCACGAGAAACCTCTGCACGTGCCTGGCCTTCAGTGGCATTTTTATCGACTTGATCGGCCGTTACCATGACGGTAAGTAGCATTTCTTGCATACGAGATAGGAAGGTGTTGAACCAGTGTGCAAGCTGCGCGGTTTCATCTTTTCCTTTCACCTCTATGCGATAAGTTAAGTCGCCTTCACCTTGTGCTGCATCTTTAAAACGCTCTACTAAGTTGTTCAGAACCTTGCCCAGAGAGTTGGCAATGAATGCCATTGAGGCAATACCTAGAATAGCTGCGATGATCCCCGCCCACACACCTTTTTCAAGCGCTTTCGAATTCTGAGCATCACTCCATTGTGTGTACTCGTCGACGCTTTTTGTAAGGTGACTACTGGGAACGGACACCATGACTACCCAAGGTGCATCACTGGTATCAATTGCAGTAATTGCATACTCATCTCCGCCGAAAGTAACAAGGCCAGCGCCTTCGCGTTTAGCGATAGATTGAATCTTCGACCATTCAGATTCCAACTCAGAAGAGACTCTTTTACCTACCATATTTCCAGCACGACTGTTGGCCAATGTAATGCCTTTCCATGAAGTGATAAGGATCTTACCCTTGCCATCAAATAGGTTACGTGCAAACAATTCACTCTGGCTTTGCAGTTCGAACAAAGACAAATCAAAGCCAATTGAGCCAATGATTTCTCCGTCTTGTTTGATTGGTTGGCTGATAGTGGTGATGAGCTCTTGTTTACCTCGAACCGGATAGAAGTACGGTTCCATAACAAATGTCTTACCGGTTTGGTAAGGCATTAAGTGCCAGTCGTCTTTGCGCTCTCCGTTACTATTTAGTTTTGTATTGCTAAAGCTTTCCATTGCAACGGCATCAAAGCTATTTTGGTCATTTGGAGAGAAGAAAGGCGCAAGGTAGCCCTGACTGTTAAAACCTAATTCTGTGTTAAAGCCGAGCTTGCTGTCCAACTCAGTTTGTTGAGGCCATGTCTTGTTTTCCCAAACCATGTAACCTGCAAATACAGCTTTGTTTTGTGCTTCCAAGGCGGCAGTAAACTGTTTAACGATAAGGTCTGCGCTTGCGTTGGTTTCTGAACTTAGCTCGATGATTGATCGTGCTTGCTTTAGGTTTGCTAGCACAGGATCAAGTTGGTTAGCGATATTTAAACCCTGTTGAAGAGCCGTGTTTTGTAGGTCCGTTGTCGTGGCATCCGTTAGCTGTATTTTTACTTTTTCAGTGACTTTTTTGTTCACATCGGTAAATGCGTTGGTCGTCATCCCCATTGCGATCAATAGAGTGAAAGCCATCGCCCCACCCGCACTCACCGCAATTCGCGTGCGTATACTGTTAAACATAAGACCCCTGTAACCAAATAGTGGTAGTTTTGCAGAGATTTTAAACAAGATAAGTGAATGGAAAATTCAAAATAATGAACACAAAAAGAATAGGGAGATCAAAATTATAAATAGGATTGCATAATGCTCAGATTTATATCTTGCCAGCGAGTTATATAGCGGAAGGAAATGGGCGTTAGTATTTCATTAGCTATTTGTATTCATTGATCTTTTAAGTTTATCAATGATATTTATTTTTCGGTAAATCAAGAGGTTGTAGTTTGAGATCGCTCTGAATATGGATTACTCATTATATGACATTAATCACATTTTAATTTGGTCCGAAGCGCAGAGTGTCCACTTGAAAAGTGCGTGTTTATACTTTGTATGCTCAATCTGAGTAACCAAGTCATTGTTAATGTTATTTATTACAGAATCCCCAAGCTTTTCAGCTTTCGATAAATGGTATTGCGGCTGATACCTAGTATTCGCGATGTCTTGCTTATATTGCCTTGGTTGGCTTGATAGGTTTGCAGCAACGTATCTTCAACGGTACTTTTTAAATCGGACTTTGGCCTACCTTCGATAGCATTGGTTGTGATGAACTTATGATGATCATCTTGCGCTAATGACGTGAGGTGTTGAGCGAGATGGCTAGGTACATGTTCTAGCGTGAGTTGTGGTTCATCACTGGCCAATAGAGCAGCAACTTTAAGTAAGTTGTCTAATTCGCGGATATTACCGGGCCATGAATAGGCGTACAGCAAACTCATTAAGTGCGGGCAGATTGTCTGCTCATCTTCGGCGTATTTACGATGAATGTGCTCGATTAAGGCATGTTTATCTTGTCGGTGTTGCAAGCTTGGCAGAGTAAACGCCAAGCCATTCAGGCGATAAAAGAGATCTTGTCGAAATTCTCCAGTTGCGACCAATTTTTCTAAGTTTTTATGTGTGGCAGCGATGATCTGACAATCGACTTGGTAGCTCTGATTTGAGCCAACAGGCACTACGGATTTGTCTTGCAGAACATGCAGCAATCGACATTGAGCCTCCAATGGCATGTCGGCGATTTCATCTAGAAACAGAATTCCCTTATCAGCTTGGCGAATCTTGCCTTGGAAACCTTTGTGGCTTGCGCCAGTAAAAGCCCCCGGCGCGTAGCCAAACAGTTCAGATTCAATAAGATCTTTCGGTAGCGCACCGCAATTCACCGCCACTAAGGGCGACGATTTACGTTGGCTTTGCTTGTGTAACGCCTTAACAAACTCGCCTTTGCCTACACCTGTTTCTCCTAAGATCAACAAACTGATCCCTTTGTCTATTACCTTGTTGGCTTGCTGCCAAGCGTGTTCAATTTGTTGTTCACCGTGATGTAAATCGCACGATGCTGAGAGTGAACGCGTACGTTTGGTAGTCGTTCGTTTGAGGTGCTGTTTTTCAAACACAAAGGGCGCGTCTAATGAGGATCGATTGAAGAGAGTGTCGATGCATTCGCCAACGATTGAGGTTTGATCCAACAGTTGAGAGGCGACCTGATTGTGCGCCACTACTTCGCCAGCTTCGTTGGCTATCACTATCCCTTGCCAACCACTGTGCAATAACGATTTTTCACAAGCGAGGTCAATGCGAGTGGTGCCTTGCGGGATATGACTCAGTAGCTGATTTTCAATAAGCTGAACCATGTTTTGAACGAGTAGCTGCACTGAACTGTCGTGTTGTTGCTGCTCGCTAGTAATGTCTAATACGCCGACCATTTGAGCTTGATGATCGAACACCGGGCTGGCTGAGCAACTGATAAATCGATGCTGGTGGATGAAGTGCTGTTCGCCAATGATGGATACTGGCTTGGCTTCAACAATGGCGGTGCCTATCGCATTGGTGCCTTTAAGTTGTTCCTGCCAACACGCTCCTGAGCTGAGTGCAATTGACGTCAGTTTCTCCTTAAACCGCTCCTGCCCCCAACTTGCCAGAATGACGCCCTCGATATCCGTCAGAATCAAACGACTGTCAGTGCGTGCAAACATCTGATTAAACAGAGGTAGAGCATTGCGTTCGACGATGTGGATCAAGTCAGACGATTGATGACGTCGCTGTTTCAGGATCGATTGTGGCAGGCGAATGTCTTCGGGAAGTCGTCTCTGTTTTAGACCCGCTTCTGTGCTGCGGTGCCAAGAAGACGAAAGCCAATCTGAGGTGTTTGCTTGTTGAAGGTGCATGACTGTTCCATGTCGTAACAGTGAGGGTGTACCAATTTGGAACAGTTGAACACTGGAGTGGTTTCCATACGTCCGTTCAATGCCAACTCACTTTGGGTTGTAAACGTTTGGTAATCATAGTTTTACAATTTATTAACAACAAGTTTTGAAGTTCTGGCGTGTGATTTGCGTTGTTACTGTTGTGAAGAAAACACGAAGTATCAGTGTTTTAAACAGAAAGCATAAACATGGGCGTCTTGTCATGAGTTCTTTTCTCAAGAGAAGTCGCCATAAAAATAAGACAGCTCTCACTCAATAACGAAGAACAAATCAAAGAAGGATCTAACTATGATTTACGCACAGCCGGGTAGTGACAACGCAGTAGTGAACTTTAAAGCCCAATACGACAATTTTATCGGTGGCGAGTGGGTGAAACCTGTTAGCGGCGAGTATTTTGATAACACATCTCCAGTGAATGGTCAGGTGTATTGCCAAGTGGCACGCTCAACCGAGGCGGACATTAGCTTGGCACTCGATGCCGCGCATGCAGCTCGTGCAAGTTGGGCTGCGACGAGCGTTACTGAACGTTCGAACATCCTACTTAAAATTGCCGACCGCATTGAAGCGAACCTAGAAGAACTCGCAGTCGCCGAGACATGGGAAAACGGCAAACCTGTACGTGAAACTCTGGCGGCAGATATTCCTTTGGTTGTCGATCACTTCCGTTACTTTGCGGGCTGTATTCGAGCGCAAGAAGGCAGCGCAGCCGAGCTAGATTCAAACACCGCGAGCTACCACTTCCCTGAACCAATCGGTGTAGTAGGGCAGATCATTCCTTGGAACTTCCCGATTTTAATGGCGGCTTGGAAACTGGCACCAGCACTGGCAGCAGGCTGTTGTGTGGTGATGAAGCCAGCCGAGCAAACACCGACATCGATCTTAGTGATGATGGAGAAGATCGCTGATCTTCTGCCTGCAGGCGTTGTTAATATCGTGAATGGTTTTGGTAGCGAAGCAGGCCAAGCATTAGCAACTAGCGATCGTTTGGCTAAGTTGGCATTCACAGGCTCAACAGAGGTCGGCCACCATATTCTGAAATGTGCAGCTGAAAGCTTGATCCCATCAACGGTTGAGCTTGGCGGTAAGTCTCCAAACATTTACTTCCCAGACATCTTTAACCATGAAGATGAATACTTAGATAAGTGTGTCGAAGGCATGCTGCTTGCGTTCTTCAACCAAGGTGAAGTGTGTACTTGTCCATCACGTGTGCTGATCCATGAATCGGTGTACGACAAGTTCATCGCCAAGGTGGTCGAGCGTGCTCAAACCATTAAACAAGGTAACCCGTTAGATACTGATACGCAGGTTGGCGCACAAGCTTCTAAAGAGCAGTTCGATAAGATCTTGAGCTACCTCGAAATCGGTCGTCAAGAAGGTGCGAAAGTGCTGACAGGTGGTGAAATCGCGCAGCAACCAGATGAGCTCGGCAATGGTTATTATATTCAACCAACCATGCTGGAAGGGCACAATAAGATGCGTGTGTTCCAAGAAGAGATCTTCGGCCCAGTTATCGCAGTAACGACGTTTAAAGACGAAGCAGAAGCGTTAGAGATTGCCAACGATACCGAATATGGCTTGGGTGCTGGCGTGTGGACGCGTGATGCAAACCTAGCGTATCGCATGGGTCGTAACATCGAAGCCGGCCGTATTTGGGTGAACTGTTACCACGCTTACCCGGCACACGCAGCATTTGGTGGCTACAAGAAATCAGGCATCGGTCGTGAGACACACAAGATGATGCTCGATCACTACCAAAACACCAAGAACCTGCTGATCAGCTACGATACCAACCCACTAGGTTTTTTCTAAAACAGATATGTTCTAAGACGGATTGGCTTTAAGTGTTAGATCGTTGAGGGAGTGAAGAGTAACTAACAACGCAGTCGGCTTAATCAACAAAAATAAAAAGTGAAAGCAAAACCAAAACGCCCAATTCATTTGAGTTGGGCGTTTTTATATCTGAAGCACTCTAGCTTTGCGAAAAGAAGATCTCTGGCTTGTGGACAGGGCCATAGTTGCCTTCTAGTTGGGTAAGCTCTAATCCTTGCTTTCCTATCAGAGAACCGACCAATTGGCGGTTAAACGGGTAGCTTTCGGGGTTGTTAATATACTCTTCAACATCAATCCATTTAGCTTCTGCAATTTCATCGGTGTCTTGAATTGCAATCTCTTGGGTTTGAGCGATAAGGTGGCAAATAAAGTAGAGATTCGATTTGCCAAACTGATACGGGTGTCTTGTTGCCATGCCAACCACCGAAACGAACGTGGCTTCGATACCTGTTTCTTCCAAGGTTTCACGGACAACCGATTCCTCAATACCTTCACCCAACTCAATATGGCCGCCCGGTAATTTGTAGCCAGTCATACCGTGCTCTTTGATCATCAGCACTTGGTTGTGTTCGTTAGTGATCAACGCGCCAGCGCCCAAGGTGTGGGTCGGAATGAAAGGCACAAATTCTACCATCTCGGATTTATGAATCAGCGTAATCTCGTCTTCTAAGCAGTTGTGAAACACGAAGCCAAGCTCAGTCGCTACCGGAATAAGGTGCGAGAGTGAAATAGGCAAACTAATCCAAATGATGCCTTTGTTATTTTGCTTTGAAAATTCGGTGATCTGGCTAAGTTCGGTATTGAATGAGGCAGCATCGTGAGGGGCTGTTGCTGGGTCAATGATGATGCCGTTAAATTTGTCGAGCGTAAATTCCACGGGTGATCCTTTATTTTTTTTGATTTATAGGGAGTCGAGTGTAGGTGGAGCTTATAACATCTGTAGAGCTTATGACACCTGCTCTGCTTGTAGCATTTTTAAGAGCACGGCAGTGGTGAGTAAAAAGTGAGGGAGAGTTTAAAGCGGGCGGCTTGAAACAAAAATTACGCTAGAAACAAAAAACTGCGCTTGGAAGCCAAAGCGCAGTTTTAAATCGGGTCTATTTGGATTCGACTCTAACGAATATAGTTTGCATCAACACTTACGTACCAGTGCTGCAGTTTGCCGTCGGCCTTTTTGATCCACAAATCGTTGGTGTAGCTCTCGATCTTGCCGTTAACCGTTAGGCTGAACGTGTTCTCGTCGAATTCGCCAAGCTTTACAAATTGGTCTGTCGTAATCAGAAACGGGTCCATGTCGTCCACGCCAACCACATCAGAAATCACATAGTAGTGGTAAGTCAGCGGCTTACTGGCATCATTCGGGTTGCTGCGGTACGCCACAAGCTTGAATGGTTCCGTTAATGGAACGTCGAGCGTTTGCTTGTCCATGGTCGCTGGAATTGGGATAAACAGCCAAGCGGTAAACAGACCGCTCAGTAAAACCATCAGGAAGAAAAGAGTCTTAATTGCTTTCATAGCAACCTTCAAAATAGGTGATGTTGAAGGCGCTATGGTAACAGGTTTGATTTGCTGATTGTAAGAGTATGAATAAGTGAAGGCGACACCTGTCTGTTAGGAAGTTTGAATGAATTGACACACTGTTAATAAGTCACTAACTACACTAGTGCGAGTGACCTTGAGATAGGTTGATCATCACAACGCCTGCCGCCACAAATAACATACCAACCCACACCATAGTATCGAGGTGCTGGCGGTAAACAAATGTAGAAATCAAGCTCACGGTTACGATAGCCAAGCCCGCCCATAAAGAGTGAACTACACCTACAGGCATCCCTTTCATTGCTTGGCTCAAAAATAGAAATGCCGCCAAGTGTCCTGAAATCACCAATAGAGCAGGGATGGGTTTAGACAAGCTGAAACCGTCGGTTGCTTTAAGTGCTACGTGAGAAAGTGCTTCCGCCATCACGCCCATCATTAAGAAAAACCAGCTCATAGTCGTACCTTTTCGTTGTATTGTTTTTGTTGGTATAGCGGGGTGTTTGAAAGAGTGAATCGTTGTTGCTGCTCTTTAGTAACAGCGTATTTGCCCAAATAGCAGGCGCAAAAAAGCCCACACCTCACGCTTTTGCAAGGTGTGGGCTAAATCGGTGTGACTACTTGTTTAGGTAAGCAGCGTGGAACTCAATATGCTCATCAATAAAGCTAGAGATGAAGAAGTAGCTATGGTCGTAACCTGGCTGCATACGTAGCTCTAAATTGGCATTGGCTACCTTAGCCGCTTCGACTAATTGCTCAGGCTTAAGCTGTTCAATCAGGAAGTTATCGGCTTCGCCTTGGTCAACCAACATTGGCAGCTTAGTGCCTTTGGTTTTTAGAAGCTCAGAGGCATCGTAGTGTTTCCACTCTTCAATATCTAAGCCTAGATATTGGTTGAATGCTTTTTGTCCCCAAGGGCATTGCATTGGGTTGGTGATTGGGCTGAATGCCGAGATAGAACGGTAGCTATCTTCGTTTTTGATACCAATCGTTAGGGCACCGTGTCCGCCCATGCTGTGACCTGAAATCGATTTCACAGACGTTACTGGGAAGAAAGATTCAATCAAAGCTGGGAGCTCTGTTACCACGTAATCGTACATGTGGTAATGGCTGTCCCATGGTGCTTGAGTGGCATTCACATAGAAGCCTGCACCTTGGCCGAGATCGTAGCTTTCATTGTCGGCAACGCCTTCGCCGCGCGGGCTTGTATCTGGGGCAACAATAGCGATGCCTTGCTCAGCCGCAGCTTTGAACGCGCCGGCTTTTTGCATGAAGTTTTCATCGGTACAGGTTAAGCCTGATAACCAATACAAAACAGGAACTGGGTTTTCTTTGCTTGCGTTAGGCGGCAAGAAAATCGCAAAACGCATGTTGCAGTCAAGCGTTGCAGAAAAGTGGGTGTATTGTTTATGCCAACCACCAGCAACCTTTGCTTGGCTAATGTTTTCGATTGTCATCTATTGTGCTCCGTTAGGTTGATGGTTTTGGGGAGTAACTTGTCTATGTCATTTAAAGTTTCACCACCCACCGGGCAGGAGGTGGTGAAGACAGTTTGTTGCTTTTCATTTATAGCTTTGGCCTCGATGCTCGAAAGAATCGAGGCCAAGGAGAATTATTTATCCATGTGTAGAACAGTACGGATAGATTCACCTTTGTGCATTAGGTCGAATGCTTCGTTTACATCTTGCAGACCCATAGTGTGAGTGATGAACTCTTGAAGACCAAACTCACCCGCCATGTAACGGTTTACGATTTCTGGAAGCTCAGAGCGGCCTTTAACACCACCGAAAGCAGAACCACGCCATACACGACCAGTTACTAGTTGGAATGGACGAGTTGCGATCTCTTGGCCTGCACCAGCAACACCAATGATTACCGATTCGCCCCAACCTTTGTGGCAACACTCAAGTGCTTGACGCATTACGTTTACGTTTCCGATACACTCGAAAGAGTACTCAACACCGCCGTCTGTCATCTCAACGATAACTTCTTGGATCGGCTTGTCGAATTTAGTTGGGTTGATGCAGTCAGTCGCGCCAAGCTGTTTTGCTAGCTCGAATTTGCTCTCGTTGATATCTACACCGATGATGCGGTCAGCACCAGCCATGCGAGCACCAATGATTGCAGAAAGACCGATACCGCCTAGGCCGAATACAGCAACGTTGTCGCCTTTTTCAACTTTAGCTGTGTTCAGTACAGCGCCCATACCCGTAGTTACACCACAACCTAGAAGACAAACTTCTTCAAGCGGTGCTTCTTTGCTTACTTTCGCTAGAGAGATTTCTGGAAGTACCGTGTACTCAGAGAAAGTAGAGCAACCCATGTAATGGAAAATTGTTTCGCCATTGATAGAGAAGCGGCTTGTACCGTCTGGCATTAGGCCTTTACCTTGCGTTTCACGAACCGCTTGGCATAGGTTAGTTTTACCAGATTTACAGAACTTACATTCGCCACATTCAGCTGTGTAAAGTGGGATAACGTGGTCGCCAATCTCAACACTTGTAACGCCTTCGCCGATCATCTCAACGATACCGCCACCTTCGTGACCAAGGATTGAAGGGAAGATACCTTCTGGATCGTCACCTGATAATGTGAATGCGTCAGTGTGACAAACACCAGTAGCAACGATGCGAACTAGAACCTCACCAGCTTTAGGAAGTTGTACATCAACTTCTTCCATTTTTAGTGGCTCGCCAGCTGCCCAAGCAACCATTGCTTTTGATTTGATATGAGTTTGACCAGGTTTAATTTCGATTGTCATTTGGATGCTTCCTATATATGTCAGTACAGCGGATAACTGTGCAATTAGCTTCAACCCGTTAAGAGTAGTTGAGCTTAATTGTTTCCGCTCTCTCGTTTTGTTGGAGCTAGTATAGGTGTGAGTCTGAGTTTTGATAATCCCCTTAAATGGAAAATGATTATTACATATGTGTAATAATTGGTATTGGGGAGTATTTGAATAATGACCATTAACCATGAGCAAACGGGCTCTGTTATTTCGTACGGAGATGAATGATTAAAGACCTATTCATAGAGGTTTCTAATTAAGACATTTTAGGGTACGTCATAATAATTGCTTACTGAAAATCGCATGAATTGGAAATAAAACTACAATATTCTGAGCGCCGTATTTTATTGTTGTGGACTCGAACATGCTTTTATCTCTCCCACCCCCAGTGATGCTGTCACTCGCCATCGTACTTGAAGTTGTCGCGACTTCTCTATTACCTAAAACGCAACAGTTTACTTCTTTACCGGCCACTGTCGCAGTATTGGCTAGCTACGGCTGTGCTTTTTATCTGTTGTCTCTCACAGTGCAAACCATGTCTTTAGGTGTGGCGTATGCGATTTGGTGTGGGGCTGGGATAGTGCTAGTCGCAGCTTTGTCTTGGTTGGTCTACGGGCAAAAGCTCGATATCTTCGCGATCATCGGCATCGCTTTGATTTTGGCTGGTGTGGTGATTATCAACCTGTTTTCAACGTCGGTGAGTCATTAGGATCTCTAACTTGTTTTGCCCTACTAAAAGTTATCTATCCATTCTTCTGATGAAGTTCGTTTTAACTCCTTAAGTTGCGCCAAAGAGAGAGGGGAGGAATTCGACATAACTCTCAGCCGATCGTTAACTTTACCTCTCCAAAGTTACCAAATTGATTCTTGATCTGTTTTTGTCAGAGTTTCATAAGTGCAACGATCACTGAATGAAATTATCACTTCCCATTCAGTAATTTCAAAACACTGGTTACCATTTAATGAGACTTGTATGTAATTAGCCCACGAACCTTGGACTAAGCTATTCAAGTCATATTCACTAAAGCCTTCAGAAGTTATGAGATGATCTAACGCTGTTTTTATCTCACTTTTCATTTTAGAGTCTTGATGTTCTATTCCATGCTTAAAAGGAATTTCGGTTTTGAGTACGAATTTGCAGAATAGGTTGACAATAGCTTCATCTGTAATCTTTTTAGGTTTGAAGTACTTCGAGATTATTTCATATGCGGTAGCGATAGCTTTTAAGGCTTTCTCACGCTTATCTTCTTCAATGGAGACAAGGTTGAACTTTTCAAACAAACTTAAGCCGATGAACAAAACATAGCTATCAAGGCACTCATTTCTTATTCGGTTTAGTTTAAAAGGAGACCATAGCATTTTTGATTTGATCTCATCTAATGTATAACTAGCTGCCACGTTCGGCCTCCATTATTAGCGTAGGATATTGCAACTCCTAAGCATTATTCTTATTACTAATTATCAGCTTGTGCTAATTTTTCACTGCATTTTTTCTCAGCCAGTTTTGAGATGAGTCTCTTCCTCAACTAAATATAATTATGCTCGTGGGTTCATTAGAGACTTTCATACACTGTAAAGCTTTTTCGTTAGGATGAAAGGTGTAAGTGCGCCATAGGTCTCATATTGTCAGCTATGTAAATACCATTAAACATCAGGAGGCAAAAAGCGTACTGTACAAAGGCTTTTGACTGGTAATATTTGCTTTATAAAAAGTTATTCATTAATTGCTAATGTACGATTTTCGTAACGTACTTCTGTCCAAAAATGAGTTTGTCTAACTCCCCTCACACTCCAACACCGCCACAAACGCATCCAAATATTTCTCGATAGTCAAATCCGCAGACACTGGTGGCAGTTCTACGGTAATACACGGTAAGTTTCTTTCTTGGCACCATGTTCCGAATGAACCTGGGGTTTCGTAATCGACGTCTTCGACTAGTGGTAGGTTGAACTGTTTGCCTAGCCAAGTGGCAAGTTCTGATTGGGTTGGGTCGTCGACCATGGCGAGTGGTTCGTGGAAAGAGATGACGAATTTAGGTTGGCGCTGCTCAATGAGGTTGATGAGCGACTGCACTTCAGGTTCAAGCTGGTCGGCTTGCCCCGTTTTTACTTTTACATCTCTGACCGGAGTGTGAGAACTCCAGCGATAAACGGTGCCGTTTTCTGTCCAGTTTTGAGTCGGAAAGGCGCGGTTTAAATCGACTTGGTTAGCGTTAGCGCGAGTGCCGAGTTGATTGCCATCTGGGTTCATCGACAGAATCACATCGTGTCGTAAGTTGGCGGCAGGCAAGCTTCTTAGGGCGCAAGACAAACCCGCGATAGATGCGGTCTCATCGCCGTGTGTGCCCGCTAAAATCAGCCCGCGAGACTCACTTTCTATTTGCGCGGGGAAATAAAGTAAGGGTGCACCCAACACCGATTTTCCATATGACAGCGGTTTTATCGAAAACGCAGCTCTTTCCGTTCTTGGAATTAAACTCACCTTAATCTCCTGATTGATCAAGTACTATCAAATAAGTAATACCAATCGTAGTAAATAACTGTTCACCCTAGCTTGTTAAAAATCTCGATAACGTCTTTAGATTTTTTGATTGTAGAATAACTACTTATCGAAAAAATCCGCCTTGTTCTCAAGCTTTTTTCCTGCGCTATTTTTGAACACTTACTTACTGTGATTGGTATAACTACTATTTAGATGACCTCTATTAAATAAACCATAGCGTCAAAACTCGTCAACCGTCGCATTGTTAATTTTATTACTTTGCTTCAAAGATAGGCTAGGAGAGCAAAAAAACATGGATTTTAAGAAACATTCAACGGCTTTAATCATTTCATCTTTATTGACCCCTTTTATCTCAGTGACTGCCGTTGCTGAAACATTGCCTGCCGGAACTTCTCTGGCGAAAGAGCAACATTTGGTACGTGCTAATGATGCGGAAGCTGCGACACTCGATCCGGCGAAGGCAGAAGGCTTGCCTGAAATGCACATTCTGCGTGACCTATTTGAAGGTTTAGTGATTCAAGACCGCGATGGCAATATTACCCCAGGTGTTGCGGAATCTTGGGAAACCGAAGACAACCAGACGTTTGTATTTCACCTACGTAAAGATGCTCAATGGTCGAATGGCGATCCAGTGACGGCCGATGATTTCGTGTATGCGATAAGACGAGCGGTCGACCCGAAACTCGCTTCGCCGAATGTTTGGTATCTCAAACTTACTCAAATCAGCAATATTGCAGACGTAGCCGAAGGCAAGAAGCCCGTTGAAGAGTTAGGTATCTCTGCCGTTGATAAGCACACGGTGAAGTTCGAACTCGATAGCAAAGTACCTTACTTTGTGGCGATGACAGGCCACACCTCAATGATGCCAGTTCACAAGGCAACGCTAGAAAACAGCGACAAGCCGTGGAGCGACCCTAAGCAATTTGTTGGCAATGGTGCATTTGTATTGGACGAGTGGGTGGTTAACGAGCGCATTGAACTGAAGAAGAACCCGAAATATTGGGACAACGCAGATACGCACTTAACTGAAGTGACTTACATTCCGTTCGAGAACCAGAATGCCTCGATCAACCGTTATGCGGTGGGCGAGGTCGATATCACTTCTGATGTGCCGACACACATGGCGCAACAACTTAAAACCAAATACCAAGATGCGTTTACCGCGGTACCTTTGCTGTGTACTTACTACTACGCGTTCAATACCACGCGTCCTCCGTTTGATGACGCGCGAGTGCGTAAAGCGGTGTCGTACTCCATGATGCGTGATGTGATCACCAATGGTGTCACTCAGGTGGGTAACCTACCGGCTTATACCTTTGCCCATGAGTACACGGCAGGCTTTGATGCGACTCAGCCTGAATACAGCACATGGACTCAAAAGGAGCGAGACCAAAAGGCGAAAGAGCTGTTGAAAGAAGCGGGCTACGATGCGTCTAACCCATTGGATTTCAAACTTCTTTACAACACCAGTGAGTCGAACAAGTCGATTGCAGTGGCGATTGCGTCAATGTTGAAGGGCAACTTGGGCGCACAAGTCGAGCTTGAAAACCAAGAATGGAAGTCTTACTTGGTGTCACGTCGCCAAGGTGATTTTGATGTAATGCGCGCCTCTTGGTGTGGGGATTACAACGAAGCATCAACCTTCTTGAGCCTGTTACGTTCTGGTTCTTCGGGTAACTTTGCTCGTTACAGCAATGACAAGTATGACGCAGCAATGGACAGCGCCTTAGCCGCAACCAGCGAACAAGATCGCCAAGGTTTCTATGACCAAGCTGAACAGTTACTGGCAGAAGACATGCCGATCGCGCCAATTTACTACTATATGCAGGCTCGACTAGTACGACCAAGTGTCGGTGGTTTTGCGAAGAACAATGTAGAAGGACGTATCTACTCTAAGGATCTCTACATCAAAGAGTAATTGCGTTTGGTTCACGCGGCGACACACCGCTAAAAATATGAAATAGAGAAAAGGGACGTTGATCATAAATATCTGATCAACGTCCCTTCGTCATTAATCTGTAACGGTAAGCGCAAAAAACTGAAACCTGATTGAAGTATTTTTCACTTTTATTTCAATCAGGTGAAGCCATGTTACCCCCTCTACGTGCCCTTGTTGCGTTCGAAGCTGTTGCCCGCCTCGGTTCTATTGGTGCTGCTGCGCGAGAGCTTTGTGTTACGCAAGCTGCGGTGAGTCAGCAGCTTAAAAGTTTAGAAACCTTTCTCGATACCACACTGTTTGAACGCAGCTCCAAAGGCGTAAAGCTGACGTCGGCTGCCCAACATTATCAACCGATTGTTGCGGGTTCGCTCGCTCACCTGAAACTACAGACTCAAATCCTCTTCGGGGAAAAAGAAACCGACGTGTTGAGCCTGCGCGTTAATCACACCTTTTGCCATAACTGGCTGTTACCTCGCCTGCCATCTTTTTATCAAAAATACCCTTTTATCAGGCTCGATATTCAGCTGGTGGACTGGCCATCAACCAACCCTTGTCAGAATGTTGATATCGAATTGACCAACGGCAAGGTCGAAAGCGAAGACACCCATTGTGAGCGATTGTTTCAAGAACATTGGCAGTTGGTGTGCAGCCCTCAATTCAAAGCCGACCATCAAGAACTACTTAGTAAGCCCGACTTCGCTGCGCTGCCAACGGTTCAGGTAAAAGGCTACCGAGAGAACTGGCTGCAATGGCTCAGTCATAACCAATTCGAGATGACTTTACCGAAAGTTCTGCTCGAAGTGAGTAACTCTTTGCACGCCTTAGAAGCGGTTAAGCATGGGATTGGGATGTTGTTAGTGCGCTCCCTCGCAGTGTCTGAGTTGCTAAAGAAAAACGATCTGGTACTGGCGAGTGATTCGTCGATGCCTGCCGAATCAGCCCACTACCTGATTACCAAACACAGTCGCAGTGCCAAGGTGAATTTCTTCTGCGATTGGCTCTATCACCAGATGGAAGACGGTGAACTGGAGTAAAGATTTTCTTATGGGTAGCCATAAAAAAAATGAAGGACGCTCTTACTAACCTGTCATAAAAAACACTTAGTTTAACCGCATACAAATAAGGACGAGGTCACCATGAGTGCTTTCTCACAACCAATGAAAAACCGCTTAAAGGTACTGTTATTTACCGCACCGTTGTTGGTGCCACTGTTTACTTTTTGGCTCGTACCATTTGGTTATTCGATTTATATCAGCTTCACCGATTGGGATTACATCTCGCCAGATTATTCGTTTATCGGTTTAGAAAATTACGAGTACATGGTTGAGGACTACGAGTTCATTCAAGCAGTGCTCAACACGTTTTGGTTCTCGGTCGGTGTGGTGATTCCAACCATCATTCTTGGTCTTGTGTTTGCCATGTTGTTACACAAAAACTTCAAGGGTAGCCAGTTTTATCGTGCAGTGATCTTCTCCCCTTGGATTACGCCAACCGTTGCGGTGTCGATTGTTTGGTCTTGGGTTTTTGAAACTAAATCGGGCTTGGCAAATCACTTATTAGAGTCGGCAGGGTTTAGCGCGATTCCATGGTTAGAGAACGGGAACACAGCCTTGATTGCTGTGATTATCGTGACGGTTTGGCAGGCGATTGGTTGGACGATGCTGTTCTACATCAGTGCACTCAACAAGATTCCAGAGTCACTGTATGAGGCTTCTTTGATTGATGGTTGCAGCAGTTTAACGCGCTTTTTGAAGATAACGCTGCCACTGATTTCACCCACCACATTCTTCCTAGTGGTGGTCAACATTATCACGGCAATGCAGGCGTTCGATCAGTTCCAGATCCTAACGCAAGGCGGGCCGGGTGGTGAGACTCGTACCTTGTTGTACTTGTTCTACCAACAAGCGTTTGAGCGTTACGAAATGGGACTTGCGGCCGCGACATCGTTAGTGATATTCCTGATTACTGGGTTGCTGGCACTTATTAATACCTACATCGGCAAGCGCTGGGTGTACTACTAGTCGATTTTTTGAAAGGGCAGAATTATGACCACGCAAGTATTGGATGCCAATCAAGTATTAAACCAGAGCACCGCGAAAGCCAAAATCACAACACGAACGAAAGCGAGCAAATTAGAGGTTGCGTCAAAGAAAGCCTCAGTGGATCGCCGTTCGTTTATTGCATTGGCTAAGCACCTGTTCTTGGCAACCTGCGGAACCATTATGGTGTTCCCGTTCTTATGGATGCTGTCTGGCTCGCTGAAAAGCAATGATGAGATTTTTGCCAGTCCGCTTAACTTGATTCCAGAGCAGTTTCGCTGGGAAACCTTTGTCGAAACCTTTCACAGCGCGCCGTTTGGCTTGTACATCTTCAACAGTTTTAGCGTGGCTTTGTTCACTACGCTGTTGGTGATTGTGAATTCAGCGATGTTTGCATACGCGCTGACTCAGCTGAAGTTTCGCTCGAAGACAGTGCTCTATTTCGTCGTGATGGGCTGTTACATGCTGCCGGGCGCAGTGACTTACATTCCGTCTTACATCACCTTGGCAAAACTGGGTTTGTTGGATTCACACATGGGCTTGGTGGCGTCGAACGCGGCGTCGGTGTTCGGTGTGTTCTATCTACGCCAAGTGTTTATCAAGGTGCATCCGTCGCTGATTGAAGCGGCACGAATTGATGGTGCAGGTGAGCTCAAAATCTTATGGGCAATCATCTTACCGCAATGCCGAGCAGCAGTCGCAACACTGTTCCTCATCACTTTTATTACCAATTACAACAGCTACATGTGGCCGAGTCTGGTTATCACCACTCAGGATCTTAACCTGATTGCGACCGGGATTCGTCACTACTTTATTGCCGAAGGTAACTATGGATTGAACTGGTCGCAAATTATGGCGGCGAGCACCATTGCAGTATTGCCTTTGTTAATTCTATTCGTCATTTGTCAAAAGACGATTCTTTCAGGTATCGCCGATAACGGCGTAAAAGAGTAAACGGAAATGAAACTAAAAACTCTCGCACTAGTGTGTGCTGGCGCAGCAAGCGCGTCTATGTTCTCTAGCAGTGTTCTTGCCGCAACCGAAGTTAACTTTTGGTATTCCGGTGGTACTAAGCCACAGCAAATGATGACTAAGCTCATCGAAGAGTTCAATGCGAGCCAAGATGAGTATGTGGTGAAGCCTGCATTACAAGGTAACTACACAGAAACCTATCAGAAGCTACAAGCTGGTTTAGCGTCTAGAACTGCACCTGAACTTGTGCTGCTAGATTCAGGCCGTGCGGAAGCGATGCATGGTCGTGGTTTGAGCCGTGACTTAACGGCTTTCATGGATGAAGAGTTTAACTTCTCTGACTTTATTGGTGCGTTTAAAGACCAAGTGACTGCGGACGATGGCACCATCATCGGCTTACCTGCTTACGGTACAACTCAAGTGTTCTACTACAACAAGCAGGTATTGGCAGACAACGGTTTTACCGAGCAAGACCTAAACACATGGCAAGGTGTGGCTAAGGTCGCTGAAAAAGTCACACAGCGTGATGAGAAAGGCAAAGTGACGTTTTATGGCTGGGAGCCGATGTGGGGTCAAGACAACATGATTGACGCGGCTTTCTCTAACGGCGCGCAGATCATCAGTGATGACGGCAAAACAGTGCTCATCGACTCGGCTGAATGGGTTGAGGTGTGGGACAGCTTCCGTAAGTGGATCCACGATGATCAAATCATGCGCATTCACTACGGCGGTCAAGGTTGGGAATACTGGTACAAAACCATTGATGACGTGATGAAAGACAACGCACTTGGTTACACCGGTTCATCGGGCGACCAAGGTGATTTGGACTTCACTAAGCTTTCAGCAACTACACAGCCTGGTTGGGGTTCAAACCCTTCTGCGCCACAAGCGGGTGCGTTGGTTTACGTGATGCCAAAAGGCACAGACGAAGCAGCAGCCAAAGGTGCATTCGAGTTTGTTGAGTTTTACACCAATGCGAAGAACACGGCAGCATGGTCAATGTTCACAGGTTACATCCCAGTGCGTAACAGTGTTTCTGAAGTACCAGAGTATCAAGCGTTCACTAAAGATAACCCTCAAGCTCTGATTCCGTTGAAGCAAGCGAACACGGCAACCAAAGATTTCCTAGACCCTACCAACGGTAAGATCATGGATGCTCTAAAAGTGGCAGCGGATCAGATTCAAATCCAGAACGTGCCAGCTGACAAAGCGCTGAAGCAAGCGGCGAAGAAAGCGCAACGTGCACTAGACCGAGCGAATCGTTCTTAATCTGTAAAGTGATTAGCGCTTGGCTATTAGTAACGAAGAGCGATTAGCAATGAATAGTTGTTAATAGCCAGCAGCGATTAATAACGAGCGATGAACTAACAAAGGCCCATCTATTCGGGTGGGCCTCTTTTTGACCCAGTCCTTCAATTAGGACGAATTTGGTGAAGACAATGACCCAATTTCAAGGTGAGCTGCCGTTTGGCAGAGTACGTATCCCCTTTGATGTGCCAGCCGGTTCTCACTGCGTAACGATTACCGGCACAACGGTGAAAAAAGGATTCTTATACGCGGCGGCGTATGATGCCAACCAAGCATTTCGTGGCAAAGTGTTGTTTGAAAAGGCGCACAAGTCACTCACTATCCAACCGCAAAATTCTGGCCTAGGCGCGATTGATGGCGCGATTCCATCGGGCGAGTGGTTCTTAGAACTTTATAACCTTGAAGGTGAGTTTCGCACCGAGCGCGCGATGCAGTATCAAGTCGATATGCTTTGCTCTGATGAGTTAGTTAATCATTCTAATGAGCTAGGCACTGACGGAATTGAGAGTGAGCTAGAACTGAACCCAACGGTAACAGTTGATCACGATATCGAGTTTGATTACAGCCACATGCTGAGTTCTGATTCCCGCTGGTATCGTGGCGATTTACACGCTCACACTCAGCTTTCTGATGGTCACAATACCTTGGCAGCGGCTAAAGACATTGTGGAATCACAAGGACTCGATTTCTTCTTCTTCACTGAGCACAACATCTGCCAACCTAAATTGCCCGTATCAAACCAGTGCTTGTTCTTACCCGCGTTAGAAGTCACGACAGATCTCGGGCACTTCAACGTGCATGGCCCGGTTAAGTCTTTGGACCTTAGAGACGTTGAACACAGCAGCCAAGCGACCATGGAAGCGGGATTGAGCTTAGCTAGAAGTGGACACAATGGCGGACACAGTTCCCTTGGCATTAATCACCCGATGATGAAGCCGTGGCATTGGCATTACGATCAAGTGGATCTCAGCCAAGTGTCTACGTTCGAAGTGTGTTGTGACCCAACTTGGTCGACCTCGCCAAAAGCGACCGAAGAAGCGCTATTGGTTCTCAATGAAATGTGGAGTTGCGGCCAGAGAATTACCGCGATTGGCGGCAGCGATTCACACCTTGAGCCCCATGAACGAAATCCAAAAGCGAATGAGCCCTCTATCTACGGTGACCCATCAACTTTCGTTTACAGCCATGGCTTGAGCGGCGAAGGCATCTTGTCTGGTTTGCGTAATGGGCAAGTTTACCTAGAGCGCCGCTGTGGCCTGAAGTTTGACATCAACTTAGGCGACTTGCTACCGGGCAACGATTCTCAAGGTCAGCCACTAACATACCGAATCGCAGTCTCTGATTCAGAAAACCCTTACTACGCTGAGTGCGTGGTGGATGGTGAGATTGTTGAACGAATCGCTCTGAGTGATGAGCTGCAAAGTATCCATGTTGATGAGGGCTACCGTTGGTGTCGTGTCGATATTCGTCGTGGAGAGCTTTCTTTAGCATTAATCAACAGCACTCAACCTGCATCTGACGAACGTGAGTTTGAAGGCTGCATCAATGCCGTATTCGACGGTAAACAACCAGAATTTAACCAACCCCTAGTGCGTACTTGGGGAGAACTAATGGAGCGAGTGAGCCGTGATGAAGTTTAAGGCGATGTTATTTGATAAAGACGGCACATTGTTAGAGTTCCACAAGATGTGGCTCAACGTTTCTCGTGGTGCTTGTGAGCGTGTGAAATCCTTCACTGACCAACATCAAGGTAATCAAACTGTCACACCTGTTGAGTTACTCTTAGCCATTGGCGTGGAAGGTGATGTGGTTGATAACTATGGACTATTAGCCTCAAACCCAGTGGAAGATACCGCGACAGCGTGGTTCAACATGCTGCAACCTGATGTCTCGCTCGCTGAGTTTACTAAGGTGACCAAAGCGGCTTTCAATGACGAAGTGGAAGAGAATCCAAGTTGGATTGAAGCCCTACCGGGTGTGCCCGAAAAGCTCGGTCTGTTCAAGCAACAAGGCATGATTTTAGGCATCGCGACTGCTGATACCAAAGACTCAACCATCTACACGCTAGAGCAATCGGGGTTGAGCGAGATGTTCGATTATGTCGGTTACTCCGATGGCGATATCGAACCTAAACCAGCGCCCGCACTGCTCAATGCATTCTGTGAAAAGTGCGGCATTGAGCCACACGAAGTGATCATGTTTGGTGACACGGTTTCAGATATGGAATTTGGCCGTAACGCAGGCGCAAGCAATGTTGGCGTGCTGACTGGCACTGCGCAACACAGCGAGTTAGAACCTGTGGCGGATCTGGTTATCGCATCGGTCGCGCATTTTGAGTTCAATCAACTGCAAGAACGTGGTTAAAACGTTTAACGACAGATTCCAAAGATAGTATTTAACGAATTGATTTAAGGACAGGTTATGGCTGAAGTCACACTGAGAGGGGTAGAAAAAACCTACCCAAATGGTTTTAAGGCCGTGCACGGTGTCGATCTTAATATTCGCGAAGGTGAGTTTATGGTGTTTGTTGGGCCGTCTGGCTGCGCAAAATCCACCACGCTTCGAATGATCGCTGGCCTTGAAGATATCTCAGAAGGCGATGTCTACATTGGCGATAAGCGTGTGAACGAGCTGCCACCTAAAGATCGCGGCATCTCGATGGTGTTTCAGAACTACGCGCTTTATCCGCACATGTCGGTGTATGAAAATATGGCTTTTGGCCTTAAGCAACAAAAGCTGCCAAAGCATGAAATCAATGAACGTATTGAAGACGCAGCCAAGACGTTGGATATCGAGCATCTGCTAAATAACAAGCCGGGTGAAATGTCTGGGGGTCAAAGGCAGCGTGTGGCTCTAGGTCGTGCCATGGTGCGTAAGCCAGATGTGTTTTTGTTTGATGAGCCTTTGTCTAACTTGGATGCAAAGCTGCGTGTTTCGACTCGTGTCAGTATTGCGCAGCTGCACAACAATCTGAAGCAAGAAGGGCAAAACGCCACCATGATCTACGTGACACACGATCAGGTGGAAGCGATGACTCTTGGCGATCGTATCTGTGTATTGAATCAAGGTGAGATCATGCAAGTTGATACGCCGATGAATCTTTATCAGTACCCAGCCAATAAGTTTGTCGCAGGCTTTATTGGTTCGCCAGCCATGAATCTTATCAAGGTTAGGGTGGATGAGATTGACGGTGTGATGAACGTGGTATCAGAAAGTGGAGCACGCTGGACGCTGCCACAAGACAAGCAGGCTATCGCCCGTGAAAAAGTAGGAGAGTGGTTGTGGTTTGGTGTTCGCCCTGAACATATTCAACTCGCTAATCACGATGCGCCGCTGTCGGAAGTGAATACTCAAACGCACAGGCTAGATGTTGTCGAGTCTATGGGTAATGAACTGTATCTCTATTTCAAACTCGGAGCAGACAAGCTGGTGGCACGTGTCCCTTTCGATGCAGACCGAATTGCAAACAGCGGAGAAGAGACAGCACTTCACTTTAATACGCTACAGTGTCACTTGTTTGATTTGGGAACCGAAGAGACCCTTGTTCCTCAAGGCTGATCAAACTGACGTTACAGAGCTAAAGTTTGTGACCAATTCGTACTAGATAAACAAATCCCCATTCGCTGACAAAACGAATGGGGATTTTAGTTACTAGGGGGTAGTAATTTTATCTTCTAACTTGTTTCAGGTTTTAGATAGCCACCATAGTCGCAGCTTTCTTCATTGCTTCCTTAGTTGAACACTCAATCACGTTCGCATTAGCAAAGCGGTGTGCGTCTTTCACTTGAATATCGTGAGCCAAGATAACCAGTCTTGCGTTCGCCACATCTAGGTCGGTGATGCGGTTCTGAATACCGTTTTGACCTTGTGTTTCTACCTTAATCTTAAGGCCTGCTGCCAAGCCTGCTTTCTCTAGTGCTTTCGCTGCCATGAAGGTGTGTGCAACGCCAGATGGGCAACATGTTACTGCTACGATGTCGTACTCGCCTTCACCTGCTTCAGGAGCCGATTGAGCTTGTACTGGCGCTGCTTCAAGCATGTCTTCTTCTGTTTCAACCGCGACTGGTTTCCAGAAGCCAACGATAACCGCTGTAGTTAGTGAGCCAAGCGCAATACCGACGACGTACATTGGAATGTTGCTTGATACTGGCGCAGTGATTAGGCCGCCCCAAGGTGCGTGTAGTAGAACGTCTGTCATGAAGCCAAACACACAACCCACGATACCTCCGGCAACGATTGAAGGAAGTACGCGCATTGGGTCGTTCGCTGCGAACGGAATAGCACCTTCAGAGATACCAATAGAACCCATGATTGCTGCCGCTTTACCTGCCTCTTGCTCTTGTTTCGAGAACTTGTTTTTGAATAGGAAAGTCGCCAGAGCCATACCTAGAGGAGGTGTACAAATCGCGATGCCTACGCCACCCATTAGCCATGGTTGTGTGTCTACTTGAGTTTGAGCAAATAGGGTCGCTACTTTGTTGATAGGGCCGCCCATATCAAACGCAGTCATACCGCCAAGGATTGTGCCCAGAACCATCTTAGATGCGCCAGCCATTGAAGCTAAGAACTCGTTCATAGAAGACATGAACAGTTTGATTGGCTCACCGATGCCCCAAAGAACGATACCTGCAGAGATTAACGTGCCTAGAAGCGGGTAGATGAAGTAAGCACCCAGCGCCGTCATGTTCGCAGAAAGCGGGATCTTCTTAAGTTGGAACACCACGCCACCGGCGATAAAGCCTGCCACGATACAACCAAGGAAGCCGCCGCCCATGTCAGCCATGATGCCAGAAGAGATCATCGCTGGCGCTAGCGCTGGTTTATCTGCAATTGAGTAACCAATAAAGCCGCCAAGAATGATTGGGAAAAGAACAAGGCCTTTGATACCGATATTAGAGATGTCTGCCAGCAAACCGTCTGCTGGTACTGCACCTTTGCCAGATGCCATGACCGCTAAAGCCAGTAGAACACCACCGGCTACGATGAAAGGCAGCATGTGTGAGGTTCCGAAAAGCAGGTGGCCTTTCATGGTACTAAGGATTTTTTTAAAGTCGCTACTACTATTTTTATTATTGGTATTCGTAGCTTGAGTTGTTAGGGTGCTCATAATTTTCTACGCCTTATGAATTAATTAAAATATTAAGGATCTGTTGTTCGTCTTTTGCGTTATGGATATATTGAATAAATTCATCGCTGAATTTTCCAAATAGTTCTTGTAGTACATAAATATGATGGTCAGCACCGTTATCCGGAGAGGCAATCATAAAAAATACGGTTGGGTTAATGCCGTCTTCATCGCCATACTCAATGCCTTCACGCTTAACACCGACCGCAATTGCCGGCTCAGTTACAGCCTTGCTTTTTGAGTGCGGGTAAGCGATGCCATCCATTGAGGTGATGCTTTGAGATTCACGAATTTCAATGTCTGCCAAGAAGGCTTCTTTATTACTGATTCGGTTGTTCTCAAATAACATGCCTGCCAATTCTTCAAACAGTTCTTTTTTATTATTCGCTTGAAGGTTGTTATTAATTAAGTTGACGTTGGTTAGCTGTGTGATCATTTATTAACTCATTCACTATTGAAGTTCTTGAATTAAAATTAATGGATTAACCCGATTCGCGAAATAGCAAATAAAAGCCCTTCACTGTACATTTGTATCCAGCAAAATTAAGTGTGATTTGCATCATTAATGCGGTGTGATTTGGGTCATGTTTGATGGCGTCTTGATTATGCTTTTGACACGCTAATAGCCTCCGTCAAAAACAAAAATGCCCCGCAAAAGCAGGGCATGTACGGTGTGTACTGAGTACTGAGTACTGAGTACTGAGTACTGAGTTCTGAGGGAGCTAGCTGTAAGCGCGCGCTACGCGTCCAACGCAATCCAGTTTGTAACTCTCAGCATAAGCCGGAATGAATACGGATTGGCCTTTCTCAATTACGCAGGTTTCACCACATTGGTGAGTGAGCACCATAGATTCGTCGAGCGGCAATAGGATCTCGGCGCCTTCGGTTGTGATCTGTCGTTTCTGTGAGTTTTGCACGATAGAGAACTTAAAGTCCTCAACTGGAATTTGGTATTCCATTACATCACCTTGCTCAATCGGGCTGAGCAGTAATCTATCCGCAGGCTTTTCATTAAACCGAGTACAAGATACCAGCTCATTCACGTCCATGTACTTAGGCGTTAACCCGGCACGCAACACGTTGTCTGAGTTCGCCATGATTTCTAAGCCCGTCCCTTTGATGTAAGCGTGGGGTGTCTCCGCATCTAAATACATCGCTTGCCCAGGCTTTAGGGTAATCACATTCAATAGTAGCGGAGCGAACAGGCCGACATCACCTGGGTATTGATCTTCCAGTTCTGAAATCAATTGGAATACACGCTTATCAGAAAGCTTGGCCTTCATGATCAACATGGTAAGCGCCATTCCTTTTTGTTCGCCTTCTAAAGACAGTAAGCTCTCAAAAAAGCACGCTAATCCATTAGGGGTTTGATCGCCCGCTAGGTCATTGACCATCGAATGCAGCTCTGGAATATCGAGGTAGTGGAAGTGCTCAAGGATCTCGTTGATTGATCTAAAACCATTCATCGCGGTGTAGTCGGTTAGGGCATACACCAGTTCTGGCTTGTGGTTGGCATCCTTGTAGTTACGATTGCCAGCTGTCATCGGAATGCCTTGCTGCTCTTCAAGAGCATAGCCAGATTCGGCTTGCTGTTTGTTTGGATGTACCTGAACAGAGAGCGCTTTCTCAGCCGCCAATACCTTGAACAGATACGGCAGCTCACCAAAGCGACTCGCCACTTTCTCGCTTAAAAACAAGTTTAGGTTCTTAGAAATCAGGTTCGATAGAGTGGTTTGTTGCCCGTTATCAGTCACCATTGAGCAACCATTAGGATGAGCGCCCATCCAGATCTCCGCTTGCGGCTCACCAGATTGGTTATCAATACCAAACAGTTGGCTAAACGAAGAAGGGCTACCCCATGCGTAGTTTTGAATCACGTTGGTCATAGGGTAGAAAAAGCGTTGTACGAACGAGTCGTTCGCTAAAGAAAAATCAGACATCGAAATCACCATGAAGGGAAACATGGCTTGAGCTCTACTCGTTAGTAAAAACTATTAGCTACTAAAACAGTAGAGTAGAAGGGCTCAGGCCATTGGAGTTGAAATGACTTAAGCCGCTGCTGTCGTTAGCTTGGCTTTGCGTAGATTTTTAAGCGCGATACAAGTAACCGCCGTCACGCCCGCACCAGATGCCATGCACAGAAGTGCCAGCATTGGGTAGTTCATTGCGCCTAGTAGAGCGACAACCGGACCACCGTGAGCAACGCTGTTGGTGATACCAAATGAGAACGCCATTACCGCGGCCGTCATTGAGCCAAGCACGTTGGCAGGGATAACTGACATCGGGTCTTGAGCTGCGAAAGGAATCGCACCTTCAGAGATACCCACCAAGCCCATCGCACCTGCTGCTTTGCCCGCTTCAATTTCAGAAGATTCAAACAAGTCGAACTTACGGCCAAGTCTGGTTGCAATAGCCATACCCAGTGGAGCGACAGGAATTGCACACGCCATTGCACCCATGAACTGAGTTTGACCGCTGGCAATCATGCCGACCGAGAATAGGAACGCCACCTTGTTGAATGGGCCACCCATATCGAAACCGGCCATGCCACCCAATACGATGCCAAGCAGAACCACGTTACCTGTGCTCATGCTCGTTAGTAGTGCAGTAAGAGCATCCATCAACCCAGCGATAGGTGCGCCAATAACAAAGATGAACAGACCCGCGATGAATAGAGAACCAGTGATCGGAGCGATCATGATAGGCACAAGTGGTTGAACGAATTTGTGGTAGTTAAACGAGGTGATCCATTTAACGAAGTAACCCACTAATAGACCGGCGATGATTGCGCCAATGAAGCCTGTACCGGCGTCAGCACCGTAGAAAGAGCCGTTGTTCGCAATCCAACCGCCAATTAAACCTGGAGTTAGGGCAGGACGGTCAGCGATCGCGTAAGCAATGTAGCCAGCCAATATTGGGATCATCAGGGTGAAGGCAACCACGCCCACTTCTAATATTTGGTTCCACATGCTGCCAGCAGGAATTGCCATACCGGATTCACTTGGTTCGCCGCCAATGGCTAGTGCTAGGGCAATCAAAAGACCGCCTGTCACCACAAATGGGATCATGTGAGATACGCCATTCATCAAGTAACGATAAAGGTCTGAACGCGCTTGTGAGGCTTTTTCTACAACAGATTGATTGGTTGGTGTTTGTTCAGCTTGGTAGCTAGGTGCGTTGAGTGCTTGTTTAATTAAGCCTTGCGCGTCTTTGATTGGCGCTTTTACGTTGGTGCAGATGACACGTTTTCCAGCAAAGCGAGCCATGTCGACCTGCTTGTCACAAGCCACGACAATCGCGTCTGCGCGTTCAATCTCTTCTTGAGTAGGGCTGTTCTTAACACCAATAGAACCGTTGGTTTCGACCTTGATGTCGTAGCCAAGTGCTGCAGCGCCTTTCTCTAGTGCTTCTGCTGCCAAATAAGTGTGTGCAACGCCAGCAGGACAGCCAGTCACGCCAATGATGAAACCTTGCTTCTCAATGTTGGTTTCGGTTGCTGAAGGTTCAGGTTTGGTAAGCAGTAGTTCCAATGCGGCTTGTTCAGATTGAGCATTCATGAAGCTTTCGATAAAGCCTTCTTCAATCAGTTTTGAAGAAAGCTCTGCTAGTACTTCGATATGGTGATTATCGCCGCCATCAGGAGAGGCAATCATAAAGAATAGTTTTGATGGCTGACCGTCATCGGCGCCGTACTCGATGCCCTGTTTATGGATGCCGATAACAACCGCGGGTTTGATCACCGCGCTGCTTTTTGCGTGTGGTAGCGCGATGCCTTCTTCAAACCCTGTATTGCCCTGTTCTTCACGCGCCTTAATGTCGGTAAGAAACTGTGCTTTGTCTGAAATTCGACCTTGTGCGTACAGCACGTCTATCAGCTCTTTAAATACGTCTTCTTTTGAATTAGCGCTAAGCGAAAGCTTAATCAAATCTTGATTGATCAATGTCGTGATCATAATGAACCCCTACTCTGTTTTTATTTTGTTAGGGGTATTCTGGAATCTACGGCTTACCTTCTGTAGTGAAGAAAAAATGCATTTACTGGATGATTGATGCGTTCTAAATAGAGTGTGATTTTGATCGGTTAGTGGTGCGTTTTTTGGTCACTGTTGACAGCGATTCTGAGGTGATGAAGCTTTTATTTATAAGGGCTGTAGCGTGTTGGGTTATTAGAGAAATTACGTGCCATACCAGATTTGTGACTGGAGATTTATTTCCACGACTGGATTTTTGTAACCTAGATCTCAAATTGTGATTTTGCTCAATAGCACTATGTTTCACTAAGGAGTATATCTATTCCCGTAGCCTTATTGCTGCCCATAAGAGTTCGAAGAATGATATTTCATGACCTAATCTCGTCGGTGTTAAACGAGCGAGAACCGTTTCACAACATCTGGTTTGCTGGAGATTTTCATACGCCTTCAGCATGCAGTTATCAGGTGAACTTTCCACGTTTAGAGCTAGTGCTGAACGGAGAGTATATTAATGAAATGGAGAGTCATGATCGGAAGATCACCAACGTGATTGCCAAAGCCGGAGACGCGATTTTCATCCCACCCAACTGTTGGAATAAACCCAATTGGGACACTGACTGCTCGGTGCTGAGCATGCTATTTGGGCGTCGCCAGCTGGGTTTAAGTTTGGTGAGCAAACGCAAAGGCGAGGAGAGCTTCTATGATATTCAAAAGCACAGTATTCAGACTCGCTCTGGTTTTGCGATTGATAACATTCTAGAGGCGCTCAGCTCACTCGCGAGAGAGAGTAACAAGCAGCCAATGGACGAGTTATTACTGCAAGCGCTACTGCAATACAGTAAGACGATGTTGGATGCGCCAGTCGAGAAATCCCACAGCCGAGTGCAGGATGTCTATCAGGGTATTTGTATCTACATTCAAGAGAATTTCCACCGTCATATCACCCGAGACAGTATCGCCTCGCGCTTTAGTATTTCAGCCAATCACTTGTCGCGAATGTTCCGTCAACAAGGCCACATGACGCTGGCAGAATACATCACCCGCGTGCGGGTCGATCGTGCTAAGTTCATGCTCAAAAAGTACAACTTCAAGCTCAATGAAGTGTCAGTCCGTTGTGGCTTCAAAGATGTGAACTACTTCTGCCGAGTATTTAAAAACCGAACAGGAAAAACCCCAACCGAATATCGTGGATCTATCTGATACTGTTTCAAATTATCTTCTCGATCTGATTTTAGACGAGCGAATTTTGTATGACTTGGTCATCACAACTGACTCTGTGTGGTGGTGATCAATATGTTCCCTGTTTTCTTTTAAGCTTTCTCTTCTCGACTGTTTTCCTTATCTATTATCAAACCTTTCTTTGATATTTGTGTATTTATTGCGACTCTCTATATAGCTCCAATTAATAACAACAAGGTTTGGTTTTGCGAGTTGCTTATTATTTTTCGCTCTCTATTAATGGGATTAAACGTCTAAGGGCTTAGATATAAAATGGGTGCATTAAATGGTTTTAAAGTAAATTCAAATTCATTTATCGAGACGATAAAAGCCCGTTGTTGTTGGTTGACTTACTGATTGAAATGTCTGTAATCTATTGATTTTTAATGTTTAGTTTATAGCATTATATTCTTTGTTAACTAACATGTAATTCAGGTCTAAAAATTAAATATTCAGGTTTATACGGCTTATCACAATCTTGACTTATAATACTACAAATTAAAATTTCTACGGATAATATGCTCTTCAGATATTAATAATAAAGAAGACTTATACATGGAACTCAATACTCTGATCGTAGGAATTTATTTCCTTTTCCTTATCGCAATAGGTTGGATGTTTAGAACGTTCACCAGTACAACCAGTGATTATTTCCGCGGGGGCGGTAACATGCTTTGGTGGATGGTTGGCGCGACTGCGTTTATGACTCAGTTCAGTGCTTGGACCTTCACTGGCGCAGCAGGTAAAGCGTATGCCGATGGTATGGCTGTCGCGGTTATCTTCTTAGCGAACGCCTTTGGTTACCTGATGAACTACCTGTACTTCGCTCCGAAATTCCGTCAGCTGCGTGTAGTCACGCCAATTGACGCGATTCGTATGCGTTTTGGTAGCTTCAACGAGCAAGTGTTTACTTGGTCTGGCATGCCGAACAGTATTGTTTCTGCGGGTATCTGGCTGAACGGTTTGGCGATTATCGCATCGGGCATCTTTGGCTTCGATATGACGACAACCATCGTTCTAACCGGTCTTGTTGTACTTGTTATGTCGGTGACTGGTGGTTCATGGGCGGTTATCGCATCTGACTTCATGCAGATGGTCATCATCATGGCGGTAACAGTAACGTGTGCTGCGGTCGCTATTGTGCAAGGTGGCGGTGTTACTGAGATCATTAATGACTTCCCTGTAGCAGAAGGCGCATCATTCGTTTCTGGTAACAATCTGAACTACGTAAGCATCTTCGGAATCTGGGCATTCTTCATCTTCTTCAAGCAGTTCAGTATCACCAACAACATGTTGAACTCTTACCGTTACCTAGCGGCAAAAGACTCAAAGAACGCGAAGAAAGCGGCTCTGTTGGCATGTATTCTGATGACAATCGGTCCAATCATTTGGTTCATGCCACCTTGGTTTGTCGCTGGACAAGGCATTGACCTTGCGGCGCATTATCCAGATGCAGGCTCTAAAGCGGGCGACTTTGCTTACCTATACTTTGTAGAGCAATACATGCCAGCAGGTATGGTAGGGCTTCTAATTGCAGCGATGTTTGCAGCAACCATGTCTTCAATGGACTCAGGTTTAAACCGTAACTCAGGTATCTTTGTTATCAACTTCTACCAACCGATTCTTCGTCCAAACGCGACAGAGAAAGAGTTGATGGTTGTGTCTAAGTTGATGTCTTCGGTCTTCGGTGTCGCTATCATCCTTATCGCACTGTTTATCAACTCGCTGAAAGGTTTGAGCCTGTTCGACACCATGATGTACGTTGGTGCATTAATCGGTTTCCCAATGACGATTCCAGCATTCTGTGGCTTCTTCATTAAGAAGACTCCGGATTGGGCAGGTTGGGGCTCGCTAGTGGTTGGCGCGATTGTGTCTTACATCGTAGGCTTCGTGATTACCGCTGAAATGCTACAAAACTGGTTCAACCTAGAGCCGCTAACAGGCCGTGAATGGTCTGACTTGAAAGTAGCGGTAGGTCTGATTGCTCACTTAACGTTTACAGGTGGCTTCTTCATTCTGTCGACTTTGTTCTACAAACCACTAGAAGCGTCTCGTCAGAAAGATGTTGATACCTTCTTCAACAACCTTGCGACACCTTTGGTTTCTGAATCAACAGCACAGAAGAAATTGGATAACAAACAACGTCACATGCTGGGTTCGCTGATCGCAGTGTCTGGTGTGGCAGTGATGGCGATGTTTGCTCTACCGAACCCATTCTGGGGAAGAATGATGTTCGTGCTATGTGGCGGTATCGTGTTCATCGTTGGTCTGATGCTGGTGAAAGCCGTAGACGACTCGGTGGAAGATGCGAAACAAGAGAACAAAACGGCTTAGGTAACTAAACCTACAAGATAAGCAATTTAGAATAGAACGGCTGAGCGTAATTGCTCAGCCGTTTTTTATTGTGTGAACCGTGGAGATTATAACCAATGGATGGAGGGAGTAACTTAGTTAATCAAGGAAATGAATTTAAAAGGTAGAGAAGAACTAAATCAGACGTGAAGAGATGTACATGAGCAGAGCTTGTAGGTCGACGCTGCTTCGAGTCTTTTGTAAACGCTCGTTGACCTGATCATGGAGCAGGTTTCTGGTTAGGTTGGTGGCCGCCACAATATGCTCTCGCTGTGGCTTGGTAGGCAATACCAAAGCGATAGCAACGTGCACCTCACCAATGCGTGAAGCCCAATCAATCGGGTCGTCACTGACGATGACCGCAATCGAGAGATCTTGAGTCGATTCAAACATAACATGGGGCAGTGCGATCCCCGGGGATACACACGTAGACGAGCGTTCTTCTCGCTTAATAAAGGCAAGAATCAGCTCATCCGGATCTTGTGGATACACGAGGTGAGCGAGCCCTTTTAAGCACTCAAATTTGGTCAGTTGAGTTTGTGCTTTGGCATGGTGCCACTTGATGTCACAAGGTGGACATATCTGCGGCATGCGTTGGATTAAGTCCTTCGAGAACTCATGGTTCACTTGCGAGCCGACCATAGCGTAATGCTCAGCAATCACATCTTTAAGAACGAAACACGCTAGTTCGGCATCGATGCCAATGGCGGTGATCTGACACAAATCACCACGAAGTAAACCCACTTGCAACATCGCAACAGATTTGGAGAGATCAGCCGTTCGGTTTTGAGTGATGTTGATAATACGGATGGTACTTTTGAATTTCTTTGCCAAACGGCTAAGTGGCTGCGCGACGTGTGAGTTAGTTGCAGGATCGTCAACGAAGAAGGTGATCTGATATTCGTTCATGAAAGGTTTAGGTTCGACAATGCTTAATAAAGACTTTATCGACACTCAACAATACCTCTTCCATGGGAATGAATAAGGTTTTAGCTGGGTCGAAGCGACTTGGTTGTTCAATGTCGATATCAGAAACGATCAACACCTTGTCTGCGAGGCTAATGTCCTGTGCAGAGAGTAAGTTTTCAATACCCATAGCGCCTTGTGTTTCAACCTTGATTGAAACGTTGAATTTAGGGGCTGTTTTATTTAAAGCATCAGCTGCCATATAGGTGTGTGCAATACCTGTAGGGCACGCAGTTACCGCTACAATTCTCATTATTATTCTCGGCTTAATCTCGTCCCTGTTACGTTACATAAGCTACCTTTCAGAAGCTATTTTGCAGAAGCTATTTTGCAAAAGCTATCTTGCATGAGAAATCCAGTATGGAAAGCTCGCATAGGGGAGGGGCGATATTGTTATGGGTTCTGTGGATTTTATGGATTGGCGTTTTTTATTCCAAGGTGGACGTCACACTCTGAGTTCTTGGTTACAATAATCCAGTTAATGCACCTTTCGTCCTATATATTGAGTGCCCCCACACCGTTAATCTTTTCATCTTATTAACTTCTTTATCTTATTCACTCAAATTGGTACTCGGACGAGGCGGCACATGGATATCACTGACATTATCGAGCCCGAGATTATCTGCTTGGAACTACAGGCAGACTCAAAACAGGCGGTATTTGAAGAGCTTGTCGAGCTGCTCGACCGTGCTGGTAAGCTTTCCAATAAAAGTGAATTCCTTGATGACATCTGGAAGCGTGAAGCCATAGGTAATACGGGCTTTGACGATGGTATCGCCATTCCACACGCGAAAAGTACCGCGGTTGCTAAGCCTGCCGTTGCGGTTGGGATTAGCCGAACCGGTATTGATTATGGTGCCGATGGCGGTGAACTGTCCGATGTGTTCTTTATGCTTGCTTCGCCCGACAACAATGATGACCATCATATCGAGGTGTTGGCTCAGATCTCGACCAAACTGATTGAAGATGACTTTGTTACAAAATTAAAGGCAGTTGAGTCGGTTGAGGAAGCTCAAGAGTTGTTTCTCGAAGCCAATTCTGAATCGTTCGATAGTTACGCCTCAAACTATAATGAAGTTTATGTCGAACCACTTAGCCCTTGGGCTCAATCTCTTAATCGCCTCAAAGAACACCTGCTGTACGGCACGTCACACATGATCCCATTCGTGGTCGCGGGTGGGGTTCTGTTGTCTCTGTCGGTCATGATGTCAGGTCACGGCGCAGTGCCTGAGAGCGGCGTTCTGGCTGATATCGCGCAGATGGGCATCGCGGGATTAACGCTGTTTACTGCCGTACTAGGCGGTTACATCGCGTACTCAATGGCCGACAAGCCGGGTTTAGCGCCAGGAATGATTAGTTCTTGGGTTGCGGTGAATCAATACAACACCGGTTTTCTTGGGGCGATTGTGGTCGGTTTCTTTGCCGGCTTTGTGGTGAATCTACTTAAGAAGATCAAACTGCCAGACAGCATGATCTCGCTGAGTTCTATTTTTATCTATCCACTAGTCGGTACTTTCGTCACTTGTGGCGCGGTGATGTGGGTGATTGGCTCTCCGATAGCTCAGGTTATGCTTGAGATGAACCAAATGCTCACGGGCATGGCAGGTTCGGGGAAAATGGTGCTCGGTAGTATTTTGGGTGCGATGACGGCCTTTGATATGGGCGGCCCGATCAACAAGGTTGCAACGCTGTTTGCTCAGACTCAGGTGAATACTCAGCCATGGTTGATGGGTGGTGTTGGCATTGCGATTTGTACGCCGCCACTCGGCATGGCTCTCGCGACTTTTATTTCGCCGAAGAAGTTTAAACGAGACGAACGCGAAGCGGGAAAAGCGGCAGGGATCATGGGAATGATCGGCATCAGTGAAGGTGCGATTCCATTTGCCGCCGCTGACCCTGCACGTGTTCTGCCTGCTGTCGTGGCTGGTGGCATTGTTGGTAACGTGGTCGGCTTTATGTTCCATGTGGTCAATCATGCACCATGGGGAGGTTGGATTGTTTTACCTGTGGTGGATGGCAAGATTGGCTACATCATTGGTACACTCGCGGGTGCTCTTACCACGGCTTTGATCGTGATCCTGCTGAAAAAGAATGTGGTCGAAGGTGAGGCGAGTTCCAATCAGTTTGCGGGTGGTTCGGTGACAGAAGAAGGGCAAGCGGATGTACTCGCGATCACGTCTTGTCCGTCTGGTGTTGCCCACACTTTCTTAGCGGCCAAGTCTCTGGAAAAAGCGGCGCATCATCTTGGGGTTCGGATTAAAGTCGAAACACAAGGTGCTAACGGGATTGGTAATCGCATCACACCAAAAGACATTGAAAGGGCGAGGTTGGTGATCTTCGCTCACGATGTCGCGATCAAAGAAGTCGAGCGCTTTGCGAACGTGAAAACCTTAGATGTAAGCACCAAAGAGGCTATGCTGAATGCGCAGGCGTTGATCATGAGAAAGGTGTAATCGTTAAACACTAAAGTTTATCATCTATAAAGTTAACTAGATCAAAACGAAAAAGACTCCGCTCTAGCCTTTGGCTAACAGTGGAGTCTTTTTGTATGGCTTTCGAATAGATAAGTTTAGCTCTTAAAAAGGGTGGTACTTAAATACGTCTTCAACCATAGAGTTAAGCAAATCGATGTCGTCACAGGTTTTCGCGTAGGTACGCAGGCCAGCGATTTGAACTTGAACATGACGAGCAAGTTGAGTAGGTTCTCGCTCTTTGCTGATTTCACCCAGTTCTTGCGCTTCGGTAATCAGCTTAGCGAATTCACCTTCCATGATCTTCAGTGATTTCTTCGCTTCTTCCAATAACTCTGCGTGTTCATCAGTCAGCTCGGCCACTGTTTTAGCCAGCATACACATGCCATTTGGCGAACTTTGTTTTGATTCAACTACAGCGCGTTTGACGAAGTTTTCGAGCGCTTTGATTGGAGAGTCTGTTTCGCTACGGAAACGGTTCAGATTGAGGATGCCAAGTTCGGTATAGCGAGCCAATGTCTCTTTAAACAGACCTTCTTTGCTACCAAACGTCGCGTAGATGCTACCCGGACGCATATCAATCACGTCTTGCAGGTTGCGCATAGAAGTCGCGTGGAAGCCCTTTTCCCAATATAGGTTCGTTGCTTTATCTACTACATCTTGTCTATCGAACTTCGCGGTCTTGGCCATAACATCTACTTCATTAATCTGAACATATGTTCAATATTTTATGCTGAACGTTCGTTCTAGTAAAGTGGTGTTTGGTTCTGCTTGATAAGTGATCGCTTCACTTGAACCGCATAGAGTGACTAAGCCATTGAAACTGTTTGGCTATGTTCTTACTTTTCTAGAGACCGGTTAGGCTAAGTATTTGCTTGCCACGGAACGCACATACTCAGGTTCAAGCTTTCCACCACACAAGGTTTGGTGGGTCAGCAGCCCGATGAGGATGCTATACAGCTCGACCGCACTCTCTGCATCGATGTATTGGGCGAGCAGTTGTTGATACTTATTGTTGGCGATCTCGATGCTGGCACCTTGCGTGATTCGTCCGAATGGTTTTTTTGCCGACATCGAAGAGTTCTACAACATGGCTCAGTCGGGAAGGGTGCACCTATTTGGTTCAGGAGATGTTCGTTTGAATGCAATTCATGGCATAGACTTAGCCGAATTTATCTTGGCTTCGCTGCCTAGTACCGAAAAAGAGTTGGATGTGGGCGGGCCTGATATCCTCAGTGCAACACAAATTGCAGAGCTTACTTTTCAATCTCAGGGTAAAACCGCGCGAATCACGTACATTCCCGACTGGTGAGGAAACTGGCTTTATGCGTGATAAGACGACTGCCGGAAAGTCGAGTAGGACCTGCGGAATTTTTCTTGAGCGCAATGGAAGGTGATGCCATTGCGCCATGCGTGGGAAAACATCATTTAAGTGATCACTTTTCCCAGCTTAATAGCGAACCAGATAAAGGCTAGTGATCGATAACTTCGACGGTTTTATGCTGCGCGCCGTAATAGGTGCCTTCATCGATAGTGTACATCAGTGTTTCTTCGCACTCTGGGCAGTCGAATTCTTCATTGGGTTCGATTGTTGCTTCTTCTACCCATTCCCATCCAATGTTTTCTTCGCAAGCGGGACAGTCCATAAAAACCTCTGATTATGCTTCTACGTTAATTGAATTCTTAACTTTTTGAGCCCGGCATTATACATAGTTGGGGCTGAATATATAGTAAGAACGGAGGGCATAATGAGTACCAAGATACCTCTTTAGGGCTATTAAAACCTGTCAACTTTCAGTCACTTACGTCAATAAAATGTTGTTGCACGTTTTTTGTGTTTTCTAAAGTTGCATAGCTAACAGTTTTATAAATAAGTCAATGAATTCTGTAAGGTTAAATGCTAGCGTTATCGATTGCTGTCCGACATGGCACGGTAATTGATAAAACTAAATAATTATATGATCTCGGTAAAGGTACACCGTTTTAGAAGTGTGTCTAATTACCCGACAGATAAGATTTGTTCGCTGCTAGGAAATAAAAATGAAATTAACCGATATGTCTTTTAAGCAAAAAATCATTGCTTTGCTTATTTTGCCGATCTTAGGGTTTCTATGGCTCAGCGTTTCTGCGATATCCAAAGGCGTAGAAACGACGAGTGAAATGTCTTCATTGAATCAACTGACACGCTTGTCGGTTGTATACAGTGAATTAGTGCATGAGTTGCAGAAAGAGCGAGGCATGACGGCTGGCTTTATCGGCTCTCAAGGCACTCAATTTGTGAGTGAATTACGTTCACAACGAACCAGTGCAGATAACAGACGTGAGCAGAGAAACGAATATTGGCAGTCTGCCGATATCGATCTGCCACAGATCAATCGCTTGAACGCAGAAATAAGCCAAAGCCTTAATCAGATAACCACGATTCGTAATCGAGTGGATTCTCAATCTATCCCGTTGTCTGAAGCTTTGGGTTACTACACCAAACTCAATGCAAAGTTGCTTAGCGTATCGGCCTTAATTGCTGAACTGAGTTCTGATGCCACCATTACGACTGAAACCATCGCTTACTACAACTTCTTGCAAGGTAAAGAGCGAGCAGGTATCGAGCGCGCTGTCCTCAACAACACCTTCTCTAAAAATGAGTTTGGCCCAGGTATGCTGGTGAAATTCATCTCTTTGGTGACAGAGCAAAATACCTACTTCTCAAACTTCGAAGTGTTGAGCAACTCAGCCAACGTGCGTTTCTTTGAGCAACAGTTGAATGACCGCTCGGTCGCAGAAGTTGAGAAGCTTCGTGATTTAGCTGAATCTAAGATGAGCGGTTTTGATGTCGACCCAGTGTATTGGTTCGCTCAATCGACGGCTCGTATCGTTCAATTGAAGAAGACAGAAAACCATTTAGCGGAATCACTTATCGCGCTGACTGAACAAAAAACAACACAAGCACAGTCTGCGATGATGGCCAGCATTGCTCTGTTCGTTGTGATTACGTTGTTCGCGACGTTTGTGAGCTTTAAAGCGATTACGGACTTAACGACCAGAGTAAAAGACCTGACGTTAATGCTCTCTAAAGTGCGTGATGATAACGACCTAACCGTTCGCGCTAAGTATGTTGGTAACAGCGAATTAGGGCAGATATCATCAGCATTGAATGCAACGTTAGAGAAGTTCTCAGGTGTGATTGACAGTATTTCTCAATCGAGCCTGACGCTGGCGTCAGCGGCTGAAGAGACATCACAAACGTGTCAGTACAACTCAGACACTTTAGTGCAACAGCAAGATCAGATTGGTTTGATCGCAACGGCGACTGAAGAGCTGTCAGCAACAGTGAATGAAGTTGCGGCTAAAACTCAGCAGACAGCAAGCTCGGCTAAAATGGTCGATGAGCAATCGCAAGAAGGTTTAAGCACTGTTCAGAATTCTTACCACTCTATCGAAAAGCTGGCTTCAGAAATTAACGGTTTAGCCGACAAGATTACTCATCTACATGAGAGCAGCAATAACATTAACAGCGTGATTGATGTGATTAAGTCGGTTGCAGATCAAACTAACTTATTAGCATTGAATGCGGCAATTGAAGCGGCTCGTGCGGGAGAGCAAGGTCGTGGCTTTGCAGTGGTTGCTGATGAAGTTCGTACATTGGCGCAACGTACTCAAGAGTCTACATTAGAGATTGAAGGCTTCATCAGTTCACTACAGTCTGATGTGCAAACGGCGTTCAATGTTATCGATAACAGCAAGAAGATGTCATCGAAAGCGGTTGAAGACTCAAGAGAAGTGGAGCATACGCTACAAGACATCTCTGCAGCGGTGAGCGAGATCTTCAGCATGACTGAACAGATTGCAACGGCAACGGAAGAGCAAGCGGTTGTGACTCAAGACATCGCTCAGAACGTGATGGCAGTAGAGCAGAAATCGACAGAGTCGACCACGGGTGCTACTCAAATTGCAGCAACAGCCAAGGAGCAAGCTGAATTGGCCGCTTCTCTCAAACAGATTGCCAATACTTTTAAGAGTTAAGAGTTCATCTATACAAAATGTCCCGCCTAGAGCGGGACATTTTTTTTGGAAGAGATAAAGCTATCAAGACAACAGCTCATGAAGACAACACGCTAAAGCTCAAACAACACATCGGTACGAACAATGTACTTGGTTCCAGACTGTATTGGCGCAGAACCGTGTATGCAATGGGCTGGGTGAGTACCGTGAGGAAAGCACAGAACGCTGCCACTTGGTGTTCTAACCGATTCTATATTCGCATTCTCCTGATGATGCCCTTGATGACGAGCAGGCTTACTCGGGTCACTTCGGTTAACCATAAATTGAGTTTCGCCGCCAACGAAGTCGTCACTTAATAGAATCAAGAAGGTGTACATGCTCCAACGGTCGCCAAATGAATCATCGACCAACTCCCCACCGATAACCTGACTGCCAGGCCACGATCCATCGGTATGCATCTTAAAGAAATCCCCTTCATCGTAACGGTAAAAGCGAAAACGACCGTTAATACCCAAAGGTTTCACGCCAGCAAAGTGATCGTATTTATCAACGAAATGATCTCTGCAACGCTTCCAAATAATGTCGAGGGTTTCAGTATCTGCGATCAAGTTGAGATTCTGATTGTGACGAACTTCTCTTGGTAAAGAAACGGCCGCGTCTTTCGTAAAACCGAGTTGATTGGCTTCATCGAGTATGCGCTGAACTTCTTCAGGGAGCAGCACATCGAGTAACTGGAAAGCACCGGGTACATTATTTACTTCAGCGCGTGACACCGCGTTTATGTTGTTATCAAGTGCAAATGGGTTAGCCGATTTTGGTGCCCATACGGGTAGATCACTGCGTTGAGTACCTGATTCGCGTTTAACCACATAGAAATTTTCATTGTTATTCATCATGAACCCTTATTTTGAAACCACTTTGACTTGTGCAAACTGACGGTGTCCGTCAACAGAACCATGGAACCCCAAGCCGCTCTGTTTCGCACCAACCCATGGGGCATCGCCACTGCCACCTTGTCCTTGATTCACTCCAACCATGCCAGCATCGAGTTCGTCAGCAACGTTGTGGGCGCCTTGGTTTCCAAATACCACTGCACCTAGGCCGTACTCACTGGCGTTGGCTCGCCCAATCGCATCATCAATATCGGAATAGCGACTGATCGCGACAACTGGCCCGAAAGTCTCTTCGGTTTCCAGTTTCATTTCTGCTGTCATTCCGGTGATAACCGTAGGGCGGATATAACGCTCGGGCTGATCAGAACTGCCTAAAAGAAAAGTCGCACCTTTCTGTTGCGCGTCTTTTAGCTGGTCGACAATTTTGCCATGTTGTGTCGCATTGATAATTGGCCCGATATTGACGTTGGGCATATCCCAAGGGCCAATTTGGTACATGTTGGCGATCTCGGTGACACGTTGTTCAAATTTATCGGCGATACGCTCATCAACATAAATACGTTCGATAGAAGTACACATTTGTCCTGAGTTTTCAAAACTACCCGCAACAGCAAAGCGTGCTGCTTGTTCTAGGTTCGCGTCGCGCATGACGATCATTGGGTCTTTGCCGCCTAACTCCATCACAAGGCGTTTTACCTTACTTGCCGCACGCGCCATGATGTCTTGGCCGGCAGCTTTTGAACCGGTGAATGCGATCATTTGAATGTCACCTTCAACCAAGGCTTTACCCGTTTCACGGTCGCCATGCACAATGGTTAATACATCTTCAGGCAGGTGTTTTTGCAACTCACCAAAGAAAGCTTCAGCAATAAGAGACGTTTCTTCAGAAGGTTTTAGAATCACTGTATTACCAGCAACGAGCGCAGGCACGATGAGATTGTTGGCCATCATGACTGGATAATTCCAAGGTGAGATAACACCCACAACGCCAAGTGGTCGATATTGAAGTTCAGTGGACCCAGAGAGCTTTCGCGTATTGAGTGCGCGTTGTGCCTCTTCTGCATAGTGCTGACCCATATAAATGGCGCCAGTTGTTTCGCCAGTGGCGCGACGAATATCTTTACCCATTTCACGAGCAAGCAACTCAGAGAAAGAATCGGCGTACTGATCAAGTTGTTGATAGGCTTTGATGATGGATTGTGCGCGCTCCTTCATAGAGAGCTTACGCCATGCCTTTTGCGCCGATTTTGACTTACGAATCGTTTGAGTCACTTCCTCTGCAGAGGCATTGTTCACCTCACCAAGAAGCTCGCCATTGCTAGGGTCAAAAGATTGAATAGACTTGCTCATGTGTACCAACTCCGTTTAATTTTTTCGTATTTTTGTTTGTGCTTAACTGTATATTTTTGCTTAACTATATATTTAAATAGCTAGATATCGAGAATTATCGATATCCGATTTTCTAAAAATAGACAACAGCTAAAGATTAAAAGATCAAAATTTAAGTTAGGGCGGTGTCGTCCACCCAATCGGTTTTGTTCCGGCTCGTTAGAGGGAGTGAGATAATTCTTTTAAAAACTTCTCTATGTATTCGTCATTACGCTTGTAGTAAGTCCACGAGCCAATGCGTTTTGAAGTCACCAACTTTGCACGTTGCAGGTTAGATAGGTAAGAAGAAACCGTCGATTGAGACAAACCGCTTTTCTCTTGAATAATGCTGACGCATACCCCTTCAATATCGGTATCAACGAGCTGTTTCTCAAGGTTAAAGTGCTCATGTGGCGACTTTAGCCAATGAAGAATATCTCTGCGAACAGGGTTGTTGATCGATTTTAAAACTTCATTCATATCTGACATGGCATTGGATTACTGTAATTGATTTATGTGCAATATACCCTCCGAAACAAGATATCGCAATATTTCGATATCTTGTTTTTATGCCTTAATTGTTTTTATTATTTTGGCATCAGAGTGTCGTCCGAGCTTATTGTTGGTGTCTAGATTTGTGTATTAGCCAAGTTCTAAGCGCTCAAACGGATTCTCAAGCACCCAGAACTGAGTTCGAAGAAACATTAAGTGGGACTAAAGTGCCTCTCCGTTAACCGACAATTTCACATCAATGTTGCCACGAACAGCATTTGAATATGGGCAGACTTGGTGAGCCGTTTTCACAAGCGTAACAGCCTGTTCTTGCTCTAAATCGAGCTCAATAGATAGTGCTACCGTTAAAGCAAAGCCACCATTTCCATTTGGCCCAATACCAACCGTTGCGGTTGTTGGCGCGGATGCGATCTTAATCTTCATCTCTTTAGCAACATGAAGCAGCGCATTTGAGAAACACGCAGAATAGCCCGCAGCAAAGAGCTGTTCTGGGTTGGTCGCTTCACCTGAACCGCCCATCTCTTTAGGGTAGCTCAATGCTAGTGAGAGTAGATTGTCATCAGTAGATACTTGGCCATTACGACCTGCCGTTGCTGTTGCAGAAGTTGTGTAGAGTGTTGTCATTGTTTTAGTCCTTTTTTTGAGTTGTGTAAAATTAAATCGTGCGCAACTTAATTTTACAACTAGCTTAATTGATAAAATTTGAGCGTGCAAGTATATTGTGCACAATTTAATTTATTAGTGAGGTGATCATGAGCGACCAAGATGACTATCTAAAGCTGGATAATCAGGTGTGTTTTGCGTTGTATAGTGCGTCGAATGCAATGAGTAGAGCGTATCAACCTTTACTGAAAGCGCTTGATCTTACTTACTTGCAGTACATCGTGATGATGGTGCTGTGGGAGCAACAAGAGATCAATGTTAAAGCTCTAGGCGCGAAAACGTATTTGGATTCAGGGACGTTGACGCCATTACTCAAGCGTTTGGAAGCGAAAGGTTATGTGCTTAGAACTCGCAGTGCTGAAGACGAACGAGTTCGGGTTATTACACTGACACCTGCGGGAGTAGAGCTCAAAGAACAAGCGCAAACCGTGCCAGTTGAAATGCTGTGTCTTTCTCAGATGAATGAAGATGAGCTTAAATCGCTAAAAGCACAGTGTGAGCAGTTGCTTGGTAATTTGACCAAGTAACTACTTTTAGTTTTCGGCCATGACAATCAGAAATTGAAAAAGCCCGTTAGTCCTACTGTTAATTAGTTGCGATTGCTAATTTGAGTAAGGTTAACGGGCTTTTTGTATCTGCTGTCATTATTGATGCTAGAAGCTAGAAGCTAGAAGCTAGAAGCTAGTCTTCGCTCACGAACACATACATATCACCACGACAGCGGTTGATACTGTATTCAATCGGTACGCCTTTTTTATCGTAAGCGGTTTGCTCGATAAGCAGCACAGGCACCGTTTCATCGATATTGAGCTTCTCTAGAAACTCTTCCGTTGGCATCTTAGCGGACACTCGGCTTTGAGTTTTTGTCGGTGAGATATCTTGGCTGCGGAAGTAGTCGTAAAGCGACAATTGGATCTCGTCAGGGTCGTGGATAAGATGCGCAGGAACGTAAGATTCTTCAATGGATACGGCTTGCTCGTCAATGTAACGAACGCGTTTTAACAGAAAGACTTGATCGTTCTCGGCTATTTTAAGCATCTTGGCTATTTCAGAAGAACACGCAATCACGTCTTTCTTAATCCATAACGTGTCGGGTTTTTTGCCTTTCAAAACCACTTGTTGAGAGAAGCCTGTCGCTTCTTTACTGGAGTACTCAACGGTTTCACTGATCATGGTACCCAAGCCACGAGATCGAACAATCACGCCTTCTTTATCTAATATATCCAACGCTTTACGAACGGTGATACGAGACACACCAAGCTTGTCACTGAACTCACGCTCGGTAGGAATGAAGTCTCCACCTTTGAGCATCTGTTGCTCAGTCGCCAGCTTCACTGAATCGGCAATCTTCAGATATAAGGGTGATTTATCTTTCTGTTCGATTCGTTCTTGAATCAGGGTAAGCAGTGGTTGATAAGCGCTCATAAAGGTCTGTTTTAGCTTTTATATTTAATCGAAGTATACCCGAAGTTCTCAGCCCACACTTAATAGAAATGTGAAATCTGAGGGCGAAACAAAGATTTCACCACTCAGAAGTTTTATCCAGTTAGCTTGAACGTTTCAGTTGATAACTTGAGGCTGACGCTTTGTCGCTACAAGGCTCTGTTGAAATGGGTTTTACTTTGAAGGTCAGGACTGTGGCGATACTCACCAACACCGCACAGATCAAATAGGCGATTGAGTAACTGCCATACCAATCGACGGAGATTGCCGCAAGGATAGGGCCGATAAAGCCACCAATGCCCCAAGCGGTATAAAGCACTCCGTAGTTGGCGCCAAAGTTTTTCAGGCCGTATAAGTCCGCCATGATTGAAGGAAACACCGCTAATAAGGTGCCGTATCCAATGCCTGCCAACGCCGCGCCAACCATTAGAGTCGGGCTAGACACAAACTGGCTGAACAGCAGCATATTGATGGTTTGCAATCCAAGCGCAATCGCTAATGTTTTCAACGCACCAATCTTGTCGCTCAATAGCCCAGACACTAATCGACCTGCCGAGTTGAATATCGATAAGGTCACAATCAAATAAGCGCCTTCTAAGATATTGGCTTGCTCAGCAGCTATCGAGGTGATGTTGGCGATGATCATCAAACCTGCGGCAGCGCCAAAGGCGTAAGTGAACCACAACAGGTAGAATTGCTTGGTGGCGAGTATCTCTTTCCACATGTAATTTCGTGCTGGAGGTGGTGTAGGCTTTGATAAGTCAGATTCTTCTGAGTTGGCTTTCGGCTCATACCCAATTGGCGGGTTCTTGATCGAACAAGCCAGTGGGAACGCAATGACGATGAGCCCAATTCCAAGTATGCGAAGGCTTTGTTCCAATCCAACGACGGATATTAGGTAACTTGTAAGCGGTGCTAAATAGATAGCCGCAAGGCCGAATGCCGTGGCGAGTAACCCATTGACCATGCCTTTCTGATAAGAGTGAAACCACTTCATTGCAGTTGGGTTCAAGCATGCGTAAGCGAAGCCAATTCCCGCACCAGTGACCAAACCAAAGCTCACATTCAGATTCCATGGCGTCAAAGATAGGCTCGCTAAGATCATTCCTGCGCCCGCCATCAAAGAACCCACCATCAATACCTTTTGTGGGCCTATCTTATCTTGAATACGACCAGCAATGAGCAGTGCCAATGAAAGAGTGATGATGGTGATCGTGTAGGGCATCGAGGCTTGAGTGTTGTTCCAACCGAGTTCTAAAAGCGAGTTTTTGAATACACTCCAGGTATAGAGAACACCGATGCACAGGTTGATTCCACAGCTTGCGAGCAGGATCCTTGTTGCTTTGTTATTTGCAATTGAAAAGCGGTTCAAAGCAGAAAAATTAATCATGGGAGAAGGGCCAAAAAGGTAGGTGAAAAAAGACAGGCGTAACAAAAAGGCCCAGTAAGACTGAGCCTAGTGTCTACATGAATTAGCCAGGGTTAATATTGGTTAAGGTAGCGAGTAATCTCATCCACGCTTGGGGCACAGTCACCACCTACATGGCTCACCACGTAAGATGCCACGGCGTTGCCTAACAAGATTGCGTCGGGCAATTCCCAGCCAGAAGCCAAGCCAGCTAATACGCCTCCGGCATGGGTGTCACCTGCGCCAATAGTATCTACCACTGTTGCTTTAAATGGCGCAACGTTTCCGTAGCCATCATGAGTGGCGAACAAAGCGCCATCACTGTCGATACGCAAAATTAGCGGGCAGCGATAAGTGTTATGCCATTGCTCAACGAAGGTGTTGATGTCTTGCATGCCGAGTACTTCAGCTTCTTGGCGATTCAAAGATACCGTTGGTTTCAGTTTGATTAGGCGATCAAACAGTGGCTTTGGTATATCACCAATACGAGGGCCAAAATCGATGAATAGCTCAATGCTGTTGGGCAACGTTTCTAGCCAACTAACGAGTTCTTCACCACAACCCGAAGACAACTGATAACCAGAAAGGTAGATAATCGCATCGTCTTGCAGATCTAACTGATCAAGCGCTTGTTGGTTCCAGTTGTTCTCGACACCGCTCACAGACAAGAAGGTTCGTTCACCGTCTGGCTCAACGAGCGCTAAGCACCAGCCATTGTCGCCACTTGGATCTTGTAGGTGACTTGTTAGGCCTTTTTCAGCCATTGCTGTAGTGATGATGTCAGCCCATTTACCTTGACCAATTGGTAAGGCATTGATTGATTCAACGCCCAGCTTTTTCAGAGCAATCGCGATATTTAGAGCGCAACCGCCGACATGAATGCCTTTCTCGGTCAGCTCTACATCGGTGCCACGCTTCGGGAGGGCAGGTGTTTCTGTCACGATATCGACCACAGCCGCACCAATCAGGCACAACTGTCGTTGATTCTTGAGGGTTGGAATCAGTGTAATCAAAGAACTATGAGGCATACCCTTGCTCCTTAATTTCTCTTAAACGCAGGAAGGTTGCGGCATAACCTGCAAAGTCGAGTTGGTTTTCGTCATCAAGCTGTTTTTTTAGATCGACATCGATAGCTTGGATACCATTCAATGCGCCACAAATTGCGGTCGCCATCGCACCAATCGTGTCGGTATCACCACCTAAGTTAGCACACAGGATCGCACAGCGGTTTGGATCGGTTTGCGCCAGTTCAACCATCGCAATGGCTGCTGGTACCGATTCAATAGTGCTCACGCCAGCACCGACTAAGTTGTAGACTTTTTCCATGCGTTCTTCAATGCCGCTGTTTTCTGAAGCAACCATCAAAGCAAGTTCAATGCGAGCGCCCATTGAAGCACTGAATGTCGTGATGTTCTTGGTTTGTGCTGCGTTGGCAATCGCAGGTAATTGGTCTTTAATTTCGCTCCAGCTATGTCCTTCAATTGCTTTTGATACCGACCAAGCAATCGCAACCGCGCCCGCGATAGCGACATCTGATTTGTGTGTTGGGCTTGAAGCCAGTGCGACTTGATCGATGAAGGTGTCTAGGCTGTTGGTTGGTACAAGGCAGCCCATTGGCGATACACGCATCGCAGCGCCGTTGGTCACACCGTTGTTTTCAAGCTCATCAATTGAAGTACCTTCTTTAATCGCACGCATCGCAGCTTTTGAGCTAGGACCGAAAATGTTTTTGTTGAATGCGTCAAAGCCTTCAGCCCAGCTTAATACGTTGCGAGCAATGATCTCTGGTGAGATCTCACCGTCGCATTCGATGATAGCGTCAGCAAGAGCCAGCGCCATTGAGGTGTCATCCGTGAACTGGCAAGCATCGAAATAACAAGCGGCGTTGTTTTCAGCTGGCCCCGGTAGGAAAGAGTCAATCCAACCAAAGTGCGCTTTTACTCGGCTTCTAGGCCAAAGCTCTGATGGCATTCCCATTGAATCACCCAGTGCTTGACCATAAAAAGTGCCTAAAATTCTGTCTTGTTTTGAAATGTTCATCTTACTTCACCAAAAATAGGTTATTTAAAAACTGCTCAGCCTTTAGCTAAAAAATAAGGCTAGAGAGAAGACTGAGCAGGTATAAAGTTACGCTTGAGCTTTTTCTACTTGAGTCTGCTCTGATGGGTTTCCATCTGATTTGTTGTCGATTTTAATCTCTTTGATTTCGCCGTTTGGTTCACGGAAGAAGTACATGAAGATCACGAGGATGATGGCAATCATGATGGCACCGAAGCTCCACATGCCGGACCAATCAAACGTGAGTCCATTCTGCGGTTCGTCGTAAGCAAACATCTTCTCCATTAATACGCCACCCAAGCGGTAACCCAGCAAGCTACCGATACCTTGGCAACCCAATGTGATAAGGCCTTGCGCTGCGGTACGCATGTGAGCGGGTGCTTTTTTGTCGACGTAGATGTAAGCCGTTACGAAGTAGAAGTCGTAGCTCACGCCGTGCAAGAGGATGCCTGCGAACAGCAGTGAGTACAGGTACCAAGTGTCTGCGCTTCCGTAGACGAAGAAACCGTAACGAACTGCTGCTGTAAAGAGACCAAGTAATAGTACCTTCTTAATACCAAATCGTTTGGTGAAGAAAGGTAACGCCAGCATAAAGAAGATTTCAGAGAACTGACCCAATGTCATCCAGCCAGTCGCGTTGCTCATGCCGACTTCGGTTAAGTAGCCGTTTGCAAAGATGTAGTAGAACGCCAATGGCATGCTGAACATGAAAGAACAAACGAAGAATGCTAAGAAGTTTTTGTCTTTCAGTAACACGAGAGCATCAAGGCCAAGCATCACTTTTAGGCTAAGTTTACCGGTACTTTTCGGCGGAGTGTCTGGCAATGTCAGTGCGAAGATACCCAGAGCAGCCGAAGCGAGTGCCGTCAAGATTAGAGGGATATTGCTTGATGAAATATCGCCGTAACCCAACCAACCTGGTAGGAAACCAATCGCGATACCAGAAGCGATCCAGCCGATGGTGCCCATTACACGGATACGCGGGAAGTCACGTTCTACGTCTTCTACGTTAGAGAAAGCAATGCTGTTGGTCAGTGCAATCGTCGGCATGTAAGTTAACGAGTAAAGCAAAAGGATTGGGAAGAAGGTGGCAAACTCGGTTTGTTGAGCTGCTAAGTACATTAAACCTGCACCCGCTATCAACATCACTGAAAGTACTTTCTGCGCTGCGAAGAAACGGTCGGTGATTGATCCAACTAGGATCGGTGAAATGATCGCGGCGATTGCGGTACATGCATAAGACCACGCGATCTCAGTCGGGGTAAAACCATTGGTATTGAGTATTTGCCATAAGGGAACAAACCATGCTCCCCAGATGAACCATTCAATGAACATCATTGAAGACAGTTTGAAGTTAGTCGATTTCATTATTATGTCCTTTAGTACTGTAGGGTACGCAATGATGGTATTTCAAATGATAGTACCAATACAATACCATTGAGGTTGTTTTGTGATCTAATTATCAGATGTATCAGCAATGGAGTTACTTTATATGATCATAGAACATGGTGTTTTGAGCTGGTGTTGAGATCTAAATATGACGAGTTTTTTATCTAAATGACTGTTTCTAAATACGTTCTTTGAAGGTCTCAGGCGATGCCTGTAGAGAAGAAGGAAGGAATAACGTGGGTAGGGATATTAGGCATAAAAAAAGAGCAGCCAACGCTGCTCTTTCTGGTCTTAGTCTAAGTGAATAGTTACCCCATAAACCAAGAGATAAAAATCAACGCACCAAAGCCGAATGTTGCCATCAGTGCTGTATCACCACCGGCTGCTGTATAGCTGCCTTCAGTTTGTAGGTGAGGGAAATCAGGTCTACGAACCTTAACTACCATCGCCAGAGGTCCCCAGATAGCTAAGAACACCAATACCATGCCCGCATAATCCAGCATGCTCACAAACTGGCTCGCGAACAGTTCAGCGAGTACCAAAGGTAAAACAAAGGTCAGAGCGTAAGCCAATAGTTTGTTATTGGTAACAGCGTCTTTGTTTTGGTCGTAAAGCGCCATGGACACGCCAAGGAAAGAGGTCACCAGTGCCAATGCTGAGAACAGCGCAATCACGACTTTTAACCAAGCAGATTGTCCGCTAAACGCAGAGATCAGTTCTGAAATGTTGTGGAACTGGCTGATCGCGTCTGTACCAAGGTTACCGATAATCGCGAACAACCAAGTTAGGTAGCAGATTAGTGGAATCACTGAACCCAGCAGAATCATATTGCGGATCTGCTTTTGAGTCGCTTCGCGGTTGTAGATAACCAGTGACGGGATCACTACCATAGAGGCAAAACTAGTAAAGATAACCGCGCTGTACTGCACCACGTCATTAGCCGTGTATTTGCTGGCTTGAGTCAGGTAATCAAGGCGAATGTTGCTAAACAAAGAGGCGATAACGATAAACAGCATCACCACCATCATGATGAATAAACCGCGATTTAATTTGTCTATATATGATTTACCCGCCACCACAATCACACCCATCAATAGGCTGAAAACGGTATAAGCAGCGGATGCAGAGATGTCTACGCCCACATCGAGCAATAGCTTATGAATGATGTCGCCAACACCCAAGATATAAGCGATCAGCATGCAGACCAGCAGCAGGTAAAAGAGTGCATTGATAAAGTGTTTACCTTTGCTGCCTAGAGTTAGGTAAGCAACACTGCTCATGCCACTGTTGTCTTTAGTTTTGGTGCACGCTTCTGCCAGTAGAAGAGCTGAGTAAGTGGTGCCGATAAAGATAAGTAGCATCAGCACTGAGCTGATCATGAAGCCAAATTGGGCCAACACCATGGGAATGGCAAGCATACCAGCCCCTAATGCAGTTCCTGAAAGAATCAAAGAACTGCCGAATAATTTCATATTCAAGAAAACAACCTCGAGGTATCCAATTAATTTTTAGTTGGATTGTAAATATTTGTTGCCAAGACTAACAAATTACTCAGCAAAGTTAGGGGTTAAATTCTAATAAATTTTGAATTTTTCTAAAAAATTTAAGCGCGAATTTATGAGGTGTATATCAGATAGCTTGTGATATTTGCGAAGTGATTTGTTTTAGCTTTTTGATAACTTTTGTAAATTGTTCGCTGTTCAATAATTCGCAAGTTGAGGTTGATTAAGTCATGTCTTAATTACAGTGAAATTGAGTCAAAACCTTGCTTATTTAATGAATCCTTGCATGTCATCGTGTCTGCGATAGTTCTAATTTATGGCCTCAATCAGAGATACTTCTAACCAGAGTCATGATGGTTTGTCGTAAATGGAAAGATCCGTTGTCGCAGAAGCCACTCGGTAGTTTGGCGTTTCGCTCTTATTATCCTCACACCAATTATGTGGGGGTTTTATGTATCGTTTTCTGTTTTGTAGTTTTGCGCTTGTTCTCTTGTATCCAACGGCGATTGACTTGTATCTGGTTGGCTTGCCTCAAATTTCCGCGGACTTAAATGCCTCTGAGGCGCAGCTTCATGTCGCGTTTTCTATCTATCTTGCGGGCATGGCAACCACCATGCTGTTTGCCGGTAAATTTGCCGACAATGTAGGAAGAAAGCCTGTCGCGATTTTCGGTGCGATTGTCTTTGCGATCTCTTCGATGTTAGGCGGAGTCGTCACCAGCGCGGAACCGTTTCTTGCGGTACGCTTTTTCCAAGGTGTTGGCGCGGGCTCTTGTTATGTGGTGGCATTCGCCATATTGCGAGATGTGTTAGACGACCAAAAACGCGCTAAGGTGTTGTCGATGATGAATGGCATTACCTGCATCGTTCCAGTGCTTGCGCCTGTGATCGGTCACTTAATCATGACGGTTTACCCGTGGCCGAGTTTGTTCACGACTATGGCGAGCATGGGTGTGGTGGTGTGTTTGTTGTCGGTGCTCGTGCTAAAAGAGACGAAACCTAAGGTTACAGAGTCGATATTAACGAAAGCTTCTTTATCTGAGACATCTCAATCAACTTCTACCGAAACGTTTAAAGACCCGTTGTTTATCAGCCGTGTAATCATGACCAGCTTGGGCGTGACGGCGATTCTGACTTACGTGAATGTGTCTCCAATGCTGATCATGACAGAGCTTGGTTTCGACCGAGGTCAGTACTCTTACACCATGGCACTCACGGCTTTGGTAAGCATGTTGGTGTCTTTCTCAGCCCCGTTTGCTTTGAATGTGTTTAAACAAAAGAACCTAATGCTGACTTCACAAGCGTGCTTCGTTATTGCCGCTATTTTGTTGCTCGCGTCGATTGATGGCGGCTTAGGCCATTACGTCACATTGCTAGGTTTTGCTTTTGTGTGTGGTGGTTTCTCGCTAGGTTTTGGTGTTGCGATGAGCCAAGCATTGAGTTGTTACTCACAGCGAGCAGGTGTGGCAAGTTCGATACTAGGCGTTTCTCAGGTGTGTACTTCGGCACTGTTTATCTGGTTGATGGGTGTTATCGGGCTAAGTGCATTGAATATGTTGGTATTTATATTGGCTGCTGGTGGAGTTATCAGTATTGCTCTAATACTATGGGTAGGTCCTTCCCAAGTTAAAAGTGATTATGAAGAAGCCACTAGCCCGTCTTGATCTGAATCTGTTGTTCACTCTGCAATTGCTGTTGCAAGAGCAGAGTGTTTCTAAAGCTGCCAAAAAGCTCAACGTCACGCCGTCAACGGTGAGCAAATCACTGACTAAACTTCGAGACTGGTTCGATGATCCTCTATTTGTAAAGACACCAAGAGGTTTAACGCCAACTCCACTTGCGCTGAGCATGGTGAAAGATCTTCAAGATTGGTTGCAGATCGGTAGCCAAATATTGACGACTCGTGGCGACGATGCTCCTAAAGATCTGCGCTTGAATCTCGAGGCTGAATCTCCTCTGTCGCTAATCATGCTCAATGAGCTGACGCAAAGCGTGTATCAACGCTATCCAGATGCAAAAATCAAAATGCGTAATTGGGATTATGACTCTATCGATTCCATCGTTCGCGGTGAATCTGATATTGGGTTTTCAGGGCGAGAAAGCCACCCGCGTTCGAAAGAATCCCTAGACGCGCTGCCATATTTCATCGACTTCGAGGTTCTGTTCCACGACTTGCCTGTGGTGTATCTAAGAAAAGACCATCCAGCCTTGCAAGAAGAGTGGAACCTTGAGGCTTTCCTTAAATACCCACATATTAATATTGTGTGGGAGAAAAGCGAAACATGGGCGCTAGATGAAGTGCTTACCGACCTACAGCTCGACCGCAATATCGCATTGACATTAGCGGGCTTCGAACAATCGTTATTTATGACTGCCCAGTCAAATCACACCATGACTACTGTTGCGCCGAATTACTGCCGACGTTACGTAGAACAGCTTCACCCCAATCTTACCTGCTTACCCATACCACTAGATGAAGAAAATGCCAATAAGTTGCTGATCCCATTCACCATGATTTGGCACAAACGCAATGCTTACAACCCAATCGTTCTATGGTTAAAAGACACGCTCAGAGAGCTTTACCAATTTGAAGCTCAACAAGGACAAGATAAGAAAAATGTTTAATGGGTTGTTGACCTGACTACAGCTTCATAGTTTATCTTTTCTACCGAAATGAGAGGGGAAGTGCATGTATCGTATCTCTGAATTAGCCGATTTAGTTGGACTGAGTCGCTCGACATTGTTGTATTACGGCAAGCTAGGTTTGATTGAAGCTCAACGCCAGAGTAATGGTTATCGTCTCTATTCTGAAAAGGATCTGCAGCGTGTTCGGTTGTTACAACAACTGCAAGCGGGCGGATTAACACTCAAAGAGTGCCAAGCCTGTTTAGATGCCAAGATAGAACGCAGCCTGTTGGAAAATCGCCTCCAGCAGTTGGATGAAGAGCTAATACAGAAGCAGCGTTCACGAGATCTATTAGCCGCAATGTTAGGCGAAAGTGGCTTAGAAGAGTGGCATGAGTCTATGGATAAACTTGCGCCAGATGCACACCTCGATTGGTTAATTAAGCAGGGCTTTGATGAGAAGCAGGCTCTGCGATTGAAGTGGTTATCGAAAGACATGAATGAACATGAGCAATACATGGCGGATTTTGGCGTCATTTTTGACGGATTAGAACGTTTAGGCCCAGGAACAGCTGAAGATACCTTAGCGGCATTGGCACAAGTCCCGAACTCACCTAAACGTGTGCTTGAAATTGGTTGTGGTAAAGGTATTGCCACCTCTGTGCTGGCGAAAGCCCTCAAAGAAAATCAACCTGACGTGCAGATTATTGCGGTCGATAATGATGAACCGTGTTTAGATATTATGGCTCAACAAGCACAAGAATTTGGCTTAGAAAGCAATGTTCAAACCGTGTGTGCAAGCATGATAGATTTGCCGTTTGAAACTATGTCGTTCGACTTAATCTGGTCGGAAGGCAGCGCTTACATCATGGGTGTTCAGAAGGCGTTAAAGCAGTGGCGGAAGCTACTTTCCGATGATGGAATCTTGGTCGTCAATGATTTGGTCTGGAACACAGAAACCCCAAGCGAACCAATCAAAGCGTTCTGGCAAAAAGAGTACCCAGACATGACCACGGTCGCTGAGCGCATCAAGCATGCAAAGGCGGCGGGTTATCAAGTTTTGGGTGACTTTGCGATGAGCGATGCAGGCTGGTTTGCCTATTATCAGCCTTTACAAAAGCAAGTCGAGTCTTTGAAAGCAACGATGCCGAACTCGAAAGCGCTCGCAGATTGCGACAATGAAATTAAACAATTCTTCAATAACAGCAGGCTTAAGAGTGAATCTTTCGAAGGTTCTCAAGGCTCAGCTAAGCGTGATTTTGATTATCACTTCTTTGTGTTGAAGAAAGTACAGTAAGTGAAGAACACTATGAAATTTAGACAACATGATTCAAGCGAGATCGAAACGATCACTCAACTTTTTACTCAAACCTTTACGGATTCAGAAGGCGAGAACGAAGGTAAAACAGTGGGTAAGCTTGCCAACGATCTTTTAACGACCACAGATCGAACAGAGCTACTTTGCTTTGTCGCGGAAGGTGATTCTATTGAATCTGACAGCACGATTGTTGGCGCGATTATCTTTACGCCACTTTCATTAGATGACGAAACAAAGGCGTATTTGCTTTCACCAGGAGCGGTGAGCACTCAGGTTCAAAAGCGCGGTATTGGCCAAAAGCTGATTAACTTCGGCTTAGAGACTTTAAAAGAGCAGGGTGTCGAACTTGCTGTAACTTACGGTGACCCTAGCTATTATTCAAAAGTGGGTTTTGAGCAAATCACTGTTGAACAAATCCCAGCGCCATTTGAGTTGAGCTACCCACACGGTTGGCTAGCTCAATCGCTGACTGGCAGTGAAATCAGAGTAACAAGTGGAAAGTCGAGCTGTGTTGAAGGCTTGGCTCACGCTGAATATTGGTAGTCGCTCAAAATAAAACCTTAGATGAATGTAAGCCCATCAGGTTTCACTTGATGGGCTTTTTTGTTTTTAATCAGAAAGATAAGTTAAAAATAGCTCGATTTTAAATAGTCTACTTTCCCTTTTGATTTCTTATTCGATAGTTATTTTGAACGGTTGTTCAAAATAACACTTGAACGATCGTTCTAGTTTGGTTTATATTGTTTTTACACCAACGGAGAACAGTCATTAATTACTCCGTGATTGAATAAATTTAGAATCAGAATTGATAGGAATAGAACCATGAGCAACTTCAAAATTCACTCAGTAGAATCAGCACCAGAACAAAGCAAACTCATTCTTGAGGGTGCAAAAAAACAGATGGGAAGAGTACCGGGGTTGTTTGGTGTGCTGGCCGAATCTCCAAATACGTTGAAAGCCTACAGAGAGCTTCATCAGCTTTTTAACGACTCGTCTTTTGATGCTGAAGAGCTTACGGTTGTTTGGCAAACCATTAACGTTGAACACGAATGTCATTACTGTGTGCCGGCGCATACAGGCATTGCGCACTCAATGAAGGTCGATCCTGCAATCACCGAAGCGCTACGTAATCGCACAGCCATGCCAACTGAGAAGTTGCAAGTATTGCACGACTTCACGCTAAGCATGGTTCGTAATCGCGGCAATGTGCCTGAAAGTGAAATGACAGCATTCTTTGAGGCGGGCTACGGTCAACAACAAGTGCTAGAAGTAATTCTTGGTTTGTCTCAGAAAGTAATCAGTAACTATGTAAACCGTGTTGCTGAAACGCCAGTAGACAAGGTATTCGAACAGTTTGCTTGGAAAGGTTAATCTGCCTTTAGCTAAGTAAGACTAAGAATGATGAAAGCCCCGCTTGGTTGAGTGGGGCTTTGTTGTATTGATTGGGTTACTTTTTATTATTGCTTATCTATCTGCACCTAATGCCGCTTTAAGTCTTACCAAAGCGTCTGCTAATACTTCAGCAGGACACCCTAGATTCAAGCGAATAAACCCTGAACCTTCCTCACCAAAGGCACAACCCATACTTGGTACAATGCCGGCAGCAATGAGTTTACGTTCTAGAACTGCATCACTTAGTTTCATTGCACGGCAATCTAGCCATGCAAGATACGTCGCTTCGGGCTTTGTGAAACGAATATGAGGCAATTCTGCTTTTATGAATCCGTTCAGCGTTTCTATATTGTCTTGCAGATAGTGTTTTAAGTCCGCTAACCAAGTTTCACACTCTTGATACGCCGTGGTCGCCGCTGACATTGATAGGCTGTTGAAGCAATCCATGCCATGCGCATCCAAACGGCGAACAAACTGCTCCTTCAACTCCGAATTTGGAATGATGAAGTTTGAGATTCTCAATGATGACAAACCAAACGTTTTACTGGCCGCGGTCGCCACAATAAGTTTGTCGGTTAGCGAACTTGGTAAGCTTAATGTCGAATGGAATACATTAGGTGTTAGCGTTAGGTCACTCCAAATTTCGTCACTGATTAGCCACACATCGTGGTTTTTACAAAGCTCAGCAACTTGGGTTATCTCTTCCTCATTCCATGCTCTGCCTGTCGGGTTATGAGGATTACAGAAGATCAACGCCTTTGCACCACTGGCAAAGCAGTCTTCTAAGTGAGTAAAATCAAGCTGATAGTGGCCATCAGATTCAATCAACGGATTGTTCAAAACTCTTCGGTCATTCAGCTCGATGATCTTACGAAATGATCCGTAGCCTGGGCTTTGGATAACGATCTGGTCATTCACTTGCGTGAGCATTTGTAGTGCCATTGCGATACCCGGCAATACACCATGTATCGTGGTTATCCACTCTTTTTTGATTTCAGTGTCATGTTGGTTTTTAAACCAATTAATCGCAGCTTGGTAATAGTCATCTTGACGTTCTGAGTACCCAAAAATACCATGAGCGATATCTTGAGCTAAACGGTCGAGCACTTGCTGAGGAGCTTGGAAATCGTAGTCTGATACCCACATCGGCAGTAAGTCAGATCCTTCCAACCCTAGTTTCTGCTCCATAAAGTCCCACTTTACCGACCCTGTGTTTCGGCGGCTAATCGTATTGTCGAAAGAATTCATAGGATGTGAGCCTTACTTAGTGCTGTGAGCTAGAGAAGTTTCTACGGAGTCTTCTGACTGTTCAGGTTTTGCGCGTGCAATACCAAATCCAGTGAATCCATAAATCAGAGCGAAAACGACGCCGGTGTAACATTGGATAGCCCAAGGTAGGTAGTCTAACGTTGCTACGCCGAGTGTGCTTGCCATGTAAATACCCGCAGCTGTCCAAGGAACCAGTGGCTCAATAATCGTGCCTGCGTCTTCGATGGTTCTGGATAGGTTTTTAGTATCTAGCCCCATTTTACGGTAAGCGTTTTGGAACAATTCACCTGGGATAAGAAGGGCTAGTTTGCCATCTGATGTCGTGAAAACTACGGTAATAGTCGCGATCACTGTTGATGCGATAAGTTGTCCTGTTGAGTGAATCATATGCAAGAAACGACCTAGTACCACATTTAGTGCACCGGTTAGGCTTAACACACCTGCAAAAGAGAACGCACAGAAAACCAGTAGGATGGTGCTCATCATTGAGAACAAACCACCACGGTTTAGCAGCTTAGACACATCAGGAATTAGGCCATCAATCGCTGTACCTTTCGCTTCAAACAGAGCGACATTGAAGCCGTCGACATAAGCTTGGAAACCTTGCTGTAGAGAGAAACCTTGTAGAACCATACCTAATACAATCGCTAGGGCAGACGCACCTAACATCAGCGGCAGAACAGGCTTTTTGGTTAATGCACCCCAAAGGATCATGACAGGTGGGATAATCAGAAGAATGTTGAAGTTATAAAGGCTATCTAATCCAGCAAGAATTTGAGTCACTTTTTCTGGCTCGCCAACCGTGCTGATATCGGCACTTTGGCCTGCGAAGAAAAAGACAACAGAAGCAATCACAAAGCCCGGTAGCGTTGTGTAAAGCATGTGCTGAATGTGTTCGTATAAGGTCGTGCCTGAAACGATAGGTGCAAAGTTGGTTGAGTCTGAAAGAGGCGAGATCTTATCGCCAAAATATGCGCCAGAAACAACGGCGCCGGCAGCTGCAGCCAGTGATACATCTAAACCCGCCGCAACGCCCATCAGTGCAACACCAACGGTGCCCGCAGAGCCCCAAGAAGTACCAGTACATACAGAGACAACAGAAGTAACAAAAAAGGCAGCAATGAGTATGTATTCAGCACTGATGACTTTAAGTCCCCAGTAAACCATGTAAGGGATGGTGCCACTGATCATCCAGCTGGCAATAAGGCCACCTACTGAAACCAATATCAAGATAACAGGCATCGCTTTTGCGAGTTTCTCAACGATCGCGTTGATGATGTCATCCCAGTTGTAGCCCATCTTCCAAGCAATACATGCTGTGAAAGTCGCAGAAATGAGTAGCAGAACTTCAATGCGAAGTCCTAAAACACCGTATCCAATAGCAAGCAGCGCAAACATAACGGCTATAGGTGCTAATGCTAATCCGAACGATGGTAGAGGCTTTGAGTTATTCATATTTGTTGTCCTCAGGTGAATGTAGGGTTTGTTCGGAATGGATAATAAGCGTGCTCTGAAATCGAAAGTGCGACTTCAATGCTGTTTTCATGTAAGCGGTTACATGAGATGTGTACATGAGATTTTGGTCACATTTCGTCTCATTTTAGTGCTTGATTGACTTAACCGTCTGCCTTTCAATCAGTGTCGCTTCGAATTTATGTTGCTTGGGAGGTGCATATCCTGCGGCTTTAAGTTTTATGGCAAGGTTAGCCGCATAAGTCGACATCTCGTCAATAGGGTTGTGCATGGTGGTTAACCGAGGGTAAAGGTAGCGAGCGAGCAATACATCATCAAAGCCGATGACTGAAATATCGTTGGGAACCGAGATGCCTTGATCTTGTAAACTGGTCATTAATCCAGCGGCCATCACATCATTAAATGTAACGGCAGCCGTCACCTCTGGGCATTGGTTTACCAATATATCACCCGCGGCTTCACCACCTGATTCACTAAAGTTTTGGTTGATGATCCAATTAGGTTGTATTTCGATATTGGCCGCTTTCATGGCTTCTTGGTAGCCTTGCAAGCGGTCGGTTCTGTCTTGGATTGGAAGGTCGCTCGAGACATAGGCAATTTTTCGATGACCCAGCTCAATGAGATGCTGCACCGATATTTGAGCCCCAAGTTGGTTGTCTACCCAAACTGAGCGATTTGATATTTGAGCGATCGTTCGGTTGAGTAACACCATTGCAGGTAACTGAGCGGAGTAACGTAGTAGGGTGGTGTCATCGAGCATTTTCGAATGGATGACCATTGCTTCACAACCTTGGCTGATAAGAAAGTCGAGGCCTTCTTTTTCTCGCTGAGCATTGTGTCCGCCACTTACTACGACTAATTGGTAGCCATTGGTTCTAGCCACTTCCTCGACACTCTTGGCGACCAGAGCAAAAAATGGATCCGCAAGGTTGCCCGTCAGTAATCCAAGCGTCTTGCTGCTTCTGCTTGCCAAGGCGGTTGCGCGAGCATCTTTGTGGTAATTGAGCTCTTTTACTGCGCGTTCTACACGTTCTAGCGTGATGGGTTCAACATAGCAGGTACGATTGAGTACACGAGAAACCGTTGCTGTTGAAACCCCTGCAAGTGCTGCTACATCTTTTATTGTTGCCACGTTTAATTCTGCCAAGCATAGAAAGGCTGCGAGTGTAGCGAATCTCTAATGTTTAATATGTTAGTAAGGTCAAAGCTATTAACTCTGGGCTGAGAATATTAGTCGAATACTGGAAATATCTAACGTGCATGCTTCGCGATCAACTTAGCCAACGTCACTATCCCTTCTTTCCACTCTTTACTCTCTTCGATGTTGGCGACAGTGAAGCGCAGGCAGTGTTTGAATTGGTCGTGTGTACCAAACACGGTACCAGGTAAGATCCCCAGTTTATGTTTCAAGCAATCTTGATAAACGGCATAACTGTCGACAGATTCTGGTAGTGTTATCCAATTTAAAAAAGACCCTTCCGGTTTTGACAGGTGGTAGCGCCCAACAAGATGTGGGTAGCTATCCAATGCTTGTATTAATAGGCTTTGGAACTGTTTTTGATTGGTTTGATAGAGCCGTTTCATTTTGGATAAATGACTGCGGTATTTGCCTGTCGTAAGAAACTGCCCGACCGCGGATTGCATGAGGTTGGAACTGCCCATGTTGTCACACAGTAGATACTTTTCGACTAAAGGCTGATAGCGTCCAGAAAGTAACCAACCGACACGGAGGCGGGAATCTAAGGTCTTAGATAGCGAGTTCACGTAGATGACACGGTCTTGGTCATCCAGTTCTTTTAGGCTCGCAATCGGTGCATCAAACGCCAAGCTACCGAACACATCATCTTCGATAATCGGTAAAGATCCGGTTATCTCCAACAAGGCTTTTCGATTAGCCAGAGGCATTCTTGAACCTGTCGGGTTGGTAAAGTTTGGCGTCAGCAGTAGCGTCTTCACTTCCCACTTATCCAGTGCGCTCTGTAACGAAGGAATGTCGATTCCGTGGCTAACGCTGCTTGGTATTTCAAGGGCTTGTAAGCCAAGTGACTCGAGTAACAATAAATTGCCGAAGTAACACGGTGACTCTACCGCCACGATGTCGCCTGGTTTGGTGAGCGCACGTAAAGCCAAACTGATCGCCTGTTGAGCTCCGTGAGTAATCGCAATCTCTTTCGATCCCGCAGGAACACCTAGATCATGGGTGATCTTTAACAATTGCTTTACTAATTGCTCGTCACCGGGGGGCAATTGGTAATAACCGGGCAACTGAGTTTGTAAACGGCTATGGCGACCGATCTCGGCGTATAAGCTTCGAATCGCAGGATTATTAATGTTCGGGTGGGCAGAACCTGCCAATAGCTTCAAGCGACCTTTCGGACGAGAGAGTACCGATTTAGTGACAGATAAGAGGTCAACTTTTTGAGGTTGACTGGGCGCATCCCAACTTGTGGTGTTGGGTGCTTTGACGCGATAACCTGACTTGGGAACTGAATATACCCAGCCCGTAGCTTCCAACTCTTGATAGGCGCGAATCACGGTGTTTTTGCTCACACCAAGCTGTTCGCTTAACTGACGGATCGAGGGAAGGCGATCATCTGGGTGAAAGAGTCCTTTATCAATCTGAGCCTTAATATGTTGTTCGGTGGCGAGATATTTATTGCCGATGAGTTCTGCTTCCACGTTATTCTCCCTCGTTGCTCACACTCAATCTGTAACCATTTAAAGTGTTATATCTGTATCTTTATTAGTTATCTGTACCCAACTAAGGTAACAGCATTGATGAAGAGTTGACCAGAGGTTTGTAATGCTGATTAAAATGATTCCGTTTGTGTTTGTAATATTGTGGTCGTCAGGCTTTGTTGGCGCACGTCTTGGTGTGGAATACGCCGAACCCGCGACGTTACTTTCACTCAGGATGGTGGCCAACGTGGCGCTGTTCTTGGTTTTGATTGCAATCCTTAAGCGTCGTATTCCTCGTGGTCGAGCATTCTTCCATGCTTGTGTAGTCGGCATCTTGATTCATGGTTTTTATCTTGGTGGCACTTATCTGGCGATCGATTGGGGGATGCCTGCGGGGTTAAGTTCGCTGTTGGTGGGTCTACAACCTATCCTTACCGCGCTGATTATGGTCAGCTGTACCTCGCAACGTTTCAACTTCGCGCAATGGCTTGGCTTAGCGCTTGGTTTTGCGGGGATTAGCTTAGTGTTGATGGGCAATATTCAATGGCAGTCAGATGACCAAAAAGGTATGGCGACATTACTGTGCTTAGTATCACTGGTAGGTATTACCTGCGGCACTTTGTACCAAAAACGTTTTTGTCAGGGCACTGATATGGTGGGGGGGGCGATGGTGCAATACCTAGCTTCAGCTGCACTGTTTCTGCCTTTTGCAATGCGTTACGAAACCATGCAGGTGAACTGGACGGTAGAATTTACGTTAACGCTAATCTGGCTAGTGGTTGTGTTGTCTTGTATCGCAATATTGTTGCTGCTTTACATGGTAGAACATGGCGCATCTTCAAGTGTGGCATCGGTGTTCTATCTCGTTCCACCGACGACCGCAATTCAAGCTTGGCTTATCTTCGGTGAATCGTTCGACATCTATGGTGCAATGGGCTTCGCGTTGTCAGCCGCTGCGGTTTATTTGGTGGTGAAAAAGCCAGAGCTGGTTAAATTCCGAAGACACGCAGCATTAGATAGGTAAGAGTGTTTGACCAAGCCTGCTTGTACTTGAAGCATCGCTGTAGAAACAAAAAAGAGCCTGCAATTTGAATTGCAGGCTCTTTTTTTGTAAATCTTCCGCTAACGATTAACGTTGCATCAAACAAGCGTATGCCGTTGTAAACGGTGCTTCTTGGTATTGCTTAAGGCCAGTCTCTTTGAACTTCATCATAAGAGGGTTGCGCTTAAGGCTTTCTTTGATGTCAGCTGGTGACACAACTGTTACGTCTAGGCCATCGATCAACTGAATTGCTGCTTCTAGTTTGAAACCGAAGCCACCGCCAGCAAATTTGCCTTTAGTTTGGCGCTGACGAATTACCACTTTATCTACTTGGTAATCTTCCATCAGTTTTGCGAAAGAGAATTGAAAATCTTTCATGTTTTGCGTGTCGTTTGCATCGCCAATTGCGACTTTTGAAACGCGACAATCAGGAATGTTAAATACGCCATCAGAAAGAGAAAGTAGACAAATGATTGCATCATTACCTTTGATTTCAACGCCACAAATTTTCATGTTTATACCTATTTACTTTTGAGCCGTACATTATGGTGTTATTTCGATCACTTCTCCAGTAATAGAACATGTCTGTAGTAAATAAATTCAATATTTATCCACAATAACTTTTTCAAGTTGACGCCTGGTTAAATGCGAAGCACTAGTTTTCTTCGTCTAGTTTTATATGCGATGAGATTCACAAAACTTTGGCTAGCTTTTTTATTTCTACTGTATATTATGCGCGCGTCCCTATTTAATGTGTGGTTATTAACCCTCTATGAGTATCAACAACCTTTCTATTAAGAGTAAAATTGCGATCCCTCTAATGGTTATCGTGATTGTTTTCTCAACTGTTACTGTGCTTAACGTGATTAAATCTAACGCGCAAGCGGCGATTAATAACGAGCTCAATAATGTGGTTCAACCGGTTCTCGAAAACCTAGAAGATGGGTACCGAGACATCTATCAAGTCATTGCATCAGGGCAAGGTCTGTTACTTGCTCAAGATGAGGATGCGATTGAATATCAAAAATTTGAGTTTGAAGACAACGCTTATAAAGCCGCACCACGCTTTGAAAGTGTTCAAACTCTATATGCAGCAGGCGTGTTAGACTCATCTTCTCGAGACGAGCTAGCGAAATTGGTAAAGGCGATGAAAAAGTGGGTGTCGCTGCACGAGCCGATGTTTGCAGACCCTGCCAACGCGCACCAATACAACATCGATTACTCCCCAGCATTAGACGCTGAGTTTGTGATCATTCATGATCAGCTCGGTTATATCAGAGAGCTCATTGCTGTCAAACAAAATGAACTTCGCCAGCAAGCTAATGACTCGATTGAAGAAAGTAAGCTGATCATCGAAGTGGGAATGGCCGTTGCGGTGCTTGCGGCGTTGTTTGCGATGTGGCTATCGAACCGTTTTATCGTTCAGCCGATTCAGAGTGTAGAGAAAGCGATGAATGAGATTGCATCGGGTGATGGCAACCTGGCTCAGCGAATGAAAGTTGAAGGTTCTGATGAAATTGCGCGTTTAAGTTCTGCGTTTAATAAGTTTGTTAGTAAGATACATACCACTGTGGAACAAGTGATTGTGACATCAAATGCAGTACGTGCAGAGATGGGAAATATTAAATTAGTCACACAAAATGTTGCTCAGTTCTCTGCCAATCAACAACAAGAAAGTGAAGTTGTGGCTGCGGCGGTTCATGAAATGCAAGCAACAAGTGTGGCTGTGAGTGGCAATGCACTAGATGCTGCAACCGCAAGTAACGTCGCGAATCACGAAGTGGAATCGGCAGACAGCACTTTGGGTTTAACGGTGACTTCTATCGAACGCCTCGCGCAAGATATCGAGAATGCAGGTGGTGTGGTTCAAGAGCTGGATACCGATGTGAAGAACATTGCGTCTATTCTTGGCGTGATCAGAGGAATTGCAGAGCAAACCAACTTATTGGCATTGAATGCTGCGATTGAAGCCGCTCGCGCCGGTGAGCAGGGCCGTGGTTTTGCTGTTGTAGCAGATGAAGTGCGCGCTTTGGCTAGTAAAACTCAAGACAGTACAGGTGAAATTCAGTCGATGATCGAACGTCTTGAAGTCGGTGCCAAGCAAGCGGTTAGCGTGATGAATGAAAGTAAAGTCAGCGGCGAGAAAACCATCGTTCAAGCAAGTACAGCTGCGTCTTCATTGAGTGAAATTCGTAACTCAATCGGCATGATGAACGAGATGAACACGCAAATCGCAACGGCGGCATCGCAACAATCTCAAGTGTCTGAAGAAGTGAACAAGAATGTACAACGCATCGCTGAAAGCACTATGCAAATGGTGGAGATGGCAAGCAGCGCCGAGAACGCGTGTATGGCACTAGCAGAACAGTGCGAAGCGCTTGATGGCCTAGTTTCTCAGTTTGAAGTTTAATCTTCAAAAGTAGGCAAACGAATATGAGCTGATAATGGTTGCTTGTTTTGAGTTTCATTAATCAGCGCTTAACGAAAAAAAGCCCGTACTCAATGAGTACGGGCTTTCTTTTTGAATACGTGATCGGTTTTTGGACCTAATCAATCATTCAGTGTTAGCTGCTGCGACCGTCTTTGTATGTGTAACGGTAGTCAACTTTTACATTCGCTTGGTAATGGATGTCACCGCTCATGTTAGTGATTTTTTTCACTTCCATATTCGCGTCATCAATCTTGAACGAATCGTATTTTGTTGTTTGTTGGAACTGTGGCAGTTCTCTAGAAAGCTCAAAAGGTGTCTTTGCGCTTAGCTCATCCATAAGGTTTGTTCCTGCATCGTATGCTTCCGCTTCAGTAACAAATGTATCAGATTTTAGCGTTGTTTCTTGAAGCGTTGTTTTGGTTGCTGCAAACGCTGCTGTGCTGAGTACAAGAGTTGATGCAAGTATGATTAATTTTTTCATAGGAGTACCTTACTTTTTTATTGAAACCAATAATTCAGACTATCTCAACTTATTACTACGTAATGGGATTAATGTTAGGACAAAAATGTGTTTCTGTAAGGTGTTGGATAATAGAAACAGAGGTGGTGAAGATTTATGCCCAGAGCATATCAAGCAAGGTGACAGCAATTTGTAACTTCAATACACTGTATAGGTAACCATCGTTCAATATAGGGTAAAGGCATGGCCAATTGGGAAGGGGTAAGTGAGTTTGTTGCAGTGGCAGAGCGTGAAAGCTTTACTGGTGCCGCGCAGAAGCTTGCTACGTCAGTGGCTCAAATCAGTCGCAGAGTGGCAAACCTTGAAGAGCGCCTCGCAGTGAAACTACTCAATCGAACGACTCGAAAGGTTTCTCTTACCGAAGCCGGGCAGCTCTATTATCAGCAATGTAAGTTGTTGGTCGAAGGCTTGGAAATTGCGGAATTAGCCGTAACGCAGATGCAATCCACACCGAAAGGTTTGTTGAAGGTGACTGCGCCCGTGACCTATGGCGAACGTCAACTCGCCCCGATACTCCACCAATTCTTAAAGCTTCACCCGCAAGTAGAGCTCGAGCTGATGCTGACCAATCAAAAGCTTGATCTTATCGATTCTGGCGTTGATGTGGCGATTCGTCTTGGCCGCTTGGAAGATTCAAGTCTTGTGGCAAAGAAGCTCTCCCAACGACAACTCTACGTGTGTGCAAGCCCTGAATATATTGAGAGTTATGGTGAACCACATACGCTTTCTGAGTTAAGCCATCACCAATGCTTGGTCGGTGGTTTTGAGCATTGGCGTTTTAAAGAAAATGGTCGTCCGCGTTCGGTTCGTGTGAATGGACGTATCAAGTGCAATAGTGGTCTAGCCTTGCTGGATGCAGCGAAGCAGAGCATTGGCTTGGTGCAATTACCAGAGTACTACGTGAGTGAAGACCTTGATTCTGGAGAGTTGGTTGAGGTGCTATCTGATTACCGAGACGATAAAGAAGGGATCTGGGCACTCTATCCGCAGAACCGTAACCTGTCTTCAAAGGTTCGCTTATTAGTCGATTTCCTATCTGAGCAACTGGACTAGTTCTATGACGCCAAGCCACCGTAATGCCATCAGTCCAAACGACTTGATACTCAGAGTGTTCGATATACTTGAGAAACACTACGGCTATTTTGATTGGTGGCAAAGGAATGACCCTTACGAGATTATTCTAGGCGCTATTCTGGTTCAGAATACCAACTGGAAGAATGCAGAGAAAGCACTCACCAATTTAGGCGACAAGTGCAATCCAAGGTCAGTCGCAGAGATGGATCTTGAGGAACTTGGCCAAAAGATTCGCTCCAGTGGCTATTACAATCAGAAAGCCATTAAGTTAAAGGCAGTCACGGAATGGTTTTCGAAATACCAATACGATATGTCTGTAGTCCGTGCTCAGGATAAGGATCAATTGCGTAAAGAGTTATTGGAAGTTAAAGGGATTGGCGGTGAAACGGCTGATGCGATCTTGGTATACGCGATAGGTAAGCCGTCTTTTGTGATTGATGCGTACGCGCGAAGGGTCTTCACTCGTAACGGACTCGATGTGCCTAAATCGTATGAGAAGTTTCGAGCCTTAATGGAAAGTACAATCCCTCTGGATACAAAAAGGTACGGCTTTTATCACGGCTTACTCGTCGAGCATGGACAGCAATTTTGTAACCCCAAACCGAAGTGTCAAGTTTGCCCACTGAATCAAGATTGCGTTAAGGCCGGAGTTGGAGCTTAGTTCTACTCAGCGCTATTCCTTTCATTCAAACACTCTGCGATAAAAAATAGGGCTTCAGAATGATGATTCTGAAGCCCTATTGCATTTGATTCGAAAAGCTTTGAACGTTTTGTCACGTTTACTTGCTATTTAATCGAACGTAAGTGTATTAGACCGTAAAGCGATCCACCAAGTGGTATAGCTCATTGGCGCGGGTGTTTAGGTTTTGGCTACCCGTACGGTTTTGATTCGCCAATGACGCCGATTGTGAGCTTTGATCTGAAATCACCACAATGCGTTGAGATATCTCTTGGCCGACAATGTTTTGTTGTTCCGTCGCGGTGGCAATAAGCGAGTTCATGTCCATGATGGTATCAATTGATGCTTGGATCTTCGCCAGTGCTGCGGCTGCGGCATTAGCTTCCTCTACGGTCTGAGCACTTCTATTTTGGCTCGAATCCATGGCTTTTACGGCGGCATCTGAAGCGGCTTTTAGTTGCTGAATCATTTTGTGAATGTCACCCGTACTTTCTTGAGTGCGACTTGCCAGCTTACGAACCTCATCCGCTACCACTGCGAATCCACGACCTTGTTCGCCAGCACGTGCTGCCTCGATCGCGGCATTCAATGCCAAAAGGTTAGTCTGTTCGGCAATATCTTGAATAACGGCCAATGAAGACGAGATATTTTGAACATCGCCTTCCAAGCGTGATACGACTGTATTCGCTTCGGATACTTCACTTGCAAGCCCAGCAACCGAATCGGCAGCTGCGTTGACTATCTGTTGCGCTTCTTTAGCGTTGTTTTCTGCTAATTTCGCTGAGTCAGCCGCTTGGCTTGCGTTGCTCGAGATCTCTTGCGCAGTTGTGGTCATTTCGGTCATTGCTGTTGCAACTTGTTCGGTCTCTTCACGCTGGCCTGTAGCAATTTCGTCCACCTGAGCGGCGCGAGAAGACATGCTGTTGGTTTCTGACACGACTTGCTGTCCCACATCACTGACGCTGCGGATGATGGTTTGCAGACTTGCTACAAAGGCATTGAAGTTTTCGCTGAGCTTGGTGAACTCTGGTGCTTTGAATGCTTCCATTCGAGCCGTTAGATCGGCCTCACCGCTAGCAAAGGCGCTAATTGAGCGGTCGAACTGTTCGAGTGGTTGCATGATAGTGCGGTTCACGGCAACGGCGAAAACCGCCACTACAAGTGCAATCAAGCCACAGAAAATCGCAATAGCAGTAAGTGAGCTTTGCAGTGCGACATTTGAACTCGCTTTCATCTCTGCAATCACAGCATCGATGTCGTCAGTGTAAAAACCCGTACCGAGCATTAAATCCCACTGTGGAATGAAAATCGAATAGCTGAGCTTTGGTAAAGCTTCAGATTGCCCCAGTTTTGGAAAGTAGTAAGTGGTGAATTCACCCAATTTTGAGTTTTTGATCAGGTCGCGGATTAAGTAGTTGCCTTTTTTGTCTTGAAGGTCGTAGTAGTTTTTACCAATACCATCATTGTTTTGCCCAACAACGACTCGAACGCCTTTAGAGTCATAACCGAAAATATAACCAGACTCGCCATATTCTAACGTTCGTAATGTAGGCAGTGCCTCTTCCAGTGTCGCTCCTTTATCTATAAATGGACTGATCGAAGAGTAGGCCATTTGTAGGTACGCTTTGAGTTCCTTTTCTTTCATCGCCATCATATTGCTACGCGTCGATTCTACTTGCTGTGCGGTTAGCTCGGTGCTCTTCATATACGTCACGCTCATCATCCCAATTGCCATTAGTAGCAAGGGAATGAAAGAGAGAATATAAAGGCGGTTCTTGATGGTTAGGGTCATTTAGCGCTTCCTGTGCAGTTGTTCAATGCGGTTTTGACCACATTATTAATGTGATTTAAAAATGTAAATGGACTTGTTGTCTAATTGTTACCCTAAAATATTTTTGTTTTATAAATATGATAGTGGTTAGGTTTTTGATGTGAGATACCTTGCAACTAGGGGCTTAAGAGATAAAAAGTGAGATTACTTCGATGCTTTTGAATTTGGCGCTGCTTTGTTAGAATGCGACGCTTTGTAGCACCCTGCTATGTCTATTCGTTAAGTGAGAAGATTCATGAACAAAAGCCATGTGACTATTGGTTTAACTAACCCAAAGAGCCCGACTAACGTTGGTGCTGTTATGCGCGCGGCTGGCTGTTACCAAGTCGACGAAGTTAAATACACAGGGCAACGCTACGAAAAAGCGGCTAAGTTCCATACCGACACCAAGAGTGCAACTCGTACAATTCCACTAACGGGTGTTGAGTCGTTTCTAGATAACCTTGATGCGGAAACTCAGATTGTCTGTGTGGAGTTGGCTGAAGGGGCAACACCGCTTCCGCGTTTTAAACACCCGGAAAATGCTATCTATATTTTTGGCCCTGAAGACGGTTCCATTTCTCAAGATGTAGCCGATAGAGCGGATCACGTTGTGTACGTACCAACGGTTGGTTGCATGAATTTGGCAGCTACAGTGAATGTGCTGCTTTATGATCGCCTTGCAAAGTCTGATGAAATGGACGAGAGCAACGAGCTGATTAAGAAAAGCCGTGATAACCGTAATCATTTGCAAGTTAAATAATTACCGACATTGTCTTAATTGGTACTCGCTTGATTAAGAAAGGTTAATTAGACTCCAAAGCCCCTTGTTCATATGAACAAGGGGCTTTTTACTCGGTGTTTAATGGATCTTAATCGTGACTATTCAGCACATTTGGCAGCCATAATTTTTAATGGTTGTCCTGCATCATCGAACTGCAAGCTCCAGACATACTGTCCTGCATTACGAATGGTTATAGCGGTATCTTGCCCGTAGCCACCTTTAGTTAATGGATTAAGTTTCCCTAGTTTTAGGTTGAGCCCATCCGCTGTAAACTGTGGTGACCAAGCTTTAGACGCGTATTGCATGCGATAGCTACCAGGCTTTTCTGTGGTAACGACTTGGTAAGTGTTGTCACCTTTATACTCAAACTCTCGTTTAGCTACGTGTTTCCAACCTGAATCAGCAAAGTTGCCAACCACATAAAGTGGGCTTGAAATGGGGCCTTCCGCTTTAATCGTTGGATTGCTACATTTAGCCATGAAGCCTTGTCCAACTTCATTTCCTGTCGCAATTATAGTCGCTATAGGACCTTTTTTACTTGGCTGTGTTATCGACAAGAAACGCGCTTCAAATGGCTTAAGGGCGATAGAGTAATTACCATCAATTTCTGATATCGATTGCTTAGATTCAATATCCGTCAGATCAGCTAACGAGCCTGCTTTCTCTTTGGTTAGTTTTATGGTCTGCTCTTTGTTGGTCACGTTCACTGCGTAGATAACTGCATCGCCTTCATAGGCTTTGTGATCGACATATGCGATATCGTTGGCGATTAGGTTCGTACGTTTACCTTGTGATAGGGCGGGGTGAGTTTTTCTTAGTTTCATCAAGCTTGTAACGTACTGTTTTAAGTCTTTTTCGTTAGTATTGAGTTGAGTTGTGACGCCTTCTACTTTACCGCTAGTTCGCGCCACGTGATCATCACACAGGCCATTAATTGCACAGTCATCAGTCCAAACTTTATCGGAAAATCCCGCTAACTGATCGCCAATTTCGTCCCCATAGTAGGTTGTGATTGGACCTGTATAAGCCGCTTGAAAAGAAAAGGCAGCTTTATAGCGTTGCCAGTACTCTTTGTCTTGTGGAGAAGCGATATTACCGCGCTGCAATAAATCACCAAAGCGAACAAGGTCATGGTTACCTATCATTAAATTGGGCTTGGCGTGGTCTGGATATAACGAATGTAAAGACATGCCTTCTGCGAGCCATTCTCCACCTTTGTTCCCTACGCCAGCTTCGTTTACGGCAAAGGTTTCTGTTAGGCGGTAGCGCATCGGAAAATCAAACGCGGAGCATAAGGCCGGTGCTTCATTTGAACCGTACCCTGTTTCTATAATACGGTTTTCACCTGCCCAAATTTCCGCGACCATATAACCCAGAGGGTTCACGGTTTTACCTTCGCTGTTTACGTATTCGACTTGAGAAGAAGCTGTGTCTACCGTTTCTCTGATTTGACTCCAAGCTTCTTTTGGCACTTGATAAGCTTGATCTAAACGCCAACCATCAATTTTGAGCTCTTTGATCCAATACTCGGCAACTTCTTGATAGAAGGCTAGGCTCTCAGGGTATGAGACGGGGTTATCCTCTCCTTGGGGCTGCTTACCTGTTGGTGACGGAAGGACGTTTTTTTTGTGGTGGCCAAATACGCCATCAAAGAAGACATAAAGCCCTCGAGCATGCGCTTCTTCAACTAGTGTTTTAGCTTCTTCCATCGAGCCGAATCTGGGGTCGATATTGAAATAATCAGTGGCAAAATAACCGGTTGCATCCAGTCTGTCTGCCCAATGGTCTTGGTTCTCAATAGGTTCGGAATTGAAGATTGGAGTAAGCCAAATCCCGTTCATACCAAGAGATTGAATGTAATCAAGTGAATCTATAATCCCTTGAATATCGCCATTGTGGTGACTAGTTCCGTAACCAGTTCCGTGGCCAATAGAGTCATCACCACTCACAAAGCTTTCGACCATGACTTGATAGATTCTTAAGTCGTTTACGTTAGCATCATTGCTTGTTTGACATTGGTATGCTGTCGTATCTGGCGTCTGAGGTGATTCAGGATAAGTCTGGCAACCTGCAAGTAGAATAGTGGTCATTGCTAAAGCAGTATTGGATAGAGAAAGTTTCACGTTATGATCCTTATTATTATGATTTAACTTATTATTCACCACCCTGATATTCTATAAATCCTCCATAAAAAAATGGAAAAAGGAGTAGGTCATAGGCTGAGAGACCAGAGTCACAATATGTCTTTAGTTTTTTATACATATGATGATGAGACGCTAGTTTTTGACTCCAAACATATAAAGTGAGTCTTATTATTTTTTGTAAACAATAAGTAAATCCCTTCTTGTAGTGTTATCTATCCCGTACGCAATCGGATATTATCTTGAGTTCATCACCGGATAATTGAAGGGTTAGGTAACACCATGGAAGACAAGCAATTACTTGCCGCGCTGCAACAACAACCTGTCCTCGATTTATATCAGTTATTCCAAGACGTTGGTCAAAACCGCTCTCTGTATGCATTGCTAGAGAGGTTATCCTCCCTTAAAGAACACCATCAACTGAGCACCCAACTTAGTCCATTAAAGCCGCATATCGAAGGTGTACTTTCTCAATTTGATAGCACCACACCGAATGACGAGATCCTCAAAGCAGTCGCTATTCAGTCTGAGGTTCAGCAACGAGGCCATAGTATGAGCCGCTACATCATGACATCAGACAATCATCGCCATTTCTCTCCCAATGCTGATTTAGTGATGTTTGGTGATTCGATCACCGAGTGGGCACCGTGGGCAGATATTTTCCGGGATGTTTCGATGGTCAATCGTGGCCTAGCAGGCGATACCACCACAGGTATGTTACGCCGCATTGATACCACGTTGAACGTGAAGCCAAAGCTGGTGTGCTTCATGGCAGGGATAAACGATTTAGCTCAGGGTTATGATGTCGACCATATCTACCAGAACTACGTTGATATGCTTAAAGTGTGGCAAGAAAATGATATTCGTATCTTGGTGCAATCAACGCTTTATGTTGGCTCTAAACTGCAAGGATTGAATCCTTCAGTGGAACTGCTCAATAGCAAAATAAGCGAGTACTGCACTCAGCAAGGCATGGCATTCTTAGATGTGAATTCAGTATTGTCACCTAATAAGCTTTTGTCGAATGAGTACTCGTGTGATGACTTACACTTGAACGCGAAGGCTTATCAAGTTTGGTCGAAAGTGCTCCAGCCTAAGATTGAAGAGCTATTAAACTAAACTCACTACTTACTACTAGGTAATTGACCTCTTGGATCGATACCTGAACGTGTTAGCTTTTTTGTGAACCATAGGACATCAATTTGAACCTAAGACAGTTGGAAGTCTTCTACGCCATTATGCAGACCGGAACCGTATCTGGGGCTGCGCGCAATCTGCATGTGTCGCAACCTAATGTGACCCGTATTTTGGCGCACACAGAACAACAACTTGGGTTTGGATTGTTCGAGCGTGTGAAAGGTCGATTAGTACCAACGGTTGAGGCGAAAACCTTGTTACCAGAAGCGGAGAAGGTCTATCAACAACTGGGGCAATTTCGCTCTCTAACCAACAAAGTGAAGCAAGGCCATCAGCACTTACGTATTGGTGCGCCGCCGATTCTGGCGACCAAATTGCTGACTCCGGTGATCGCCCAAATGTCTCGCGAGCAAAATGGCAGTAAACAAGCTCTCTCTTTTGAGTTACTGACCGCCAACCGTGATGAACTGTGTGCTGGCTTATTGAAGCATGAGCTCGATATTGCCATCGCGTTTGGGGATGAAACGCCGCCTGGCATATTAAGTGAAACGTTATTAACTGAATCACTCAAGGTTCTGGTTCCATCCAATACGGTTGATCACTTACCCGCAAAATTAACCCTCGATGATTTGATCAACTATCCGTTGCCAATCATCGGGCTTGATAGTCGCGACCCACTGGGTTTGCTGCTCCATCAAAGCCTTGTTGCGCTAGATGAGCATTATCATCATCCAATATCGGTACGCGGATACAGCGCTGCTGCTGAACTGGTCAAGCACCAAGCAGGGTTTGCGATTGTTGACCCGTGGACGGCAGAGCAATATCAAAATGACGATGCGGTCTGTGTGTTGCCACTTCAACCAGACATCCAATTCTCGGTATCGATGCTTTGCGCAGAGCACACCCCGCAGTCGATTGCCGCCAAGCAGTTTATTTCAGCACTGCAGCTATCTTGTTCGTAAAGAGTTGTTAGTTAAGATGATCTTCACCCGATAAAATGGACACCCTATTATCTTTAACCCGTCGCTACTTCATATTCATGCGGGGTTCGATATCCAAGACTTGAGTGCAGTCTATAACGGTTATAAAAATGCTGGATATAACCGGCAAGTTTATCTCTAAGCTGCTTCTCACTTTTAAAACTATTTTTCCTAATTATGTCGCCTTTGAGCGTATGGAAGAACGACTCCACCTCCGCATTATCAGTGCAATGACCTGGTCGATTCATACTTGGGACAATTCCATTTTTTGATAATAAAGCTTGAACTTCATGGGCTCGATATTCAGAGCCTCTGTCGGTATGAAACAATAAGCGCTCTTGTGGCTTTCGATTTCTAATTGCCATTCTCAACGAACTCATCGTTAGTTGTGTACTCTTCTTACTACCAAGCGACCAACCGACGATTTTACGCGAGTAAAGATCGATAACGACCGCTAGATACATCCAACGTTTACCTTGCTTTATATACGTTAGATCTCCAGACCATTGTTGATTAACTGCCGTTGGTTTTGGTGTGTCTTTTTTAATATTCTTAATCGATTGATAGAACCGATGTAGCTTGGCCATTTTCATGTAAATGCGATAACTTCGCGCTCTTAGCCCTTGCTCTTTCATGATCCGAGCCACACGCTTGCGGCTAACCAAAACGCCTTGGCGCCTCAGTTCTGCATGAACTCGTGGGCTGCCGTAAGTCTCTCGACTCTGGGTAAAAACTTTAATTATACGCTTCTTCAAAGCCTGCTCTTCTTGATCGTAGCGGCTTGGTTCTCTATCAAGCCATGCGTAATAACCCGACTTAGAAACAGATAGAAAACGGCACATCAATACAATGGAATAACGCGTTTTGTAATGGGTTATGAATCGGAATTTTGTCGATTTTCTTGGGCAACGAATCGTTGCCACTTTTTTAGCAAGTCATTCTCGAGCTTAAGTTGTTCGTTCTGACGTTCAAGTTCTGCAATCCGACTAGACTCAGTTTTCTGGCTCGGGATCTTAGTCCTTTTCTTACGTTTATCTTCCATAATAACCCCTTCTCTATAGTCCTTTCGCCATTTAGAAAGCATATAAGGGTGGATATCTAATGATAGCGCCACGCTTTTAACTGTAGCTCCTTCTCGAAGCGAAAGTCGGACAGCAGTTACCTTAAATTCCGTAAGATATTGTTGAGTTTTTTTACCTGATTTATAAGCTGGCATAATCACCTCCAATTACAATTGAAGGTGTCCATTAGATCGGGTCAACTACAAGAGCTGTTCGCTAAGAGTTGTTAGCTGTTAGCTGTTAGCTGTTAGCTGTTAGCTTGTAGCCCTATCTATAACCTAAAACTGATGACGCAATTTTTCACCCATAACATCATGTTATAGGCACGCGATAAATAGGTATTCGGCAGCCTTCAAATTCTTAATTAAAGTAAATCCATATAAGGACTTATTAATTAGGAACGCTCATGTCTATCGCTCAACCTTACCTTCTTTTTCTTGGGGATGTTACCGATCCACTCGCCGCAAAAACCGCTCGCGGTATCCACCAATGGCGACCAGAGATCTGCCTAGGCCAACTGCGTTTAACAGACGATACGGTTTCTCTTGGCTTAGCGGACATGACCTTACAAGAGGCACAAGCACAGGGTGCGAAAACTCTAGTGATTGGTACAGCAAACCCAGGTGGCGTTATTCCTGACTCTTGGCAGCCAACCATAATGGCAGCTGCAGAAATGGGATTTGAGATTGCATCGGGCATGCACCAGCGCTTGAGTGAATTCTCACCGCTTGCTGACATGCAGCACCGAGGATTGACTAAGCTTCATGATGTACGCCATTTTGATGGTGATCTAAAGGTTGGTAACGGTAAGCCTCGTCAGGGTAAACGCCTTCTTACGGTCGGAACCGATTGCTCAGTAGGAAAAATGTTCTCGGCGTTGGCCATTGAAAAATCGCTCAAACAATCAGGAACCTCCGCTCAGTTCAAAGCGACAGGGCAGACAGGCATCTTGATTGAAGGTTGCGGTATTTCGATTGATGCTGTGGTTGCGGATTTTATTTCTGGCGCGGTTGAAGCGATTAGCCCCGATTTTACCGACCACCAATGGGACATCATTGAAGGCCAAGGTTCGTTGTTCAATCCGTCTTTTGCAGGCGTGAGTTTAGGGTTATTGCATGGTGCACAAGCCGACGCTTTGGTGCTGTGCCATGAAGTCGGGCGACCACATATTCGCAACCTTCCTCACGCTCAATTGCCAAGCATAGAACAGACCATTGAAGCTAACTTGCAAGCCGCACGATTGACGAACTCGGACGTGAAACTGGTCGGCATCTGTTTAAACACATCGGCGATTAGCATTGAAGATGCTGAGACATTGTGTCAAGAATGGACCACACTTTATCAAGTACCAGTGACGGACCCTGTGCGTTTTGGTGTACAACACATTACTGATCATTTGCGACATTCACTTTAACGACTTCATCATTTCTACGTTTCCATTTGTTAAAGCGAACATCAACCGAGTGAAATTATGAAGATTACAGCAGAACCTATTACTATCGCGATGCAAACGCCTTTTCGCATCTCTCGAGGCAGCCGAACTGAGTGTCACGTTGTTCGTGTTTACATTGAACATGATGGCAAACAAGCTCAGGGCGAATGCACGCCTTACCCACGATACGGCGAGTCATCGGAGTCTGTATTAGCGCAAATCCAACAAGCGTCTAGCGCACTTGAAGCCATGTTTGAACGAGGCGTTACCGATCCGGCAGAGCTAAGAGATCATCTTCAGTCTTTATTGACCGGAGGGGCAGCGCGAAATGCGGTCGATTGTGCGCTTTGGGATTTCGAAGCGCAGCAGAATGACCAGGTGTTTCCAAATAGCGTGTTCGAGTTGCCTGCTAAAATTGTTACAGCAATGACAGTCTCCATTGGCACACCAGAAGCCATGGCGACACAAGCGCGAGATTATGTGGTGAATGGTGCGAAACTTCTAAAAGTGAAGCTTGATGGTGAGCAAGTAGTAGAGCGTGTGCGCGCTGTCCGAGAAGCGGCTCCTGGGGTTAAAATTGTACTGGATGCTAATGAAGCGTGGACAGGGTTGAACCTCGAAGACTTGTTCAATCAACTGACTGAGTTTGATATCGCGATGATCGAGCAACCTTTGCCGCAACAGCATGATGCGTCACTGGCACACATCAAGCACCCGATCCCACTGTGTGCGGATGAAAGCTGTCATACCACTTCTCAGCTGTCTTCGCTGTTGGGCAAGTATGAGATGGTCAACATCAAGCTAGATAAAACCGGTGGTCTGACCGAAGCATTGGTACTTGCTGAAGAAGCTCAAAGGCTAGGTTTTACTCTGATGTCGGGTTGCATGCTTGGCACTTCATTAGCGATGCGAGCGGCGCTGCCTATTGCGGTTCAGTCTGAGATTGTCGACCTCGATGGCCCTGTGTTACTTGGGCAAGATGTTTTGCCAGCACTGACGTATCGAGATGGGATGATCATTCTTTAACTCGTTGAGTCTCGAGCAGTCGTTTGACATGACATCAATGAAATCGCATGAGTGAAAGCTTGTGCGATTTTTTGTATCAACAACCTTAACTGACTAATAATATTCGAGTTTTATTACTTGGTTGACAGCTGTGCAGCCACTTATTCAGCTCGGTATTGATAAAGTAATCACGTTTCTGTCGGTGAGGTCACTTTCTATTATCGCAAAACAGACAACCTAAGCTTTATAAAATAATTGTTATGATATCTTATGTGAAATGTTAATGATTACTCTTCGTTTAATAGTTCTACTAAAGCTATCTGATGTGAGGTTGAGTAAGGTGTGAGCCCTAACCGTCTGAATCATTGACCAATTCCTATTGATTCTTGATGAGAAGAGGGTGGAGCGAGTGAGTAGTCATGTCTCCGAGGTGATAGAAAATAAAGACAGTTTTGAACGCCCGTTTTCGATCAAAATCCCGCGTCGTAAGTGGTTTGGTTGGAAGGGCATCGAGCTGCGTTTGGTGTTGGCATTGGCAATGTTATCGATGACCACCATCTTCCTTTCGGTTGTTTCCAGCTTTACTTTTGACGACCTAAACCAACGCCTCGTTGAATTAAAAGAGAGTGAAATCCCTGCCTTAGATAACGCTGCACGCCTCAATGATATGGTGCGTGTGATTATCACGACGTCATCTCAACTCAGTGATGCTGAATCCAATTTAGAGCGTAAACAGGCGATGCTTAAAATTGAAGAGGCCATTTCAGTAATGAATAGCGTTATGGTTCAATTCCCTGATTATCATGCCTACTTTAAAGATCTTATCGCCCAAGTTAATAATAGCCTGAGCTTGTTGTTCCAAAGTGAGATTGAGTCAGAACAACTCAATCAAGAACTTCGTAATTTGCTTGAAGGTTTTTACCCGCTACTGCAACAGGCCAGTGATTCACTCGATAGTTTGCCTGAACCAGCCAAAGATCAAATTCAATATACTCAGTTGAAATCTCTGCTTTATTACCAATTAGGCTTGGTAGAAAAGCTGTATAACGACTCAAGTTTTAATGAGCTCGATTACACCAGTTACCGTTTAGAGCAGGTAGGGGAAGAGTGGTGGAAACTTTGGGTCAGTGGTGATTTAAGAAGTGATTTTCCTGAATTAGATCATCAACTCACGGTGATTTATAACCTCGCTTCAAGCGATAGCAGCTTGTATGGACTCAAAAACAAAGCGCTCGATCATCTCTATCAAGAGCAATATTTCTTACAAAACAGCCGTGAACATTTGAATCAGTTAACCGTGCAGATCGAGAGCAACACCAGCAAGGTGAATAGCAATATTGACCAATCGATTCAACAAGCGCAGCTGTCTTTACAATCGAATCAGCAACTCTCTCTTTTTCTTTCTCTGTTTAGTGTGTTGGCTGCCGCTGCCATTTCGTGGTTCTACGTCCGTAAAAGTATTTTAGAAAGGCTTTTACAGCTCAAAGACAATATGTTCGCGATTTCTACCGGCCATTTAGATACCGAGGTTTCTATTCGGGGAAAAGACGAAGTGACGCAAATGGCCAAGTACCTAAAGGTATTTCAGACCACGGCCAAAGTCGTTAAGCAAACCAATCGCAAGTTGGAGGCTGAGGTTGAAGAACGCACCTTAGCCGAAGCCAAACTACGAGTGACTCAAGACGAGTTAATCCAAGCCGGAAAACTGGCTGCGCTAGGGCAATTAAGTGTCGGGATCACGCACGAGATCAATCAACCTCTGACCGCAGTAAACAGTCACGTTCGAAGTGCTCAATTATGGTTAGGTAAGCAAAGGCCTGACAGGGCAGAAGAGAACCTGAAAAAGATCGAGATCTTGTTAGACAAGGTCGCTGCGATTACTCGTCACCTAAAAGCCTTCTCACGTAAGAGCGATGGCAAGATTGATAACGTTGAGTTGGATAAGGTCGTCGGCGATGCGATTGACCTGTTTGAAACCAGACAGAGCGCAGTGTCGATACAGTATTCACCACAAAGCGACCAGGTGGTTCGAGCCAACAGCATTCGCTTAGAACAGGTACTGGTGAATTTGATCAGCAATGCTCTGGATGCCGTTGAGCACAGAGAGCAACCTGAGCTCAGCATCTCCACTCAAGAGCATTCGAACACCATTCAGATTTTGGTTATGGACAACGGGTTAGGGATACCTGAAGAGGACATTCCGCATCTGTTTGATCCATTTTATACCCGTAAGACAACAGGTAAGGGGCTTGGGCTCGGTTTGTCTATCGCATACAACATCATAAAAGACTTTGGCGGATCGATTCACGTGGAATCCGTCGAACACCAAGGCACCACTTTTATCGTCACTCTACCAAAAGGCATAGCCTCATGACTGCAGAAAAACACATAGTTCTTATCGATGATGAAATCGATGTCGTTGAAGCCGTGAGTGAAATGTTGGAGTTAGAAGGGTTTAGCGTCACTACCTTTACCGACCCTAACCTTGGCCTTAAATCGCTCAAAGCAAACAGCCAGTCGGTTGTATTGTGTGATGTACGAATGCCACAGGTGGATGGGCTTACGCTGCTGAGTTCAATCCAGCATAGAGCCGCTAACGTCCCTGTCTTGTTGATGAGTGGCCATGGCGATATTCCCATGGCGATAGAAGCAATGAAGCTAGGGGCTTTCGACTTCCTAGAAAAACCACTTAATGCCAGCGAGTTGGTAGAGAAACTCGACTTGGCGTTGACACAATCTCAGCACAACTGCCCAGCAATTATAGGCGGTGAGGAGGAAACGGAGTTACCAATTGAAACGGTGGTTATTGGCCAATCAAAAGCGATGGATACGATACGTAAGCAAGTGCTTGCGCTGTCTCATACTGGTGTTGATACCATCATCAACGGCGAAACTGGAACGGGTAAAGAGGTGATTGCTCGCGCGTTGCATCAATTTAGCCGTCGTAAGGCGAAGCCCTTTGTCGCGATCAACTGTGGCGGCATGACAGAAAGCATTATCGAAAGTGAGTTGTTTGGTCATGAAGCGGGCTCGTTTACCAGTGCTAACAAGAAGCGCATTGGCAAAATAGAACAAGCCAATGGCGGTACTCTGTTTCTTGATGAAATAGAAAGCATGCCGATTGCCGTGCAAATTAAACTGCTGCGCGTCATTCAAGAAAGAATGATCGAGCGCGTTGGTGGTAACGAGTTAATCCCGGTCGATATTGTGGTGGTAGCCGCCAGCAAAGCTGATCTCGCGAGCCTGAGTGAAACGGGGGAGTTTAGAGCCGATCTCTTCTATCGCCTCAATATTGCTAGCTTAAACCTTCCCGCATTGCGTCAAAGAAAAGAGGACATTCAGGTGCTGTTCCGTCACTTTGTGATTCAAGCGAGCCACAAATATAAGACGCGTCCGTCAACGATTTATCCCGAACAAATACAGCAATTATGTCGACACGAATGGCCGGGTAACGTGCGAGAATTACGTAATGTCGCCGACCGGTTTGTGCTCGGTATTGTTGGTGATGGCTTTGATCTTCAGTCACCGATATGTGAGTCGTCCGGAGAAGATTTCGCCTTTGAAAAACAGATGGAGCAGTACGAACGAAATGTTCTGACTGAGGCTCTTATTGAAAGCGCAGGTAACATCAATGAGGTCTCTAGCAAGCTGAACCTGCCACGCAAAACGCTTTATCGAAAAATGAAGAAACATCAATTGGATAAAGAGAGTTTCAAGGCCTAGCTGGTTCAGTTGTTTGGTAAATGGAAAACCAAAACTAAACGAAAAAGCAAAAGACAACAATGACCCATTTAACTTTTAGTCGAATGGCTAACCGTTTCAAGTAATTGTAATAAAAGGGCTTTAACATTTGGCACAATGCGTGCAATCACTACATTGTGGCATACGTTCACATGAGGTTATTCGGTGTTGAGCCCAAATTTATATGACAACTATCTATATATGACAGCTATCCAACACTGAATGATCGAATAAAGGAAGTTAGAAAAATAATTGCTTGTTGCAAGGAGATACAAACATGAAGCAAATACTGAAAGGTTCGATTGCTCTGATACTAGGCGTGAGCTCGATGACGGCATGGGCCGCAGCAGAATCAGCCGACTTAGGTCCTCGTCCCCTCTTTTTAGTGAACAATATGGATGAGAGCCCTTTGAAAACCAAACTGTTGAGTTGCAGTGAAGGACCTTTTCATCGTAGTGATTTTTCTATTGGACATCGCGGAGCTGCGATGCAGTTTCCTGAGCATACTAAGGAATCCTACTTAGCAGCGATTCAAATGGGTGCGGGCGTCGTGGAATGTGATGTGACTTTCACTAAAGACAAGGCGTTGGTATGTCGTCACTCTCAAAGTGATCTGCATACCACAACCGATGTTTTGGCGCATCCAGATCTCGCTAAGAAGTGTTCAACACCGTTCACGCCAGCCAATCCAGCGACAGGCGAAGATGCGCAGGTTGAGTGTCGTACCTCTGATTTCACGCTAGCGGAGTTTAAGACTCTTAAAGGGAAAATGGATGGTGCGAATCCAAAAGCAACCACGGTTGAAGAGTACATGAATGGCACACCTGGTTGGAGAACCGATCTTTACAGCCAAAGTGGCACACTGATGACACACGCCGAAAGTGCGGCATTGTTTAAAGAGCATGGAGTGAAGGTGACTCCAGAACTTAAATCGGCGGCGGTAGAAATGCCTTTCAATGGTTTTAGCCAAGAGATGTACGCGCAGAAGCTGGTGGATGAGCTGAAAGAGGCGGGCTTTGAGCCTTCGGAGACTTACTTGCAGTCATTCAACTTAGATGATGTGAAGTACTGGGTTAATGAGACGCCTAAGTTCGGTAAGCAAGCCGTTTATCTTGACGACCGTGTCTATGAGCAAGCGGACTTTGTCGCGTCTGTTGAAAACATGAAAGAGCTTCACGATGCGGGTGTGAATATCATCGCGCCACCTCTGTTTGCTTTGGTTGAGCTAGGTGAGAACAACGAATTGGTTGCGTCAAACTACGCGAAACTGGCAAAGGATGCTGACCTTGAGATTATTGCATGGACACTTGAGCGTTCGGGCCCACTAGCGCAAGGCGGCGGTTGGTATTACCAAAGCGTGAAAGATGGCATCAACAATGATGGCGACATGATGAAAATGCTTGATGTACTGGCGCAAGATGTCGGTGTCATGGGCGTATTCAGCGACTGGCCTGCAACGGTAACTTATTACGCAAACTGTATGGACAGCGACGCTTAGGCTATTCAGAGAGCGCTGTTACGTCGCTAATTATAGCGTTTGTATAGAGATTACTTAGCTAAAGAATAATAAAAGAAAAAGCAGTGAACCAAAGAGCCTTCGGGCTCTTTTTTTACCACCGAACTTGGCGGGACATAAATGACCCAAATAGAGACTTCTCGGTTGGACAGTAATGACACAAAAGTAATTTGCCAATTTAAGTTTTAATTTAAGTTGTTGAAATTAAATGAATTAAAAGGTGGCACAAAGGCTGCAATAGCGAAGATGACTTTCAACAATAAGTAAAAGTAAGGTTTGAATATGAAAATCAGTGTTAAAGGACTGTTAATCGCTAGCTCATTACTACTTCCTTCAATGGCTATGGCAAGCGACTGCTCTAGTCGTGGTGTGTTAGACGATCGATACTGTGATGAAAACCAAGATTTGGTCGCCGATTCACCGAAGAACCCAGATGAGTGGAACGACCCAAGTACGCTTGTGTTTACTTACACGCCAGTAGAAGACCCAGCGTTGTACAAAGATGCGTTTGCAGATTTCCAAGCTCACCTGAGTAAAATTACAGGTAAGCGAGTGATTTACTACACAGTTCACTCGAACTCTGCACAAGTAGAAGCGATGCGTTCTGGTCGACTGCATGTTGCAGGTTTTTCGACTGGCCCGACTGGCTACGCAGTTAACCTCGCGGGTTACGTTCCAATCGCAGTGAAAGGTGACGAGTCGGGCTTCCAAGGCTACAACCTAATCACGATTGTGCGTAAAGACAGCGGCATTAACAAAATGTCTGATCTGAAAGGTAAAAAGGTTGCACACACTTCTGCATCTTCCAACTCTGGCAACCTAGCTCCTCGTGCGTTATTCCCAGCGAAAGGCCTAGTGCCAGATGAAGATTACAAAGTGCTTTATTCAGGTAAGCATGACCAATCTATTCTCGGTGTGTTCAATGGAGACTATGATGCGGCACCTGTGGCATCTGACGTTTATGACCGCATGGTCGCAGCAGGTCGTGTCGACGATTCTGAACTGAAGATCATCTACCGTAGCCCACGCTTCCCAACGTCTGCGTTTGGCTATGCTTACAACCTAAAACCAGAGCTCGTTGAGAAGATCAACGAGGCTTTCTTTAGCTACCGCTTTACACCAGAAATGAGCGCATCGTTTAAAGGTGCCGACCGTTTCTCTCCAATCAGCTACAAAGAAGAGTGGGATGTGATTCGTGATATCGCTCATGCGACAGGTACGGCTTACACCAAAACTGGCTTGAAGAAATTGGCTGAAAAAGATGCGGCTAAACGTGCAAAGAAAAAAGCCGCTGAGCTAGCAAAACAAGCAAACAACGGCTAACTCTTTTTCTATTAGAAGACTAAGTTTTAGAAAGACTTAGTTCTTTAAAAACACCTACTTCAACTAAATATCTATGCCCTCGCGGGTAGGGCATAGATCATTCTAAAATTCGCACAAGGAAATGCAGTATGGCCGTAGCAAGCTATGAAGGAATAAAGATAAACAACCTTTTCCACGAATATGTGGCAGGCAAGCCAATCCTTAAAGGCATTAATATTGATATCGATGAACCAGGCATCATCGCGATCATTGGTCCATCTGGTACCGGTAAAAGTACGCTTCTGCGTTGTATCAACCGACTCAACGATCCAAGCCAAGGCGAAATCATTTTTGATGGCGCAGACCTGACTCAATTAAAAGGTCAAGCGCTACGTAAACAGCGTCGACACATAGGTATGGTGTTCCAAGAATATAACCTCGTGGAACGTTTAACGGTTATCGAGAACGTGTTGAGTGGTCGTTTGGGTTACATGACCGCTTGGAATGCATGGCGTCGTAACTACTCAGCTGAAGACTTAGCAAAAGCGTTCGAGCTACTTGAATTTGTAGGCCTACAAGACTTTGCAAACCAACGTGCCGACAGTTTATCGGGCGGCCAAAGACAGCGTGTTGGTATTGCTCGCGCAGTCATGCAAGACCCATATATCTTATTGGCGGATGAACCAACGTCATCACTCGACCCAAAAACCGCGGTTGAGATCATGGAGTTGATGGAAACCTTCGCAGAACAGAAAAACATCCCAGTGTTGGTGAATATCCACGATGTGAACTTAGCCAAACGTTATGCCAAGCGCATCATCGGCATGTGTAATGGCAAGGTGCATTACGATGGCAGCCCTGAAGGTATTTCAGAAGAAGACCTAAAAATCATTTATGGGGGTGAGTCATGGCTGGATTAAATCCAAGCTCGTCGCCAAGCGTTTCATCAAGCACATCGCCAGCGAAGCACGAGAATCCGTTCAAAACCTCATGGACTAACCGTGCCATTATCGCTGCAATCATTGGCTACTTGTTTTACAGCTTTGCGACGTTAGGGCTGACCTTTGATCGTTTGGTCATCGGTTTTGGTGAAAGTGAGCGGTTACTATCAAGAATGTTTCCGCCAGATTTTTCGCGTACTAATTTACTGCTAAGTGGCTTAGCGGAGAGCTTACAGATAGCGATCATTTCGAGTTTCTTCGGCATCGTCATTTCGCTGTTTCTTGGCTTACTTGCTGCGAGAAACATGATGCCTTCGATTGTATCAACACCGATTCGTGGCTTCATCGCACTGTGTCGTTCTTTCCACCCAGTGATTATCGCTATCTTGTTTGTGAAAGCGGTTGGCTTTGGTGCTCTGGCGGGGATTCTGACTTTAGTATTCGCATCTATCGGTTTCATCGCCAAGTTGTTTGCTGAGGCCATTGAAGAGATCTCTTTTAAACCGGTTGAAGCGATTAAAGCGACGGGGGCGAGCTTTGTCAGCGTCATTCTGTACGCGGTGATGCCACAGGTATTTACTCGTTTTATTGGTTTTGCTAGCTACCAGTTGGACTCAAACTTACGTAATTCAACCATGGTTGGCATCGTGGGGGCGGGTGGCCTTGGCGGTACACTTTTCTCAGCATTCCAACGTTTTGACTACGACTTCGTCGCCGCTATTTTGATCACCATTATCGCGTTGATTCTTGTGGGTGAATTTCTTTCCAATATTGTTAGGAGAATCTTCTAATGACAACTGCATCTATCGATAGAGAGTGGCAGCGCTTTACACCAAACGAACGTGTGGCTCGATTTGCCGTTTACCTTAGCCTTGTGTGCGCCATCGTGTGGTCTTGGCAGACCGTTGAAGTGATTCCAGAGTTTTTATACGACGCGCCAGCGCAGTTTGCCGACATGTTCGAACGAATGGTGCCAATGGACTACGCGTTCTATCCTGAGTCGATTCACGCAGCGATGATTGAAACACTGCACATCGCCACGTTGGGTACCTTGTTTACCTTGGTATTTGCTATTCCTTTGGCGCTGATGAATGCGCCAAATATCACTCCGAATAAAGCCTTGAACTGGATTGCTCAATTCTTTCTCGTGTCTTCACGTTCAGTGAATTCATTGGTTTGGGCGTTGTTGTTCATCGCACTGTTTGGCCCCGGTGTTCTCGCAGGGATTATGGCGATTGCCATTCGCAGTATCGGCTTTGTAGGGAAGCTGTTAGCGGAAGCAATTGCTGAAGTGAACATGGGGCCTATTGAAGCTTTACGCGCGACTGGAGCTTCGTGGATGAGCGTTTTACTGAAAGGTTATTGGCCACAAGTGATGCCAGCGTTCTATTCCATCGTACTGTTCCGTTGGGACATTAATGTACGTGAATCTGCGGTACTCGGTTTGGTGGGCGCTGGTGGTATTGGCGTGGTGCTAAACGACGCGCAGAACCTTTTCGAGTGGCAAAAAGTTTCAATGGTATTAGTGAGTATCTTCGCCGTGGTTATCGTTGCAGAAGCAGTGGTGATCCACATCCGTAACAAGCTGATCTAATGAGTGTGTTGTGTTCACTATGTTTTTTGTAACATGTGTTTTGTTTGAAAGTTAAGAGCTTATCTAGCATTTTGAAGCTCAAACGACCCTAGGTACTTCGGTCTACCTAGCGGTCGTTTTTTTATCTAAAAAATAGAAAAACTCTGGAGTAGTTAGTGCCTATTTAGAAAATACAATGCTTAGCAAAATCACCGGCTTCATTAGCCGTCCAGTCGCCTTTAGGCTTCTCTTTCATATCCGCACACCAAGCTTCACTGCCAACCTCGGTACATGCCATTAACTGAGTGGCTAGGAAAAGTATCAACGCGACTTTCTTCATAACAAATATTCCGTTTTGGTCTAGGTTTCGGATAACTCTATCAAATACCATTGATGATTGTTATAGCAACCAGTAGCTTAAGGGATTTAAAGAAGATATGGATTTGAGCCGAATCTGAGGTTTGATAGTGAAAGGGGATTGCTAAGTTTAAAGATCGAAAAAGCCAGCAACATGTGCTGGCTTTGCAATTCTTGTACGCTGCTAATTGTTAGCGCGCTTCTACTGTGGAGTTATACCAACTTCATCTCTTGGATGATATCTGAAGCGATTTCTGGCTTCGTACTGGTTGGCTTCTCGTGTAGGTCGGATTTCAATTGTCCCTTACGGTTACTTAAGCCTGCTTCAAGTTTCTTGAGTGCTGCTGCGATAGCTGGGTACATAACATCGTCTGTCGATTTTGCTGTTACTCGTACACCTTCGTAGTTTGTGAATACTTCAACCTGATGTTGACCGTGTTCTTTAGTAATGATGATGTCGCAACTGATCAGTGATGGGAAATGGTTAGATATCTTCTCGAATTTACCTTCGATGTCTTTGCGTGACTCGTCGTTAATTGATACATGATGTGTTTGAACATTTATTTTCATAAATCATACCTTTCCAATGACTGTGTCATTTAAACGTAGCAAACATCGCATAGATTAACCAACTGAGAATTAGCACATGTGTGATTGACTTCAGTGTTATCAAATATTCTCTTGTTACTCCCTTGAAAGTCCGATGAACTGATCGCATATTATGTTTCGTGTTTTCAATACATGTTCAAAAAAACTCCATCCTTGATAATTTGCTCTAATCTAGAGCTGAATCCCAGTGAATTTCTCTTTATCGGTTTTATAATTCCGAACTTGTCACTCTACTAAATGCTTCATCATTTGATAAAAAGCTCGCCTAACAATTTTTATTTATGGACTCTCAACTAGTTACAGACACTCAACCGCCCATTCCATATTGAAGTGAAATTCACCCGCTGTCAGTTGTGACTCTGGGATGGTAATACGTGCTTGAATCGCGACCTCTTTATTGGATGCGAGCTGATCAACCGGAAACTCGACGCCCTGACGCCAATAATTGATGTCGCCTTCATAGCGCACGGGCGTTTCTACTTTGAATCGCACGAGTTCTGAAATGCGTGACTCATCAATAGAGCCTAGGTCAATATGTTGCAGTTTGAGCAACAATCGCGAATCTTTTCGATTAGATTCCAGCTTAAGCTTGATCGCTCTGCCATCGTATTCTCGACCAAAACTCATCTCACCTTGGTTATTGATCACTTCTAAACCGCAGCGTTCTCTCACATGCTTTTTAAAGCTCAGTGTAGAGTGATTATTGGATGCCAATGTACAACTGGACAAGCTGATTAAAGTGAACGCGACAATAAAACGTAACATGTTAGTTCACCATAACTCGGACAATAAAGTCCGTGACCGCTTGTTCAGTAACAGCTACATTACTGATGGTTTGCTTATCTTTGAGTGATACCTGATAGCTTGAGCTCAGCACAATGTCGGCATGGTGATATTTGTACTCAACAATAAGATCGCAAGTGACACGATCATTTTGCTTCGCTGCGACTGTGGTATCTGTGTAGTTAACACGACTTTCAGTGTCGATTAATTCGATACTCGACCAGTCTATGTATTCAGAATTTGACAGCGCATCAAAGATTCGGCGTTCGTGATTGTTTGAACCGTCCATACACACTTGGTTGAAATGTTCGATTTTTTGTCTATCGAACCCTGTGCTTACAGCATAGGGAGCGATAAATAAGATCGACAAGAATAATAGTAAGGTTTTCATAAAGCCTCTGAGTCAGTAAGCCCTCGTGATTAGAGGACTTGCCGTGGGAGAGATGATGGTTAGTTACACTCGACTGTCCATGTGGTTTTAACTTGATAATCAATGCCTGATTGAAGATCACCTTCATCAACATCTACTCGAGCATATAAATTCAGATTGTCTTCATCTTCTATTTCATTACGGTGGATATCAACGCCTCCTTCCCAATGATCCAAGCTTTTGTCTTCATCAATGGTGCCTGACGATTCGATATGGACATCCTTTTTATCTATTTGATCTCCAAATGATGATATATCGATGTCTGTTGCAGAGAGTTTGACCTTGTGGTCTGTATTGCTGACAAGTTTCACTGTGGCATGGGATTCGTTGTAGTCTTCCCCGAAAGCAAGGTCAGCTCTATCTTGTGTCGCATGAACGCCACATTGAGAATCAACACTTCCTGAGAATATTACATCTCCAGAAACTGGTTGATGACTTGCTTCGTCGTCGTTTGCCAAGGCGATAGAAGCATTGGCAGCTAATGCGCTCATAACAGCTAGGCCAAGTAATGGTTTTTTATTAAGCATCTTTTACTCCGAAAAAGTGGTATTGCTTTGTTTCATCTTCAGCAGACGATATTTTTCTGCTTCGATTTGTAATAGCTTTAGCTCATGTTCCGCTTGAGCCAGCTCTTCTAAACGTTCTCGCTCACGGAGCTCGAACTCGTAGAGTCGACGACAGTCAACTCGATCCTCACCACCAAATTGCAGTGTGACAGCCGCGTAAACGCCCGCCTCATCCTGATTTTGGTAGTAATAATTGTTGTAATAGCTGTCGCTATCTTCATTGCCCGTTGACCCATAAGTACCGAATTGAACGGTTTTGCCTGTGGAAATCGCTTGCTCACATGAAGCTCCCTCAGAGGTACGAACTCGGTCGGTTCCTGATGGGTTGGATACACTCGGTATCGGGTTCGCAAATACAGGGTTCGTGACAGAAAAACTGGCCAATGAAGCGATAGCCAGTGCAACGACAGTCAATAAAGCTCTGCGTAGCGTTGTTATGATCTTGTACATAGTTAGTACCGTGTTAATTTGGTTAATACCGTTTGAATCTAAGGTTCGTGCATACTTCGTAGCTGTTCGGAGAATCCGTCACCATGCGTGTGCAAATCTTTTTCTTGGTTATTTGAGCTGCGGGTGTTTTCACATTGATATCCAGCTCTATCTCTTGGTTTGCATCCAATTGGATTTTGTTTGGAAATTCTTTGTCATCAATTCGCAGGTAGTAGTCGGCTTGTTTGGTATAACGGTTTACCAGTAAAAACCTCACCTGTGTTTTATCGGAGTAGGTCTGAAATTCGGTATTTTTCCATTTGTGCACGTTTGCGTTTGCCAAAGAACTGCTCAGCAATAGCGCGCCAGCAATGATGTAAATAGCCTTCATGAGAACCTCAAAATGATGATCGAAGTCTCATTTTAGATTTGTTCAGATGCAGGACTTACCATTTTGCGCCACTGACATAAGGCTGACAGTACGGTAAAAGTGGGGGCTGGTTTTTAATTTGGACTAGTTTTTCGTTTGATATAGAAGAACAGTTGGATCTTGAAGGGATGACGTAGAAGGAAATGACTCTTTATGATTTCGTCACTCAATATCACAATTACAAATATAAGCCACTGCAGTTTATTGAGGTATTTGTTAGTACGGGATACCATAACAACTTCGTTAAATTTGGATTCGATACCATGAAAATGCCTGTTAAATTGGCTGCCATCGCAGCTTCACTTTCTTTCGCTTTTAATGCCTTTGCTGTGCCTGTTGAGTTTCAGAAAATTCCAGAGATCATGCAGCAATTTGATACTGCAGAACTGTATGTTAAGAAGTCGGTGACGTTAGGCCGTTTGCCTGCCGAATCTGAAATTGGCGTTGATTTTCCTACCTATGTTTCAGATGGAAAGGGTGGTTACAGCTTAGAAACCAATAATGTAATGACAGACGATGTGGTTATTGCAAGCATGCCGAAAGCGATTGTTGATGACATTTTCAACCAATGGTTAGTTCCAAAAGAGACGTGGATCAGCAGCTATGGTTCACTGCCAACATCGACCACAGAATTTAAGCCGTTTAAGCGCATTAAAACCATCAAAGCCATTAAGATCGATGCTGAGATGTTAGAGCTGATGGGTAGTGAAGATGGCAAAACTGCGGTGATTAAAGTGAGCTGGGATGAAAAGGGAATGAAGGTTTATAAGGATGGCTACTTAGCTGATTATGAGTACGGGATTGCTCCTCATGAGATGCAAGAAAACTACGAGCTAGCACCTAAGTAATCTTTTAGATTCACCTCTCAATATATTTTAAAGCGCGCTGCATCTGCAGGGCGCTTTTTTCATGACACAACAAAATGTGACAAAACTCACGCTTTTCTGACAATTTACGGCCCGCTATGCTAGTATGCGCCGCTTGTCTTTGTAATTGATAAAAAACATATTACTAAAGCCGATTTTCTATTTATCAGCTTGTAATGACCTCATTCAGTTTGGCCTGACTTGGCTGAACATCTGCATTTTGCTCGGACGCAAAGAGAGTAGTACTCACTACTTCACTATGTACATTTGAGAGCACCATCTATCAAAGGCCTTTTAGAAACTGCCTAGCTAGCGCGAACTTAGTTCAGCGTGAAGGGTTTCGTTTTCCCAAAAATCCCCCTTGGCGACTAAGTACTTCTTGGTCGCTGACAAGTAAGGAGTCTATATGACGTCTACGGTATCTACGTCCGTACCTACATCTCCAGCTGGTAACTCAGCTTCGACAGAGAAAGAAGTAAACCACCCATTTCTTTCTTTGGTCATCATGGTAATCGTTGCTGCAATCGCAACCTACTTTATCCCTGCTGGTGAATTTGAACGAGTGGTCATGAATGGCCGTACGGTTATCGACCCAGACAGCTACACACTATTAGCGAGCAATCCAACAACATTAGCCTCTTTTTTCGAATCATTTTTTAAAGGCTTCAAGTCCGCTTCTGGTGTGATGGGTGTTGTGGTATTTGTTGGTGGTGCTTTCGGTATCATCAAACACATGGGTCTGCTAGACGCATCGGTTGTTGCGCTCACCACTAAGTTAAAGAAACAAGGTTTGTACGTGATTGCGCCGGTGATCATGACGGCGATCTTCTTCAACGTCACCTTCACTGGTATGCGTGAACTTGATGTTATTTTCATTTCGCTGATGATCCCTATCTGCATCAAGCTTGGTTACGATGCGATTACAGCACTTGGCGTTGTTTTATTGGCAAGCTGTGCGGGTTTTGCTGCGGCGTTGGCAAACCCATTCTTCACGGGTATCGCACACACTATTGCTGAACTGCCTATGTATTCGGGCATGTGGTACCGTTTTATTGTCGGCATGTTCATGTTGTTGACGGGCGCTTGGTATGTATTGAACTACGCGCGTAAGGTAAAGCAAGATCCAACCAAAGGCTTGTTGCATGGTACGGGTTACCACAATGAGTCGAATGTTGAAGCGAAAACACTGACCACTCGTGAAAAGTTCGCTGGTATCGCATTCTTAGGCGTATTCGCATACATGATCTTCGGTACCCTGACGATGGGCTTCGGTTTCACGGAAATTGCTGGCGCATTCGTGGCAATGGCTATTATTCCAGGCTTGGTGGCGGGTTTGTCTCCCAACAAGATTTGTGAGTACTGGACCAAAGGTGTCAGCGATGTGTTGGTTGCTGTATTAATCATCTTCTTCGCGCGCTCAGTGTTGACCATTATGGAAGATGCGAAGATTGTCGACTCAATCATCTATTACCTTGCGCAGATCATTTCAGGGAGCTCTAAGCTGGTTGCGGCGGCGGGTATCTACTTCTCGCAAGCGGCGATTAACTTGTTTATTCCGTCGGGCAGTGGCCAAGCGGTGATCACCATGCCAATCATTATTCCTTTGGCGGATATTGGTCAAGTAACTCGTCAAGTCGCGGCGTTGGCTTCTCAATTGGGTGATGGTATCTCTAATTATATTTACCCAACCAACGGTGGTTTGCTGGCTGTACTAGCGATTGCAAAAGTGCCTTACACCAAGTGGGTTCGTTTTTTCTTGCCGTTATTCTTGTTTTGGTCGGCGGGTGCACTGATTTCCGTTGTGATTGCTCAAATGATCGAGCTAGGACCTTTTTAAGGCTCGGATGTTTTACCTAACGCATAGATAGTTTAGATTTTTGAGACCGTCTACATAAATCAGAAGGCAGCGAATTCGCTGCCTTTGTTGGTTTAGAGAGAAGCTATTTCAACTGAAGCATCACTCTTCAAACTGATAAGAAGAGGGCACAACGATAACGCCCTGTTTCGATATGTGGAAGCGTTTGGAATCAGCAAGGCTATCAATGCCGATTTGGGTTCCATCTGGCACCTTTACGTTCTTATCGATGATGCAGTTCTGAATGTGGCAGTTTCGCCCAATCTCGACGTCTTCAAACAGAATACTATCAATCACAATTGCGGCATTGCTGACCTTGACCTTAGGGAAGAAGATAGAGTTTTGCGCCGAACCCCCTTCAATCACCACCCCATTCGCGATCATCGAGTTGATGAATATCCCTTGGTTCCCTTCTACAGAGGCGATGGTTCGTGCTGGTGGCAGTTGCGGATCATAGGTGCGAATCGCCCAATCCGGTTGGTACAAATCGATAGGTGAGGCAGGTTTCAACAGATCCATATTCGATTGGTAATATGAGTCGATAGTACCCACATCTCTCCAGTACGCATCTTGGGTTACTCGGCCTTCTTCATCACCAAACTTGTGCGCGTAAACACTGTTGTTGCCGACCAATTTAGGAATGATGTCTTTACCAAAATCGTGGCTTGAGTTCGGATCTTCTGCATCCGCCAATAGTGCTTGAGTCAGTACTTCCTTATCAAAGATGTAAATTCCCATTGAAGCCATGCTTCGAGTTGGCCTACCGGGTACGCACGCGGGGTAACGTGGCTTCTCGGTAAAGTTATTGATCTGAAGAGATTCATCTATCTCCATCACACCAAACTCTTTGGCTTCATCAATCGAAACCTCCATGCACGCCACCGTTAGATCGGCTTCATTCTGCTTGTGTTGCTTGAGCATTGGTGCGTAATCCATGCGATAGATATGGTCGCCAGATAACACCACTACATGCTTAGCTTCACTGCGAGATAGCAAATACAAGTTTTGATAAATCGCATCAGCAGTACCGCTATACCAACTATCACCTGTGCGCATTTGTGGGGGAACATTAGTGATGTATTCGCCGAGCTCGGGGTTAAGCACCGACCAACCATCCCTTAGATGTTTTTGCAAAGAGTGAGACTTGTACTGAGTCAGCACCAGTATTTGACGAAGCCCTGAATGCAAGCAGTTCGCGAGTGTGAAATCGATGATTCGATATTTGCCACCAAAGGGTACCGCAGGTTTTGCGCGGTTATCGGTGAGGGGAGAAAGCCGAGAGCCAACACCGCCGGCCAGAACGATTGTTAGAGTGTCTTGCATAGTCAGAACCTCAATGTATTTATGATTATGAACATAGACTTGCAAGCACTAAGCCAAATGTAACTCATTGAATATTAAACGAGGTGAGAGTGATTCTTGTGGAAGTGCACCAAATTGATGCGTACGAGATATTGGCTTGCTCTATTTTGATCCAAAGCGATCCGATCAAAATAGAAGTGTTGAGCTTAACAAAATGACGCACGGAAAAGTTGCATTACAAAACTGTCAATAAAATGAAGGAATAAAGTGATCGGGTCGATATAAATTTACATAAATAATCACAACTTTTCACAAATTGATTTCCATCAATAAAGTAGGGTTATTCTATGCTACCTTGCACGCAAAATAAGAAATGATTACTCATTCACCAATAAAGAATTAAGCCCTCAAAAGGAAATTATAATGAAAAAAACAGTATGTGGTATTGCGGTTATTGCGGCTCTTATGTCAACCAACGTTCTTGCTCATAAAGAAGGTGATTTCATCATCCGTGCAGGTGCAGCAACGGTATCTCCAAACGACAGCAGCGGCGCTGTACTTAACAACCCTGACCTAGAATTTTCAGTTGATTCAGATACCCAACTTGGTCTTACCTTCGGTTACATGTTTACTGACAACATCAGTTTTGAAGTATTAGCCGCGAGCCCTTTCTCTCACAGCATTTCTGTTAACGGTCTAGGCAAAATTGCTGATACTAAACACCTTCCGCCAACATTCATGGTTCAGTACTACTTCGGTGAAGCGAACAGCGACTTCCGTCCTTACGTAGGTGCGGGCATCAACTACACTGTGTTCTTTGACGAAGGATTGAACGCTAACGGCAAAAACGCAGGCCTAACGGACGTGTCTTTGGATGATTCTTGGGGCTTGGCAGCAAACATTGGTATGGACTACATGATCAATGAAGACTGGTTCCTAAACGCATCGGTTTGGTACGCAGACATCGGCACTACAGCGACATACAAAACGGCTACAGACACGTTCAAAACAGACGTTGATATCGACCCATGGGTATTCATGATCGGTGGTGGTTATAACTTCTAACCCTCCTTATTAGTTTACTAAAGGCGCTCAAGCATCAGCCAGCTTGGGCGCTTTTTTTTGCTTGCTTGTTAATGAAATACTTAATCCAACTTGCTGTTGTTATGGGTAAAGCAAACTGATTGTCGTCATTTATTGTTAATAAAAGAGAAAGATAACTGTCATAACAGCCCTCTATCATCGCGGTTCTAATTATGGAGGATATATGAATCGTAAATTTAATAAGCTGACTTTATTACTGCCTATCGCGGTAAGTTCTGCTCTGGTTGGGTGCTCTCAGTCAACTTCAACGACTGCAGCATCACCTCAAACGTCACTTGATGCTTTTAGCCTTCAATGCCAATCCATTCAACAACCGAACAAGACAGATGCTGCTGTGACTGGGATTAGTCTGGTTGGTCGTGCTATTGCTGACGCCCCGTTTGATACTTCTGCAGCCGAAATCGTCAGCTACGATTCATGTACCGACAAGCTTTATGTGGTAAACGCTCAAGTCCAGAAAGTTGATGTGCTATCGATGGACTCTGACAGCGCACCGACATCTGAAGGCTCTATCGACCTTCAATCAGCAGCTGCGGCTTCTGGCATTAATATCGGTGCGGCGAACAGTGTATCGACTCATCAGGGCTTAGTTGCGGTCGCAATTGAGAACGCCGACAAACAACAAAATGGCATCATTGCACTTTATCGCTCAGATACATTAGAGCTGATCACCACTTACACAGCTGGTGCATTGCCAGACATGGTGAGCTTTTCTAAGGACGGCCGTTACATCGCATCTGCAAACGAAGGTGAGCCGAATGCGGATTACAGCATTGATCCTGAAGGCTCAGTGACGCTGGTTGATTTAACCAATGGTCCTTTGCAAGCGAAAGTGACTCAAATCGATTTCAAGGCATTCAATCAAGGCCAGCCTCGCCATGAAGAATTGACTGACAAGGTTCGAATTTCAGCGCCTAATGCAACCGTTGCTCAAGATCTAGAGCCTGAATATCTAACCTTTACGGATAACGGGAAACTCTACGTGGCCCTCCAAGAGAACAATGCATTAGCAGCGATTGACGTGGCGAGTGCAGAAGTGGATGCGATTCTGGGACTAGGCGGGAAGCCTTGGGATACCGCTCAGTTAGATGCGTCAAACAAAGACAAAAACATAGGTAACCTACAAAGCTACGCAATGTTGGAAGGGCTTTACATGCCAGACAGCATCACTAGCTACAGTGTTGATGGTAACACCTACATTGTGACTGCGAACGAAGGCGATGGCCGTGAATATGGTATTAAGACGACACAACAAATGTGTGATAACAAAGGCTTTGAGTGGGATGGTGACGATTACCAAGGCACCGAAAACTACACCACAGAAAAAGACTTTTGTATCGCTTATGTCGATGAAGTGCGTGGCAAGAAGCTAGATGTTGATGCTAACCACCCATTGGCTGGAGCACTCAAAGACAATAAGCAACTAGCTCGTCTTAAGGTGATTAAGCCACAAGAAACACTTGCTGCTGACCAAAAGGTTCAAGCATTTGGTAGCCGTTCTTTCTCTATCTGGGATGAGTCAGGCGAGTTAGTGTTTGATAGCGGCGATGATTTCGCTCGAATCGTTCTTGATCAAGATCCTGCAAACTTCAACAGCACCAACGATAACAACCAAAGTGGTGACGATCGCAGTGATGATAAAGGGGTTGAACCTGAAGCGATCGAAGTGGCTGAGATTAACGGTAAGCAGTATGTCTTTATTGGACTTGAGCGCCAAGGTGGCATCATGGTTTACGATGTAACACAGCCTAAAAATGCAAGTTTCATCAGCTACTTGAACAACCGAGACTTTACACAACCAGTTTGCACTAAAGTTGATGAAGACGGTGATTGCGACAACGATACTTACAACTCGAAAGCCGGTGACTTAGGCCCTGAGTCGATCAAGTATTTCACTCGTTCTGGTAACCATTTTATTGCGGTTGGCAACGAAGTAAGTGGCAGCACATCAGTTTACCGCGTTGAGTTTTAATCACGATTACTGCTTGTAACTAGACTCAACAAAAACAAAAGCGCCACGACTTGTTAAGTCGTGGCGCTTTTTTAGTTCATCGCTGATTTAGTAGCGATAGCAAAGGCCTATGGCTGTTGCTTAGTTGGTGCTAGTGCGATTTCACGGATACATACGTTCTGTGGTTGTTGGTAAGCGAATGATACAGCGCGTGCAATATCGTCAGCTGCCAATACACCGCCCATGTCTTCTTTCCAAGAATCGTAACCGTCTTTGATCTCTTGAGATGTAGTGTGAGACAGAAGTTCAGTCTCAACAGCACCCGGTGCGATAGTAGTAACACGAACATTTGAAGCAGCAACTTCTTCACGAACGTTCTCAGAGATAGCGTGTACCGCGAACTTAGTACCACAGTAAGCAGCGTGGCTTGGGAATGTTTTCTTACCCGCGATAGAGCTGATGTTGATGATAGTACCTGTGTTGCGTTCCATCATCGGAGCAAGTACAGATTGCATGCCGTTTAGAAGGCCAATCACGTTCACGTCGAACATTGTCTTCCACTCTTGAGCGTCTTGAGTATCGATTTGACCAAGAAGCATTGCACCAGCGTTGTTGATAAGCGCGTCTACAGGGCCAAATTTCGCTTCACCTTGTGCGATTGCTGCATCAAAAGACGCTTTGTCTGTTACGTCCACTTTTACTGATAGAGAGTTTGGTAGGTTCAGCGCTTCAAGGCGGTCAACACGACGAGCTAAAAGTAGCAGAGGGTGACCTTCATCGCTTAGACGACGAGCGATTGCTTCACCAATACCAGAGCTTGCACCTGTAATTACGATTAGTTTTTTCATTTTATTTCCTCTGTACTTTTATTGCGTCGGTTGGCTACGACATGTTGTTTAAGTGCATTCGAATCAAGTGCTTGTTGCCTTGCTTCGTTGCGATGGAGGTATATTAAGGAAAATAGCATTGTTGATATATAGCGCTTTACTTGAAACACTGTTGCTGTGGTGCAACAATAAGGGTGTTCACTTTATAGCTTTATAGCGTCATAACTCTATAGCTTCACCACTTTTTAATTTCACAAGTAAGCTGGCAACCATGCTCAATCAAATTAACCTGTCTGACATTCGTTCTTTCGTGCTTATCGCTCGTTTAGGTAACTTCACTAAAGCAGCGGAGGAGCTTGATGTGTCGCGCTCCCACGTATCACGCCAAGTCAGTAGCTTAGAAAAGCAGATGGGAGTGACGTTGTTTATCCGCACTACTCGAACTTTAAGGCTGACTCATGCGGGGCAAGATCTGTACGCGAGATGTGAACAAGCCTTAGATAATATAGACCAAGCTCTGATTGCTGCTGTGGACGATGTCGAAGAAGTACGTGGCGATATAAAAGTAAACTGTGTCGGGGGTTATCTTGGTGAGGTGATCATCGCGGATCTAGTGAATGAGTTCATGCAACTCTACCCAGACATCAGCATCAGTCTTGATTTCAGCAGTAACCGAGTGGACCTGATTGAAGATGCGTTTGATATCGCTTTTCGCATGGGAAGCCTTGAAGATGCTGGCTTTATCGCAAGAAAGCTTTTGGACATCGAGATGGGCACACTCGCGAGCCCTGAATATTTCGCTCGTAAAGGAAAGCCAAACCACCCTAAAGATCTGATCCACCATGATTGTTTAACGGGATCGGTGCGCAAGTGGAGCTTTCAAGCACTAGACGACACCAAGAAAACGGTCGATGTGCATGTGACGGGCAGGCTGCAATGTAAAAATGGCCGTGTGTTGGTACAGGGTGCGAAGTCAGGCAACGGAATTATTCGTGTTCCAACCATCTATTGCTTACAAGAACTGAACGACGGGCAACTGCTGCAAGTATTTGAAGAATGGGTAGTGCCTAAGGTCGATTTTTCAGCGATCTACCATCGAGACCGCTATCAACCAAGCCGAATTCGAACCTTCATTGATTTTGTGAAAGGACGTTTTGAGCAAATGCCAGTGAGCTAAGCGTGTTTGCTGTCTTCCTTCTTTTGTCTTCCGTTTTTTGCCTTCCACTTTTTGACAATAATTGGACTGGCTCTAATTTACATCTCGTCGATTTCGTTTTGTAGGTTTTCCAGCTGGTCCAAAATCAGTAAGAACTTCTCACCAAAGGGGGTTACTTGATACTCAACTCTTGGTGGCAGTTCGTTGAACATTTGCTTATCTAAAATCCCAAACTCTACATTTCGCTTCAAACATTCATTCAACACCTTGGTCGATAGCCCTTCTACTGAGCGCACCATTTCACCGGGGCGATTAATGCCATTTGCCAGTAATTGGTAAACCGTTAGCGACCATTTACAGCCGTAGATGGTTTCGACCATGCGAGCTGAACGCTCTGGTGCTGATTTTCTTGAAAAAAAGTTTTCCTGATTTTTCATAAAGATGTACCAATAAGTACCTACCTAACCGATTTGTACTTACTATTCATAGTGTTAGTTCAAGGCCTAAGATTACCACGTTCACATGACTTAGGAGATAACAAAATGAACTTCACTAAAAATGGTATTGCAGTAGTAATCGGTGGCACAAGTGGTATGGGCTTTGAAACAGCGAAGCAGTTAGTCGCTCAGAACATCCATGTGTTGGTTGTCGGCAATAACCCAACTAAGTTAGATAAAGCGGTGTCAGAACTGCAATCGTTAGGTCACGCTTCAGGCTGGCAAGCTAACCTTTATGATGATGCGAGTGTGTCGAATCTTATTACGCATCTAGAGTCACTTGAAGAGGGTATTGGTTACCTTGTGAATGCGGCTGGTTACTTCAACCCTAAAGCGTTTATTGAGCACCAAGAATCTGATTACGAGCAATACATGCAGCTTAATAAAGCAACCTTCTTCATCACTCAAGCGATAAGCAAATTGATGATCAAGAACGGAGGTGGCAGTGTGGTTAACGTTGGTTCTATGTGGGGTAAGCAAGCAATCAAAGCGACGCCATCTTCTGCCTATTCAATGGCTAAAGCTGGTCTGCACGCATTAACACAACACATGGCAATGGAATTGGCAGAGCATAACATTCGCGTGAATGCAGTGTCTCCGGCTGTGGTTAAAACGCCGATTTACGAATCTTTCATCAAACCGGAAGAAGTGGACCAAGCGTTAGAAGGCTTCAACGCGTTCCACCCTATTGGTCGAGTCGGTTTGCCGAAAGACATTGCCAATAGCATCTCTTTCTTACTGTCAGACAGTGCAGATTGGGTAACGGGTGCGATCTGGGATATTGATGGCGGTGTGATTGCTGGCCGCAATTAATTAGGATTCTTTTTAGGTGGCTGTCGCGCAGGAAAATAGCAACGAGATGGCCTCCTTGATGAGTATTCGCGTAGAATAAAAGCTAGAAAGATAATAAGAATAATTAAAACGATAACAAGAGTAAGGTCGCCATTATGTTTAACATGGACTTTTCAAAAAAGCTGGTTATTGAAACCGAATCATTAGACTGGATTGCAAGCCCAGCTAAAGGGGTTTGGCGCAAGCCGCTTGAAAGAGAAGAGAAAGAATCGGGTCACACGACCAGCGTGGTGAAGTACGATCCTGAATCTTCGTTTTCTGAGCACCCGCATCCGCAAGGCGAAGAGATATTCGTGTTAGAGGGTGTCTTCTCTGATGAAACCGGAGATTTCCCTGCGGGTACTTATATCCGCAATCCGCCGGGCAGCGCGCATTCCCCATCAAGCAAAAATGGCTGTACGATCTTGGTTAAGCTTAATCAGTTTGATGCGAGAGATTTAACTCAAGTGCGCATCAATACTCTAGAAACGGAATGGCTTCCGGGTATTGGTGGTTTACAAGTGATGCCACTGCATGGTTTTGAACACGAAAATGTGGCCTTGGTGAAATGGCCAGTTGGTGAACGTTTTCAGCCGCATCGTCACTTTGGTGGTGAAGAGATCTTTGTGTTGTCTGGCACCTTTAAAGATGAACATGGAGAGTATCCAAAACACACATGGATGCGTAGCCCTCACATGAGCGAGCATTTCCCTTATGTGGAAGAAGAGACGATTATCTTAGTGAAAACGGGTCACCTGCCAATCGACTAACCCGCATTATAACGGCACTACTGCTGCGGTTTAGACTGACTAACAGAGAGCAATTTAATGAATTTGTTCTCTGTAGATCCCCGGCGATACCCCTTTCCAATTGCTGTACGCTCGAATAAACGAGTTAGCTTCTTTGAATCCCAGTAAGAACGATATCTCACCCAGTGACAGTGTGGATTTCTCCAGATAGTGATCAGCTAATTCACCTCTCACTTCTTGCAGTAGGTTTTGAAAGCTCTCTGCTTCATTGGTGAGTTTGCGTTGTAGGGTGCGTTTACTCATTGCAAGTTTACTCGCGATACCTTCAATCGAACTCTCACCACTTGGCAACGACTCCAAAAGCGCAGCTTTCACTCGCTCTGAGGTTGATGCTTCTGAATCCAAATCAACCAGCTTTTTATTGAGCGACTCTTCGAAGAACGCCCACATAGAGACATTTTCGGTTAAGAAGGGCAAAGCGGCGTCTTTAGCATTGAAGGTGATTTTTATCTGCTCGCTGTGTGTCAACTCGCAACCAAAGTACGTTTTATAATCTTCTAGGTTGTTAGGCAGCAGTGGCAACTCGATAGCGATTGGCTTGATGTTTTCTCTGGTCGCCAAGCGTGCTAATTGGGTAAAGAAGACTAACTCAGACACTCCAAGATATTTTGGGATCTCCGCGTCGTAGCCGTAACAACTGATGGTAATGCTGGTCTGTTTTGAATTAATCTCGACATCAGACATCATCGGGCCAATCAAAGGCTTGTATTGGCTAAGGCGTTGCAGTGCGGTATTCAAATCTGGGCTGCAAATGCTGGCAAAGATCGGTGGATCAAACGCTTCTACTGTCATGTACTTCGCCAGTAATAGTGGTGCTTCTTTTTCACCAGACGCGGCTTCGATGCCATCCCAGAGTCGGTAGTACTCATTTGGATTTAAGGTGAAATTCTGACGATTGAACAGTTCCATCGGCAACTTGGCGTGCTTGAGTACCGCGAGCGGATCAATGCCCATATCGCAGAGTAATAGCCTCCAACTCGGGGAGTAGGTGAATTTCTTCGCTCGTTTCATAATTACCCTTTAATACCGGTTTAACTTTTAAGTCCTTTCAAAGCGATTCCGCTCTTTGAATCGGCTCAGACTTTCTAAACCGATTAAGTCCTTTTTAAACCCAATAAACATACATCTCTCAATCAAGAGCGAAGTATGTTTGTTGCTGCGTGGCTGGCTTACTGCTTTTCCATTGATTGGCGAGACATTTTCAGCACCATTTTTCTTGGCAGCAATGGGATAAGCCATTCAAGAATGAATTTAAGTCCTTTCTCATTAAACGCCACCAATTCGCCTTTTTCCATCGCTTGATAACCGATTTGAGCGACTGACTCTGCTGATTTTGCATTTTTCCAAGCGTCGACACCTTTCAGGTCGCCAGCTTCAACAAACCCTGTTTTCACGGTTCCTGGGCATAGCGCTGTCACTGTGATGTTACTGCTTTCCACTTCTTGAGCGATGGCTTGAGAGAAGGATGTCACGAATGATTTAGTCGCGTAGTACACAGCTTGCAGTGGGCCGGGTAGAAAAGAAGCGGTTGATGACACGTTCAATACTTTGCCGTGGTTACGACCAACCATGCCTTGCAGGTATAAGTGAGTCAGTGATACCAGTGCATTGATGTTGACTTGAATCATCGATAAGTCGGCGTCTAACGCTCGCTGATGAAACAAACCATGGCCACCGAAACCTGCGTTGTTGATCAGGGTGCTGATCTCAAGCCCATGACTTTCTGTGAAATCGAAGATTCGTTGCGGGCTTTGAGGATCACTCAGATCTTCAGAAATCACATGAACCGAGACTTTATATTGGCTTTCAATCTCAGCTTTTAACGCTTCGAGCTTTGGCAGTGTGCGAGCAACAAGAACAAGGTCACCACCTTTCTTTGCATGAATTTTTGCAAGTTCAAGACCGATACCACCTGATGCACCAGTAATTAAAGCGATGTTTGAAGTGTTCATAGGGTTTCCTCGTTGTTTTGATTATTGTTGTTGTGAATATTGTTGCTGACGAGGTAAATAGTAGGGTATCCCATCGCGCCACGCACTCGCGCATCACGACATGCTGCTAGCAAAAGATGCCAACTTAATAATGGCACTTTTTGTAGGAAACGAAAAAGCCGCTTAACCAGTAGAATTAAGCGGCAATAGGGCAAGTTGTAATGCTAGTGAGCCAGATATTAGTAAATAGCTACTAGTAAATAAAACGACTAGTAAGCGACACCAATGCGCTGACGTGGGAACTTACCAGCTTCAAGTTCATCAATCATCGCAATAGCGTAGTCACTAACGGATATTTTGCTGTTGCCATCTTCGTCGGTGAGCAGTTGGTCTCCACCAGTACGGTAGGTTGACAGTTTTTCACCCGGAAAGATTTCTGCTGCTGGGCTAATGAATGTCCAGTTAACTTCGCTATTAGATTGCTTGAACACTTCAAGTGCTTCGCCTTGTGCTAGCGCTTCGTTTTTGTAATCCGCAGGGAAGTCAGGAACAGTCACTAGTGGAACGTTTGGTGCGACTTCTAATGAGCCTGCACCGCCAACCCACAACAAGCGCTCGATACCGATACTTGGTAATGTTGCCAGCAATTTAGTCGCAGTGTTTTTTACGATGTCGTGATTACCCAGAGCACGTCCGCCAATCGAAGTAATTACTGCATCAACGCCGGCTAGTGCGCTTGCTAGGCTTGCTGCTTCATCTTGTAAATCAAACGAACGAACCTCAATATCATTATTTTCTACGCGGCTTGCATCTCTTACGACAGCAACTACATCGTGACCACGAGATTGAGCTTCTTGAGCGATGTGACTACCAATCCAACCTGATGCGCCTAATACTGCAATTTTCATAATGTCTCTCCAATTATCTAATTTATTGAGTCGTTTTCTCGACAGCCATTGCAGTCTAATAGCTCACTAGGTTGCGATAAATATCGTAAAATGATGTAGATTGTATCTATATAGTGATCTAATAAGATTCGATTAGCTGCTAAACAGTTCAAGGAGAGTGTGATGGATAGGTTGACGGCGATGCGCAGTTTTGTCGAAGTTGCGAATTGTGCCAGTTTCACTCAGGCAGCTGAGCATTTGGACATGAGCCGATTACAGGTTTCACGCCATGTTCAAGAGATCGAAGGGTGGTTAAAGCAGAGGCTATTGCACAGGACTACTCGAAAGGTGAGCTTGACTGCAGCAGGGGAAATTGCTCTGCAGCGCTGCGAAAAAATTCTCCACGAAACCGCAGAGCTAGAAGTCACTTCACTCAATCAAACCGACGATCTTTCAGGGGTGATTCGAATTGCTGCACCCATTGGTTTAACTCAGAACATGCTGTTGGATGTGGTCGAGCAATTCACTGAGCGTCACCCTAATATCACGGTTGAGTTGTTTGCGTCGGATCGTTTTGCGCAGCTGGTGGATGAAAGAATCGATATCGCCCTTCGTTATACTGACCAACCTCACGATAGCTTGATTGCCCGAAAGCTAATGGAAATCGATTCGGTGGTGTGCGCCTCACAAGGCTACTTAAACAAACACGGTGAACCTGAAACGGTTGAAGCGCTTAGACAACACAATTGTTTTCGCCATTTGAGTGTCTCTAAGTGGGATTTCGTTAAGGATAACCAGCATTATTCGGTTGAAGTGTCTGGCACCATAAAGGCCAACGATGTTGGAGTATTAACTCGTGCCGCGCAGCATGGAAAAGGGATAGTTCGTTTACCCTGTGACTTAGCGAATCCATTGATTGCGGATGGTAAATTGAAACGAGTTTTGGATGATTTTGTTTCACCAAGCAGCGTACTTTGGGCGGTGTATCTATCTCGCAGTTATCAGCTTCCTATTGTTCGTCAGTTCATTGATTTTGCAGCAGAAGCTTGGTCTAGTGATATTAAGTCTGGGGATGTTTGAGGCTATATATCCTAAGTACACAAGTAAACAAGTAAACAAGGCATAAGCATATAAATACAAAAATCCGATATCAACGGTGATATCGGATTTGAACTCAATAATTCAGAGTTCCAGCACGCTCTCCTCTCACGAAGTCTTTACATGTAATGATGCACGGATAATCGGGTATTTATCACCTTTTCGTTGGTGTCTGGTAAAGGCTGATACAAGCTTCCAGTAATGTCGGATAATACTTGGTCGTAGACTTGCGACACGACGCTAGAGATATCACTGGTTAATTCGTACATGCTATCTGCTGGTTGGGTCGCTTCGTTGCTTGATGCGATCTCTGTGAGTGCATGCATCGCTCGTGTGCATACCGGTGATCCACTACTAATAGGGCAGATAATCGATAATTGGTTGAGTTTTCTGTGTGTCTGAGATGCGTAGAATTTGAATCTCGCATACTCCTCAGGCTTCTCCATATCAGGTATACACATACGTAACTTGGTCAGGATTTCCATGCAATCCAAGATCTGTTGCCAGTTCATGTGGTACTCACGGCTCATGTCTTCTCGTTCAGACTGAATTAACCAAATGATCATCACCTCATCCATCAAAAACATGCTGTGACGAATCGTTTTGCCATGAATTGATTGGTTACGCACCAAGCTACGGTTTTGCCAGTCGCTGTGCATGGCGATGAGTTTGAGGTGGTAGATGCGATACATAGGACGACTATCGAACGACACATGGGATTGAAGCAGTTCAGACACTTCAAGTATGTTGTCGTAAATCTCATTCACTTTGCGAATCGAGTCGCTAGACAATTTATACGCCAGAGCATAATGCGTTGCTGCACGATGTTTGCGTGATAACAATAATAACTCTCTGAGCAGAACCAAGGTTTCAAACCTGTGTGATAGCGCCGTTTGTCTCTTCCTTGAGAAATGAAATAGGGCAGCAAGTACTGCTATGGATAAACCAACTGAAATAATTACAAACATATTTAACTCCTAATATGTGTATACCTACTTAGTGGTAGTGCAGACACCGTGCCAAAATAAATAAGTGTTATATTTCAGTGGTTTATGTTTTTTCTTTATTTATAGATGATCAATGATGGTGCATGACTTCACCATTCGAGTGAATATTTCTCATATTTTGCAGGATTTTTTGAGAGGTTACGCTTTTCTTGTGATTAGGCTGGGGAGGTTTCGATAGGTAGGGACACTTCGGCGATCCATCTCTAGCACGTCTCAAAATACGGAAATAAAAAAGGCCTAATTCTTTAATGCTATTAACTAGAAGCAGCATTAAAAAGTAAGGCCTTTCAATATTTATTAGCGATCCAATTATCGCCAGCGCTGGACACTGGCGATTAAGCGTTATGCAAGCTTAAGGTCGAACTCAGTGCGGTACATAACCATATCTTCAATGGTCAGTACTGGCATGTTGTGTAGTTTACCGAAAGCCACGATCTCTGGCGCTTTTGCCATTGTGCCGTCTGGGTTGGTTACTTCACACAATACACCAGCCGATTGAAGGCCTGCCATTTGCATCAGATCCACAGTGCCTTCTGTGTGACCGCGGCGAGCAAGTACACCACCTTTGCGAGCACGCAGTGGGAATACGTGGCCAGGGCGAGCAAGGTCAGTAGCCTTGGCTGTTGGGTTTGCAGCTGTCTTGATCGTTGTTACACGGTCAGCGGCAGAAACACCTGTCGTTACGCCAACTTTCGCTTCGATAGTCACAGTAAACGCAGTTTGGTTTGCGCTGTTGTTATCGACAACCATAGGTGGAAGTTCAAGTTGGTTTGCTTGCTCGTCAGTAAGACATAGGCACACAATGCCGCTGCATTCGCGGATCATAAGCGCCATTTGAGCATTTGTTAGGTGTTCTACAGAGTAGATGATGTCGCCTTCGTTCTCGCGATCTTCATCGTCAAGTAAAAGTACGCCACGACCTTCGCGTAGAGCTTGCAGTGCGTTTTCAACGCGAGTGATTGGTTCGCCAAATTCGGCAAGTAGTGAAGACTGATTCATGGTTAAACTCCTAAAATATCACCAGAATCAGGGCTGTATGAGGGATCTCAACCGAGCACAACAAAGCCGACTCATTACAAGAGGCTTGTACCAATCGTAGTAAACAACTAGTCATTCTAGCTGGTTAAAACCCTTGATAACGGCGTTAAAATTTTTGACTGTAGAATAACTACTTATCGAAAAATTTTGCCTTGTTCTCAAGCGTTTTTCCTGCGCTATCTCTGATCATTTATTTACTGTGATTGGTATTAGCTCATTATGGTTTTATCCAAAACGAAATGCACCCGCCTAAGTTGGAGACATGAACCCAACTCACGCGGGTACGCCTTTCCAACTTAAACGAGTGTGTTTTCATTCTCTCTCATCCGGACTATGACCGTCGGCTCTGGCATCTCACCAGATCTGCTGACCTCGACGAATCGAGCGCTCGCGGGCTTATCTTTAGATTTTGCTAAGGACATACCGCCGGTGGGGAATTTCGCCCCGCCCTGAGAATAAAAATTAATAATCTGTTTTGCTTTTGAAAGCAGACCAGATGGTAATCCTTTCAATAGTGGATTTAAAGGACTGACAGCAAAGTTTTTAAGATTCTGGCCTTATAATCCGGTAAGTGTTCACTTTATCATCAGAACGCGTCAGTCAGTCTTTAGTGGGATGATGCCTTTGCCTCGTCTGGTTTCAATGGTATTTGCTATCTCTATGAACATAAGTGGATGGTGAACATTATTGATGCTGGTGTGGCAGTTCACCGAATCAATACTCAATAGGTCTATTAATCGAATATTGTTACACCATGACGGCTTGCTGACCGTTTTGACATAAAATTGATGTTGGCGATGCTAAGCTGCGATAGCATCCGACCACTTTATCCAAAAGACCTTAGCCATGACTTCTCTGTTCTCTAACAAATCCAAAGGCTTATTACTGCTCGTTCTAAGTTTGTATTCTCTCGTACCCTTTTTGATCTTTGGATCAGACTTTGACCTTGGAAGTGCAGTTTTGCCTTTCTATGGGGCCTTCATGACGTTCGTGACTTACTCGGCGGGTAATCAAGGGTTCTTGGTCACGTTAGCTGTTTTGTCTTTGGCATTACTCACGATGAAATTTTCCAAAGCTAAGCTAGTCAGCCTTTGTCTGCAGCTTGGCCTATTGTTGGTGCTTAGCTTTGCAGCGAAAACCTTCTTAAAGCATTCAACAGAAAGCCCGCGTCCTTATTCTGAGTATTTGGTGACACAAGAAGTGGTTGAAATGCCAGAAGTGTTTTATGAACTGCCTCTGGTTGAAAAGAACGCAGCGATTGCATCTGTGCAAGATAAGGTGAGCGAGTGGCGAACGCGTCATTGGTTGGGTGAGACGGACTATTCTTTCCCATCTGGACATATGATTTTCGTTGGCGTGTGTCTGGCATTCTTTGGTGGATTGTTCCTAGAAGCGAAACGTTTTTACTTAGTGGGCGGCTTGCTGGTTTGGGCTGGTGGTGTTGCTTATAGTCGTGTTTGGCTTGGCATGCATCGACCTGAAGATTTGGCGGCGTCGATCGCTTTTGCCGGTCTTATCTATCTATTGGTGCCTGTGGTTCCAACACAAAAAATAGAACCTTTACTGCCTAAGTTCTTAAGAGCGACTTAAGCTTTTAAGAGCCGATTAAATTTCTAGGATCTGTCTCATTTTTAAAGCGCTAATATAGTATTGGATAACCGATGACAAGCAGACAGTCTCCTTATTGATTGAGACCGAGTTCTGCTCGTTTCTTTTTGGTTAGCCCTAAAGACACAATTCGGTGTGACTCAGTGAGGTAGTATCTCAGCTCCTCATCTCTTTCTGGTGTGCTCTCAAACAGCTGAATCCATTTCATACCACGTGAAGCAAAGTAGGGAGCAGGTTTATAACCGGGCTCCTCTTTCAGAAAGTCGAAATTCTGATCGGACGCTTTGAAGATAAATGCAGGCTCGTCTTTCGGCCCCCAACCACCAATCGCAAACACTTTCCCACCCACTTTCCAAACGTGAGAGTTATTCCACTGCATCACATAGCTGGTGGCAGGTTGTGACTCACAAAATGCATTGAACTCGTCGTATGTCATAGAGCGTCCTTTCAATAGGTTGGTGTTAGATCTGCGCTTATTTCTTTATTAGCATTTTCGTTATGAACTAGCCAGCTAAGCCCTGCCAGATAGCAGTAAAGCCACTGATAGAACATAGCAATAAAGAACCGATACGTATCTTCTCTTTAGGAATGCTTTGTGTGGTCATCAACGCCACTTTGTAACCCAACCAAGCCGCAGGAAGTAACGGGATTGTGATGATCAAATGGTGCATCGTGAAGAAGCCAATTGGGATCTGTACCAGTAATGAAATGATAGAACTAAACACGAAAAACGCAGAAAGGTTACCACGAAGTTGATTGGCATCTTGGTGTTGCAGCAGCAGTGCCATCGGTGGCCCACCAATACCCGAACTGGTGCCAAAAAATCCTGAGAAGAACCCAGCAATGCCCATCTTGGTCGGTGTTGGCTCTAACCTAAACGGCAGCAAGCTGACAATCACAGCAAATACCACCAACAAGCCTAACCAAAGTGATAGCACGCTCGTTGAAACCATCACTAATAAAGCACCACCCGCAATCGAACCTGGAATACGTCCAAGCAAAGCAATTTTTAATCCGCCGATAGAAATGTTTGCTCGGTGCTTAAACGCATTGAATATAGAAATGAACAGGCCAACGAGACAGATAGGCGCGGGTACATACTCTGGTGAGACTAAAAACAACAGCGGGGCAGCTACAATAGCCAAACCAAAGCCGATAGCTGTTTGCACAAATGAGCCGACAAAAATGAGTGCCATCGCGATAAGGGCGGTCTGATCTAGGTATTCCATAAGCCTGCGGATTAGTTTTAAAGGAGCGAACGAATACTATAAAGTAAAACGATGGAAATAGTCTTATTATTCAGTGAGGTTTATGCAAGTTTCGCTAGTTATTATTTCGATTATAGCGACCAACAAAAAGCGAGTGAACATATCAGGATACTTCCTTTCAATACTCACTCGCTTTATTGGAACGACTTATTGCTTACGCTAGTGGGGGAGTCAGCATAAAACGTTAAGCCATTGCCAATTTCAGTCGCTCAATCGGTTTGTCATTGATAGGCAAATGGATAAGTGCTGCTGCAAATGCCAGTACCACCGTTGACCACCAGATTGGCTCGTAAGATCCGTAGTAATCGTAAATACGACCGCCAACCCAAGCGCCTAAGAAGCTACCTACTTGGTGAGTAAAGAAAACCAAGCCGTACAAAGTCGACAGGTAACGAGCACCAAAGATCTGACGAACTAAACCAGACGTTAACGGAACTGTACCCAACCAACAGAAACCAATCGCTGCACCAAAGATAGCTGCGGTTGATTCCGTTACTGGCAGAGTCACAAACGCACCAATAACCACAGTACGAACTAAGTACAGTGCCGACATTACATGACGCTTGCTGAACTTGTCGCCCATCACACCCCAGAAATAAGACCCGAAGATGTTGAAGATACCCACATAAGCCAGTGCCATTGCTGCGCTGCTCGCGGGTAGGTTCTTGTCGGCTAAGTAACTTGGTAAGTGCGTCGCAATGAACATCACGTGGAAACCACACACGAAGAAGCCTGCATGAATTAACCAATAACTTTTGTTCGCAAATGCTTCAGACAGCGCTTCTTTTAGTGTTTGGTTGTCTTCTACTTGTTTATTGGTTGTCGATTTCGGCGCTCGCATAAACAGGGCAAAAGAGATCATCAAACAACAAAGCACGCCAAATACTTGCATCGCACTTTGCCAATCGAATTCATTCAACATGTATTGCGCGCCCGGAATCACCGCGAACATACCAAACGAACCTGCGGCTGTGGTTAAACCAAATGCCTTAGCCGCATGCTCCGCAGGTACTACTTTTGCTACTGCGCCTAACACAATCACATAGCTTGTTGCACTTAGTCCAAGGCCAACCAGTGCGCCCAATGAAACGTAAAGCATGCTTGATTCGGTAGAAATTGAGGTAAGAAGTAAACCCAAACCGTAAGCACATGCGCCAGCAATAATGATGCGTCTTGCTCCCCATTTGTCAGCAGCCATACCAACAAAAGGTTGGAACATACCGAACAACAGGTTTTGTAGAGCAATAGCGAAGCTGAAAAACTCTCGACCCGTGCCGAAATGATCTGAAATTGGCATCATGAAAATGCCGAATGATTGTCTGATCCCTAGACTGATAATAAGTGTGCCGATCCCAAGCCATACCAGTAAAGGAAAACGGAAAATGCTCATTCTAATACTCTTAAATTAATGGTGGTGATGTGAGTGGTCTTGCGCTGACATGTGCTGGTCAGTCATCTCATGGTGATGTTCGTGCCCTGACTGCTGGTGGCACCCACTGCTTACGGCATGCTGAGCCAGAAGATCAATCAATGGCTGACTGTGATGCACAATAACCAAACTAATGACGAGAAATAGCGTCATTCTGGCCAGTTGGGCAAAAAGAGATTGTGAAAACATAAGGTGTTTACATGCGCTCAATGTTGTAAGAAGTCGCGCATCATAATGACGAGTGAGGTATGTATCAAATGACCATTTGTGATTTAGTCTATGCGTTTTATGCATAGATCTATGCATGGTTTTATGCGTTGCTAGATTTAGGGCGAAACGTGACCAATAATTTGGAAAACTCGAGGTTTGTTGGTTAATAGATAGAAGTAGGTAATTAAGAATGAAAGTCCAAATACAAGATTATAACTGTCTGTTTAAGCGAAGATTTCACAAAACTGTAAAAACTAATATACAAACTAATCACTAAGTAACATTGGCTGTTCACTCGACTTATTTGTCAAACATCGTAAATTTGGGCGTAAATCGTTTCAAACTACTGAAACGCGATGTTAAAAGATTCAGGGAGAGTCATTCACATGGATAAAGATCATAACCTTCGCGAAAACTTATTGGCACTGATCTTAGGTAGCGCATTAGTTTCACTCGGCGTTATCTTTTTCAATCAAGTCGGTTTGCTCACCGGAGGCACGGCTGGTCTAGCAATCTTCATTACCAAAGTGACAGACTTAAGCTTTGGCCAAGTGTTCTTCGCACTTAACTTACCTTTCTATATTTTGTCGGTCGCTCGTATGGGATGGCGCTTTACCATCAATACGTTTATCGCAGTTTCGATTGTTTCGTTCGCCGTGGATCACTTGTATCATGTGATTCAGATTGCTGAAATTCATGCATTGTATGCAGCGTTAATTGGCGGTGGCCTTATTGGTACCGGCATGCTGGTGATCTTCCGTCATAAGATGAGCTTAGGTGGCTTCAACATTCTGGCACTGTTCTTACAAGAACGTTTTGGAATTCGCGCGGGCAAGGTTCAGATGGCATTAGACTGCACGATTGTTGTGCTTTCACTGTTTATTGTTGATGTGTCACTGGTCTTACTGTCTGTGCTTGGTGCGATAGTCACTAACTTGATTCTAGCGATGAACCATAAGCCAGGGCGCTATCAACCGGTCGTCAAAGCGGAAGCAGCGTAGCTAAGTCCGCACAAGTACTAGGTTCGCTCAAACACTAGGTTTGCTCAAGGACTGGGCTAGCTTAAGCAAAGTGATTTACAGATTATGAAAATAACAAAGCCAGCATCAATTGCTGGCTTTGTTCTATTTAAATAACGGATTCGAATTAGCTATTAGCAGCTACTGCAATCGTTGTCTGGCTTGAGTTCGCAGTCAATCACATTGCCTTGTTGGTCAAGTGACAGGTTACAGCACTCTTCAAACAGGTTCTTAAGATCCCCGCGACTTTTCTGAACGCGAGACTTAACCGTTGAGTAGCTGACGTTTTGCGCCTCTGCGATCTCTTTCTGACTTTGACCTTTGATGTCGACAGCAAGCAGCAATGATGAACTTTGTTCTGGTAGCGCCTGAATAAAGGGTTCGATACACAATGAAAGCTTCTGTTTGAACTCAGAGTTGTGGTCTAAATCGGTGAACCATAGATCTTCAGCATCAATTTGGCTGTCACGCTGTTGTCGAGCATGTTTACGATAGAAGTCGATAATGGTGTGATTGGCTAATTGGAATAGCCACGATTTTACGCTGCTCGCATCTTGCACCTTATCTAAGTTTTGATAAGTCTTAATCAAGATCTCTTGCAGTAAGTCGTCGACATCAGCGGTGTTGTTGACCTTGGAATGCAAGAATGACTTTAACGCTTGCTGATACTCAGCCCAAACTTGTTCCAAATTCAAAGATGCCCTATTCAAAGGTGCCTTATTCAAAGGTGCTTTAGTTGCACTGTTCATTCACGCAACACTCGTCTTGTAAGAAATCAATCACGCCTTCTAGGCATTCATACTCTGCTACGCAAAATAGGGTTCTTCCCTCACGTCTTTGGCTGATTAGACCTGCCGACGCTAGGCTTGAAATGTGGTGAGACAAGGTAGAACCAGGAATACCTAGCTCTTCTTGTAGGCCGCCAACTGCAATGCCTTGGTAGCCAGCTTTAACGACACTCTTATAAATAGTTAGGCGAATAGGGTGGCCCAACTCTTTAAGTGCTTTCGCAACGACTTCTAAGTTCATATTAACTCCTCAAGATTTAATTTCGATATTAGTCGAAATGTAACCCAAATACAAATGTAAAAAGCGTGATTCTATAAGTCATTGAAAATCCGTTCTTTTGAAATTCAATTCGATTTTTATCGAAATAAAGCTTGATCTGTTACGAAATATTTCTATAATTCGAGAATATTCGAAATTAAGGGTTGATTACTTTCCTCATAGAGTACGACCTTAAATCCAGTTTGGAGTTAATTATGAGCAATGAAATGTTAACAATGCTGAAAGACGCACTTGATATGTTCGCTTTCTTAGCAGTAGAGCTAATCATCCTTTTCTTGGCGATCAGCTACATTGTTGGGATTCTACAAGAGTTTCTTACACCAGAGAAGATTCAATCTATTCTGAGCTCGCGTAACGGTAAGGGTTATGTGGTTGCAGCGCTATTGGGTGCGATTACGCCTTTCTGTTCATGTTCGACCATTCCTTTCCTTAAAGGATTACTCCGTGCAAGAGCGGGTTTCGGTCCAATGATGGTGTTCCTATTCGGTAGCCCACTATTGAACCCAGTGATCATTGGTTTGTTCGTGATTACGTTCGGCTGGCAAGTGGCGGTGTTCTACTTCTTAGTCGCAATGACGGTATCGGTAGTGGCAGGATACGCACTTGAGAAGCTTGGCTTTGAGCGTTACGTAAAACCTGAAGCGTATGAATCGACAGGTTCTGCTTCAAGCTGTGGCACTAGCTGTGGTGATTCTGCTCCTAAGAAAGCAGCGCCAGCGAAGGCAGAGTCTTCATGTGGTACAAGTGCATGTGGTGAACCTGCACCTGTAATGGCGAAAGAGACATCTTGCTGCGATTCGAAAAAAGAAGAGCCACAAGTTACTGTTTCATGCTGCTCAACGGATGGAAGTGCGACGGCTGAAATCGTAGAGAAGAAAGAGCCTAGCCGTTGGATGAGAATTTGGTTCTCAACTTGGAAAGACTTCAAACAAGTTTTCCCTTACCTAATGATGGGTATCGCGATTGGTTCATTCATCTACGGCTTCATTCCTACAGACCTAATTGCTGAATACGCTGGTGAAGGTATGTGGTATGCGATTCCTGTAGCGGCTGTGATTGGTATTCCACTGTACATTCGTGCTGAAGCGGTAATTCCACTAAGTGCTGCTCTAGTTCAGAAAGGTATGGCGTTAGGTTCGGTAATGGCATTGATCATTGGTAGTGCGGGTGCAAGTTTGACAGAAGTTATCCTGCTTAAATCAATCTTCAAAAACCAAATGATTGCAGCATTCCTATTCGTTATTCTAAGCATGGCGATGGGCGCAGGCTTCCTATACAGCTTTATCTTTGGTTAATCAGTTCTGATTACAAGAACACCATCGATAACAAGACATCGATAATAAAAAAGAGCTCACATAATTGAGCTCTTTTTTTGTTTAGGTTGTTCCGCCCTGAAATGTGTTTAACAAAGCATGATTATCAGACTGCGTTTGGCAGCGCAGCCGAAGTACCGTATGCAGCGAAAGCATTGGTGGCTAACACATCACAGTGATGACGATTAATAGCATCGCCATAATTGTTAGTGATTCCGGGGAACTGAAAGCGATACATTGGAATCCCATAGCGACGCTCTCTCTGCTGACCGATTCTATCTTTGCTTGTCCATAACAGTCGGTTCTTTGCCGTGTAAGTCATGCCGTGCATTTTATTGAAGTATTCTTCATTATTGCGCATTTGCTCGTATAACTCGATAATGCGCTGCCTAGAAAAGTTCAACGTCGAGTTTGCCTTGAGTTGCGTTCCCCAGCCCGTTAATACCTTTTCCATGAAGTCTCGGGTAACAAGTCCAGGGCCAGTAAGTAACCCCGCACCTTTACTCCCGCCGGAGGTATTGGCATTGCCTACCAAAGTACCGTGTCGGCCTGGCATGTAGGTTGTGTAATATTTAGTGGAAGGAGACAAGCGCGGCATTCTCGCTTTGAAAGCCAATGAGCGTTCGTCTTCGGCAAAAACACATACAATCTGTTTGACGTTTTTGCCCAGTAATTTGTAATCCTTGAATGCGTTCATCCCACCGGGAACGGGATCACACGCAAAGATGTTGACTGGAATATGACTTAGCTTGGGATCTTTGAGCATTCGGTTCGCCAGTTCAAAGCAACTGACACCTCCGCGGCTCCAACCTACGATGTTAACTTGGCTAATGGGTTTCGTTTGGCGTTCAATCGCAATGTTTTGTTGGCGAGCGGCAATCCCTTGTTTTAAGTCTGCAGCTAGAGCTTGTGAATCTTTCAACCAATCTTGATATTTCTGGTTGGTTGCAAAAGGCCAAGCTGACTTTTCTGGGCGAGATTCACTAAGCAGTCCTTTGGCTCGTTTCATGTAGTCATTCTTATCTTGTTGGCTTCCGCGCAAGATATTCAGTACATGGCGCATATTGCTGTCGATGCCTTTGCCTAGCAATGTTCCCTTAACTCCAGAATAGGTGTCATCCTTACCTTGCTTCAACCACTCGTTCTGATTACCACTGCCAACCCCATCCACCTGAATGTAGTCAATCATGTCTCTGCCCGTTGCATTCTTCGCTAGCGTCGAAATCAATTCGCCAGAAACATAGTTTTTGTGATTGTTGTCTTCTGAGTTTGAGCCTGTGCCACAGAAGAATACGGTTAATACGCTCATCCTTTGCCTTTAACACGATTAATTAAGATTGGAATCAGTATAGAAGTGATATGAGAAATTTATAAGATTGAATGAGTTAGAGAGAGGCATTGCTCCGAAAGTTGATGTAATGAGTCTGAAAAAAGTCTCGCAATCCAATTTTTGGAGCGCTGTTTATCTATAATTTTAAAACTATCATTAATATATATGTTTCAGTGTTGTTAATGTAATGGTGTCAGTATCTTATATTATTGGTTAATGATTGGACTGTTTTTACATCGATATCTAGTATTTGTATAAGGCCGACCAATCCAATAGCATTCATTAATATTCAGAATGTTACGTTTATTTGACGGTGGAAGTGTCAAAAGTATGGAGTTAATGAATGAGAGATAAATTAAAAATTTACTGTCTTGGGACCCCAATAGTTGATACGGAAGATCGATTTGATATTGCACAAGTAAGTGATATTGAGCAACTACCAGAGTTGTTAGGTGGTGTAGTTTTTCTAAACACAGAAGCCAGTGTACAAGATGATTTATTAAGTCAACTTCACCGTTGCAGAAAGTTTTGGTCTTGGAAGATTTATGTATTTGAAACTAGCGCATTATCAGTTTGTTTATCTGATGGAGTTTTAAATCAAGAGACTATTGAGGACGAACTGACCCAACATAGTAGAACGTTGAACAGTGTTTCCGAATCGACGGATGCTTTAGACCCTTTAATTGGATGGTTAGGGTTGGAGCAAGATCGACGACTAGTCCCTCATCGATCCCTGACTCTGAAATCGATATATTCTTACCCTTTAGTCGACTTATATTATCCAGAGTTAAGTTCTACATATCGTTTTGTTTTGTCAGAAACCAAGCGTGATACGTTTGAATATGATGAGTTGATCAATCGAGTCCGTGTATGTTCTGACTGCGCTAGTGCTCATTTGAATTACATCGAAGTGTGCCCTTCATGTAAAGACATTGATATTACCGAGCGTGTCTCATTACATTGTTTCACCTGTGGTCATGTAGCCGAACAAGGACAATTTAAACGTAACCATAAACTGGAATGCCCTAAATGTTTAACTCAACTTCGTCATATCGGTGTGGATTATGACCGCCCGCTAGAGACTCATTCATGTAACGTTTGTTCTCATTCCTTTTCTGAAGCTGAGACTTTGGCTGTTTGTTTTAGTTGTGATGCCAAGAATGATGTTTCTCAGTTGGTTGTCAGGAAAATCTATTCATTAAAATTAGGTGTGCAGGGCGAGTATATATTCCGTCACGGCGTCAAATTATCTGCTCCAGAGCTGACACTACGCGGCAAAGTAGACAGCGGGTATTTTTCAAACCTCCTTGATTGGGTCAATCGTATCGCTATCCGTCATCAAGAAGATCACCTTCTCCTAGGGCTGCATCTCCCTGATTTAGCTCAATATGTATCCAAGAATGGAGATGCGAAAATGTTTGCTTTGATCGAGCAAATTACTGAGCGCCTTAACGGTTTGTTTCGAGACTCAGATATTTGTTGTCAGTACAAAAGTGATGTTCTTTTCGTATTTATGCCTAAAGCTAAGATGGAACATATCAATGTTCTGCGTGAAAAAATAGAAGCCCTTTGTCTACTTATTGAAGACGACGATTTTACATTGAATGTGTTTGCTTGGAGCCTTCCTGACCCCATAGTTAAAGAGGATGTTGGGGCATGGTTAGAGAGTAAAGTCGGCGAAATTTATGCTGTCGAATAGCCTCAATCTTCAACAATATTTTTGGGGGATGTTACTCGAAAATACAGAGCTATGGCTCATGCTGTTCCCCATGATGGTTATTGTTGAACTGCCACTTTTTTTACTCGTGTTAACAGGGATATTTCGTTGGTCTTATTCTGAGAGTGATATTGAGACAACAGAATACCCGAGCATATCTTTCGTCATTACTTGTTATGGCGAAGGAGATGCGATTGAAATTACGATAGACACACTAGTTGAGCAACTGTATCCCGGAAAGATTGAAGTGTTAGCGGTAGTTGATGGTGCAGCTCAGAATGAAGATACTTATCAAGCTGCGATTCGAGGTGAGCAGAGACATCAATCTGTAAAAAATCGAAATGTTCGAGTTATACCTAAGTGGCAAAGGGGAGGAAGAGTATCAACGTTGAATGCTGGTTTAGATAATGCCACCGGCGATTTTGTTATAAATGTTGATGGCGATACTTCTTTTGATAACGATATGGCACTGCAAATGATGAAGCAATTTACTGACAAGAATGTGATTGCTTCAGGTGGTGCGTTGCGTGTAAGAAATTGGCAGGACAACTTACTTACTCGTATGCAGTCTCTAGAATATATGTTGTCTATGCAAGCAGGAAAAACAGGGCTCTCAAACTGGGGAGTGCTAAATAATATTTCTGGAGCCTTTGGTGCATTTAGAAAAAATGTATTAAAACAAGTTGGAGGTTGGGATACGCATACGGCTGAAGATCTCGATTTAACGATGAGGCTTAAACAATATAAGAAACGCTACCCAAATAATAGATTGGCTTTTGCACCAAGAGCTGTCGGTCATACTGACGTGCCTCATACCTTAAAAGGATTAGTACAGCAAAGGCTTAGATGGGACGGAGATTTATTGTTTCTGTTTTTGAGGAAACACAATGAAGGACTAACCCCCCGTTTACTGGGTTGGGGGAATTTCATCTTCACTCTCGTTTATGGTGTATTGCAAAATGTATTGCTGCCGATTCTAGTTTCAGTGTTCATGTTTTATATATTTTGGGTTCACTCAATTGATTTTGTTGCTGCATTGATGATTCTAATTTATTGCGTGTATTTGTTTACCGTAATTATATTTTTTACTGTTTACATTGGTTTAGTTTCTGAAAGGGAGAAAGAGGATCTAAGAATGGCTAAATGGCTACCCCTCTATCCTTTTTATCAGTTTTTTATGCGCTTGATTACTGCGTTTTCCATGGTTAATGAATTATTTAGAAGAAGTCACGAAGAGTCGAGTATGGCTCCTTGGTGGGTATTGAAAAAAGGCAAAAGGTTTTAGCAATGAAAGTAAAATTTCATCTGGATAAAAAAAACAAACCTCAATCGGATGACGGTGTAAAGGTTGCTTACGGACAAGCAAAAAGAGGGGGCTATCGCTTTCGTTGGTATTTGATCTTGAGCTTGGTAATAAGCCCACTTTTATTCGTGGCTTATTTTTTCTTGAAGACAAATTTTCTCGTGATTGCTCCGGCTATTGTTACGTCTTATCCAGTTACTCTGACTGCTAAGGTTGCAGGCATTGTTGGGCCGATACCCATAGACGACGGCACTCAAGTGGAGCGAGCACAGACTGCAATTCAATTGACGAATTTGGAAATTGAAGCTCAAATTGAGTTTATACATGCGGAGCTGTTAAGGTTAAAAGTCAATTTACCAAGCGATATGGAAGCATTGCACTTAAACGGTATTGCAGAAACGCGTCGGAACCTCAGTAAAGTACAGCAAATTCAAAAACGTTATGAAGAATATCGTAAAAAAGGACAAGTATCGGATGTGGATTATGCCAGTATTGTTGGAATGGGTAACTCGCTGAATAACCAGTTGAATCAACAAAAGCTTGATTATCAAAGCGCTAAATTGGCTGAAGAGGAGCGGGAGTTAGCTGGACCAGTTAGTCAGGCTAAACGTTCATTGATGAAAGATTTAGCCCTTAAGCGTGTAAGAGAGCAGGAGTTATCTGTAAAGTCTCCCTATGCAGGTCGCGTCGTAGACATACATGTTGTCGAAGGGCAGCGTGTTTTTGAAGGCGATGAGCTAGTGACGATAGCAAAAAATACCGTTCCTCATATCGTGGCTTACTTAGACCCTAAATATTTAGAAGACGCGGTAAAGGGAGCAAATGCGTTGGTAAAGTTTCCTAACGGTAGCTCTTTTGAAGCTGAAGTGTCCGATTCGGTAGAAGTTGTGAGCAAATTACCAAGCCAGTTAGTAAGCCCGTTTGAAGGTCAGCCGGCGTATTTGAAAGTTGTATTGGACTTTATTACAGCACCGCCAGAAGAGTATTGGGTTGAAGGGATGACAGTTGAAGCTCGTTTTTAGTGCGGATGTTAACTGAACAAAGGAGTAAATGGAGCGTGATCGCTCCATTTTTATTTCAATAGTTATAAGGTTGAATCAGAAGTCTCTTAAATCAAGCTCATTGTTGATCAACACAACACACTGAGAAGCAAACAGCATGTTTGGACCTAAACTGATTTTCTCTGTCCCTAAGCGCTTCAAGCTGTTGTAGCTTTTCTTCGGCATAGGGATATGGTCAGTCAGAAGGAAACATGGGTTTTCCGCAATCTCTGCATCACGGATAAAGTCGCCTTTCTTATCCATCATGTACAGTTGGTGGTCTTCAGCCAGTTCTTTAACCAACTTTTCAAAGCTCATCGTACGAACAGTGATACCCGGTTCAACCTGACGAGTTTGCTCTTTCGTCATACCCTGAGAAGCATCAACCGCACGCACTACCGCTGATAACAATGCAGACTCATGGAAGCCACCAATGTTGGTGATCTCATTTGAATCGAATGTAATGGTACGTGAAAAGTCTTTAGTACTCTCTAGCACAAGGTGCACGGTGACATTCTCACGGTGAGATTGAGCAACGAAGATCGTGTTCATCAGAGTATGAGCCAGAATCTCGGTATGGGCGTCTTGTCCAACACCTTCTAAGATAAGTTTACTCTCTGTAGGGGCTGCGCGAGCGCGTAATACAAATGAACGCATGGAATGTACCTTGTCAGTATGTGATAAAGCGAAACAGGCTTTATCAGCATGAATTGATGAATAACCAAAATTATGGCGGTATGTAACTCTTTTCTATTAATGAAGTCAAATGGAGTTATGTATAGTACTGATCAGAAGAGCTTTACGTATTAAATAGAGAGTGACCACATTACAAGATGGTAAAGGTTGAAGCGAACCAAGGTTTACATAGATAGTATGCGCAAGTTATTAGGTGACTTACATAAGGAAGTAGTCGATGAAGTTACAGAAGATTAATAAAGAAGAATATAAAAAGAATATGAACCTACTGTTGGTTTCATTGGTTGGGTCACTCGCCTTGTTTGCCATCGTATTCGGTAGCATTCTGATTGAACTTTTTGGTTCAGCTGGATCCGCTAGTGGGGAAGCGACAGGCAATTTCCATTTGAATGTACTCGGGGTGATTTTATCAGTCGCCTTGAATGCGTTTATTGCGAGTCGTGTGAAAGGGCATGATTACTTTAAAGAGGCGCTTTATGTGTGGAACCTTAAACAAGTTCACAATCAAATCTATCGTAAGCTTAAGCGTATTCAACCAAAAGCTGAGCAAGGCGATCGAGAAGCGTTAACTATCCTTTACTTCTATTACACTACGCAAAAACAGGTATACGACCTAGATAACAATACATTGACGATAAAAACGGTTCAGCAATCACTAGATAACATAGTAGAGTTAGGTGAAAAGTGGAGTATCGAACTGGATATAGAGGCGTTCTCGAAAGATCTAGTCGCAAAATTCTAAGTTATATGCTCTTGATTGTATGAGCTTTAACCTGTGAAAGAGGGTTTTGATGTAAAAGTAGCCGCTTAAGCAACTTTTTTGAATTTTTATTAAAATAGGGGTTGCCATGTTTTCGATGATCTCTATAATGCCGCCTCACTGACACGGCAGACGCCACAAGGCTTTAGCGGTAATCAGTAAGACGGAAAGTTCGAAAGAAATTAATTTTAAAAAGTGTTTGACACTTAAGATTAAATCGCTAGAATTCACGTCCGCTTTCAAGGGTTTCTTTGTAAAAAGAAAGTTTCGATAAGCAAAGCTCTTTAACAATTTAAACCTATCAATCTGTGTGGGTACTCGTTGATGAATATCAAAATGTTTTATCTTCCCTTTTTATTAAGAGAAGTAAAACAGATTCCTCGGAATCAACTTTGGTTTCAATGAACTGAGTGACCAATACGAATAACTACTTTCTCTTGTAGAAAGAAGGTATTTGGCACAGTCAATTCATTATCTTTCTGTTGGAAAGATAATAGCTTTAGAATTACTTTTTGTAGTTTTGAAGTCAGTATTCATTGAGCCGACAAAATCTTAAATTGAAGAGTTTGATCATGGCTCAGATTGAACGCTGGCGGCAGGCCTAACACATGCAAGTCGAGCGGAAACGACATTATTGACTCTTCGGAGGATTTAATGGGCGTCGAGCGGCGGACGGGTGAGTAATGCCTAGGAAATTGCCTTGATGTGGGGGATAACCATTGGAAACGATGGCTAATACCGCATAATGCCTACGGGCCAAAGAGGGGGACCTTCGGGCCTCTCGCGTCAAGATATGCCTAGGTGGGATTAGCTAGTTGGTGAGGTAATGGCTCACCAAGGCGACGATCCCTAGCTGGTCTGAGAGGATGATCAGCCACACTGGAACTGAGACACGGTCCAGACTCCTACGGGAGGCAGCAGTGGGGAATATTGCACAATGGGCGAAAGCCTGATGCAGCCATGCCGCGTGTATGAAGAAGGCCTTCGGGTTGTAAAGTACTTTCAGTTGTGAGGAAGGGTGTGTAGTTAATAGCTGCATATCTTGACGTTAGCAACAGAAGAAGCACCGGCTAACTCCGTGCCAGCAGCCGCGGTAATACGGAGGGTGCGAGCGTTAATCGGAATTACTGGGCGTAAAGCGCATGCAGGTGGTTCATTAAGTCAGATGTGAAAGCCCGGGGCTCAACCTCGGAACTGCATTTGAAACTGGTGAACTAGAGTGCTGTAGAGGGGGGTAGAATTTCAGGTGTAGCGGTGAAATGCGTAGAGATCTGAAGGAATACCAGTGGCGAAGGCGGCCCCCTGGACAGACACTGACACTCAGATGCGAAAGCGTGGGGAGCAAACAGGATTAGATACCCTGGTAGTCCACGCCGTAAACGATGTCTACTTGGAGGTTGTGGCCTTGAGCCGTGGCTTTCGGAGCTAACGCGTTAAGTAGACCGCCTGGGGAGTACGGTCGCAAGATTAAAACTCAAATGAATTGACGGGGGCCCGCACAAGCGGTGGAGCATGTGGTTTAATTCGATGCAACGCGAAGAACCTTACCTACTCTTGACATCCAGAGAAGCCAGCGGAGACGCAGGTGTGCCTTCGGGAGCTCTGAGACAGGTGCTGCATGGCTGTCGTCAGCTCGTGTTGTGAAATGTTGGGTTAAGTCCCGCAACGAGCGCAACCCTTATCCTTGTTTGCCAGCGAGTAATGTCGGGAACTCCAGGGAGACTGCCGGTGATAAACCGGAGGAAGGTGGGGACGACGTCAAGTCATCATGGCCCTTACGAGTAGGGCTACACACGTGCTACAATGGCGCATACAGAGGGCAGCAAGCTAGCGATAGTGAGCGAATCCCAAAAAGTGCGTCGTAGTCCGGATTGGAGTCTGCAACTCGACTCCATGAAGTCGGAATCGCTAGTAATCGTGAATCAGAATGTCACGGTGAATACGTTCCCGGGCCTTGTACACACCGCCCGTCACACCATGGGAGTGGGCTGCAAAAGAAGTGGGTAGTTTAACCTTTCGAGGAGGACGCTCACCACTTTGTGGTTCATGACTGGGGTGAAGTCGTAACAAGGTAGCCCTAGGGGAACCTGGGGCTGGATCACCTCCTTATACGAAGATACCACGATGAGTGTCCACACAGATTGATTAGGTTTAGAAAAGCAAAGAGAAGAAGAACTCCCAAGGTTCTTCGAAGTTTGTTTCTACTTTTTAAGTGGAGATGAATTAGCAGTGTCCCGTTCGTCTAGAGGCCTAGGACACCGCCCTTTCACGGCGGTAACAGGGGTTCGACTCCCCTACGGGATACCATTGGGTCGTTAGCTCAGTTGGTAGAGCAGTTGACTTTTAATCAATTGGTCGCAGGTTCGAATCCTGCACGACCCACCATTTCCTCCCAAGGAAATAAAAATTTGGGGCGATTAGCTCAGTTGGGAGAGCACCTGCCTTACAAGCAGGGGGTCACTGGTTCGAGCCCGGTATCGCCCACCATTTCCTCCCAAGGAAATAAAATATGGGGCTATAGCTCAGCTGGGAGAGCGCCTGCCTTGCACGCAGGAGGTCTGCGGTTCGATCCCGCATAGCTCCACCATTCTTTCTCCATGAAGGATGGCTTTTATTTTCACTTTTTAAAAGTGAAGACAAAAGAAACTATCATGGGCGATTAGCTCAGTTGGGAGAGCACCTGCCTTACAAGCAGGGGGTCACTGGTTCGAGCCCGGTATCGCCCACCATCTTTAAACATTCTCTGATGACATAAGTCTGATGAGAGTTTTTAAAAATGGTTTTGAAAGTTTAAAACTTGAAAAACTCTTGCTCTTTAACAATTTGGAAAGCTGACTGATTTGATTACTTATGAGTAATTCAAATCAAATTTAAAAGTTCTCAATGTTTATCTGCTCTTATTTATTAAGAACGGTATAAACACAACAAACACATTCAAGTGTCTTGTATTCGAATGATCAGAAATGATTGTTCATTTTTTGATTCTACTTTTTATTAAAAAGTGGAAACAAAGAGTAAATTGAGTCCGGCAAACAGTCATCAAGAATTAACCCTTCTTGATGACAACCAAAAACCTTGGTTAGTTGCCATACTAGTTTGTTTTCGCTTTTCAAAAGCGAAAGTAAAACAGAGACCCTTTCGGGTTGTATGGTTAAGTGACTAAGCGTACACGGTGGATGCCTTGGCAGTCAGAGGCGATGAAAGACGTAATAACTTGCGATAAGCCCAGATTAGGTAGTAATAACCTTTTGAGTCTGGGATTTCTGAATGGGGAAACCCACGTGCATAAGCACGTATCCTGTTGTGAATACATAGCAACAGGAGGCAAACCGGGGGAACTGAAACATCTAAGTACCCCGAGGAAGAGAAATCAACCGAGATTCCGAAAGTAGCGGCGAGCGAAATTGGATTAGCCCTTAAGCTTTTAATGATGCAGGTGAAGCCTCTGGAAAGTGGCGCAACAAAGGGTGATAGCCCCGTAACCGACACATCATAATCAGTGAAATCGAGTAGGGCGGGACACGTGATATCCTGTCTGAATATGGGGGGACCATCCTCCAAGGCTAAATACTACTGACTGACCGATAGTGAACCAGTACCGTGAGGGAAAGGCGAAAAGAACCCCTGTGAGGGGAGTGAAATAGAACCTGAAACCGTGTACGTACAAGCAGTAGGAGCACCTTCGTGGTGTGACTGCGTACCTTTTGTATAATGGGTCAGCGACTTAATTTTAGTAGCAAGGTTAACCGTTTAGGGGAGCCGTAGGGAAACCGAGTCTTAACTGGGCGTACAGTTGCTAGGATTAGACCCGAAACCAGGTGATCTAGCCATGGGCAGGTTGAAGGTTGAGTAACATCAACTGGAGGACCGAACCGACTAATGTTGAAAAATTAGCGGATGACTTGTGGCTAGGGGTGAAAGGCCAATCAAACCTGGAGATAGCTGGTTCTCCCCGAAAGCTATTTAGGTAGCGCCTCGGACGAATACTACTGGGGGTAGAGCACTGTTAAGGCTAGGGGGTCATCCCGACTTACCAACCCTTTGCAAACTCCGAATACCAGTAAGTACTATCCGGGAGACACACGGCGGGTGCTAACGTCCGTCGTGGAGAGGGAAACAACCCAGACCGCCAGCTAAGGTCCCAAAGTATAGCTAAGTGGGAAACGATGTGGGAAGGCTCAGACAGCCAGGATGTTGGCTTAGAAGCAGCCATCATTTAAAGAAAGCGTAATAGCTCACTGGTCGAGTCGGCCTGCGCGGAAGATGTAACGGGGCTAAGCTATACACCGAAGCTGCGGCTACGTACCTTAGGGTATGTGGGGTAGGGGAGCGTTCTGTAAGCCGTTGAAGGTGGTCTGTAAGGGCTGCTGGAGGTATCAGAAGTGCGAATGCTGACATGAGTAACGATAAAGGGAGTGAAAAACTCCCTCGCCGGAAGACCAAGGGTTCCTGTCCAACGTTAATCGGGGCAGGGTAAGTCGACTCCTAAGGCGAGGCCGAAAGGCGTAGTCGATGGGAAACGGGTTAATATTCCCGTACTTCTTACAATTGCGATGGGGGGACGGAGAAGGCTAGGTGGGCCTGGCGACGGTTGTCCAGGTTCAAGTACGTAGGCGGAAAGTTTAGGTAAATCCGGACTTTCTTTAACGCTGAGATACGATGTCGAGCTACTACGGTAGTGAAGTCATTGATGCCATGCTTCCAGGAAAAGCCTCTAAGCTTCAGATTGTAAGGAATCGTACCCCAAACCGACACAGGTGGTCGGGTAGAGAATACCAAGGCGCTTGAGAGAACTCGGGTGAAGGAACTAGGCAAAATGGTACCGTAACTTCGGGAGAAGGTACGCTCTTATCAGTGAAGTCCCTTGCGGATGGAGCAGACGAGAGTCGCAGATACCAGGTGGCTGCAACTGTTTATTAAAAACACAGCACTGTGCAAAATCGTAAGATGACGTATACGGTGTGACGCCTGCCCGGTGCCGGAAGGTTAATTGATGGGGTTAGACTTCGGTCGAAGCTCTTGATCGAAGCCCCGGTAAACGGCGGCCGTAACTATAACGGTCCTAAGGTAGCGAAATTCCTTGTCGGGTAAGTTCCGACCTGCACGAATGGCGTAATGATGGCCACGCTGTCTCCACCCGAGACTCAGTGAAATTGAAATCGCTGTGAAGATGCAGTGTACCCGCGGCTAGACGGAAAGACCCCGTGAACCTTTACTACAGCTTGGCACTGAACATTGAACCTACATGTGTAGGATAGGTGGGAGACTATGAAACCGCGTCGCTAGATGTGGTGGAGTCGTCCTTGAAATACCACCCTTGTAGTTTTGATGTTCTAACGTTGGTCCCTGAATCGGGATTACGGACAGTGCCTGGTGGGTAGTTTGACTGGGGCGGTCTCCTCCCAAAGAGTAACGGAGGAGCACGAAGGTGGGCTAAACACGGTTGGACATCGTGTGGTTAGTGCAATGGCATAAGCCCGCTTGACTGCGAGAATGACAATTCGAGCAGGTGCGAAAGCAGGTCATAGTGATCCGGTGGTTCTGAATGGAAGGGCCATCGCTCAACGGATAAAAGGTACTCCGGGGATAACAGGCTGATACCGCCCAAGAGTTCATATCGACGGCGGTGTTTGGCACCTCGATGTCGGCTCATCACATCCTGGGGCTGAAGTCGGTCCCAAGGGTATGGCTGTTCGCCATTTAAAGTGGTACGCGAGCTGGGTTTAGAACGTCGTGAGACAGTTCGGTCCCTATCTGCCGTGGGCGTTGGAAAATTGAAAGGGGCTGCTCCTAGTACGAGAGGACCGGAGTGGACGAACCTCTGGTGTTCGGGTTGTCATGCCAATGGCATTGCCCGGTAGCTAAGTTCGGAATCGATAACCGCTGAAAGCATCTAAGCGGGAAGCGAGCCTTGAGATGAGTTTTCCCTGACACTATAAGTGTCCTAAAGGGTTGTCGTAGACTACGACGTTGATAGGCAGGGTGTGTAAGTGCTGCGAGGCATTGAGCTAACCTGTACTAATTGCCCGTGAGGCTTAACCATACAACACCCAAGGGGTTTTGTGGACTCAGAGATACCAGACCTTGAATGAGTTTGAAGAGAAATAACTTTTAGATTTAGCTTTCCAGATTATTTTGCCTTCAGTTTTTAAAAAACTGAAAGTAAACGCAAAATTTGCTTGGCGACCATAGCATTGTGGACCCACCTGATTCCATGCCGAACTCAGAAGTGAAACACAATAGCGCCGATGGTAGTGTGGGGTTTCCCCATGTGAGAGTAGGACATCGCCAGGCTTTATTTACGTTTTCAGTTTTAAAAAACTGAAAGCAAAACTAAAGCAGCACACAAGTAAGACTGATTTTAGTAACAATTTGTTGGAGGGATGGCTGAGTGGTCGAAAGCACCGGTCTT